>CAYYLL010000104.1:0-1664 GCA_964472525.1 uncultured Thioalkalispiraceae bacterium | reverse complement strand
CTTAAAGCGGCTTAACCTCTACTTTTAACTTCGGTTATTAATGGGGGGATTACAACTGGTTCTGTCTCGAAAATCAGACTGATAATTAAACTCGGCAACAATAATCTGTGGTGTCTTTTTTTTAAGAATTTTTACTGCTTTACGCATGGAATCGGTTATTTCCACATCTAGTTGATATTGCTGGTAAATTTTACTGAAATCTGGATAGCCACCCAGCTCAACGATACAAAGCAAATGTTTGTTATTAATTGTCTTATTATTCATCACGTTATTGTAAACACTCTATCACCTTGAGGATACTTCAATAATGCACTAAAACCATCTAAAATAAACATAAATGCAGTCTACTTCGAGGTTCTATTGTCATGCCCTACTTCCTTTATAAAATCTTACCGAGTGTTTCAAAGCTGGTTAAAAATATTGAACAAGTTGGCGAATATAAAATATACAAAGAAGCCAAACAACAGGCAAAAAAATGCCGTACTGAAAACGAAGCAGACTCGGATGCAACTTACCAAATTATTTTTGCTGACGATATTATTGAAGCGGAAGAACGCTTACATGAAAAACGTAAAGAAACTGTCGTAAGAGAATGGGAAAAATAAGCCGGTCTACAAATCGTGGATGAAGATCAATATCGTAGTACCTATCGAGATATTATCACTCGCCAGTGTAGTTATGAAAAAGCCATTAATAGCCGCCAAACAAGCTGCCAACAAGCCAATAAAATTCGTCTGGCAGACAGAGAAGCCATTGCCTGCTCCTCACAAGATGCTTGTGTACTCTGTACTTTTTTTCTGACAACCCTACGTTCTAAATCCTTGTTTGCACTAAAACTACAAAACCATCAAGGCCCCATTACCTCACGCAAAAGAAATCAAGGTTCAGATGGGCAGTATTATTGGCCTGACATTAGATAATAATATTGAGGTTATCAGCGACACAAAAATCGAAGATATTCATACTTTACTCACGCACAGCATGAATAAATACAAGGACCTCGAAGGCTTACCTTATGAAAATCTGATACGTTCGATCGTAAACTATGAAGGACGGCCTAAACGTAAGGGGCGAGGAAATAAAATATAAAAAGACCTCGCTGCCAATACGCAACACGGTATCAAACCTAAGGGTTTAAATGCCAGTCATAAGCACAATCCAAATGTGCGCGCACCCGTTCAACACCAGTTATACCTTCTTCCAGCATTAATTTAATCGGCGACTGATTATTAAAACGTTTATTGCTCGTTTTAATCCATAACGCACCCATTGCTGGATTATGTGGGTAGGTTGTGTATAACGCATGATGGATGCCAACGATATGTTCTACCCGGGTATTCAACTCGGCCTCATTGGGAAAGGCACGATCTTCCTGAAACCGGCGCATACCACGTATCGGGACTTTTTTGGAAAAAGCCAACAAGGTGTGTTGCTGACGGGTATTGAGCCCCCAACTTTCAAGAATACCAATTATCATTTTCGTTAACGATAAGCTGTCTTCTTTACTTAAATCTTGCATCATTAATCCTCGAACTACGCTGTATAAGAACGGTATTTTATCAATATTTTACAAAAAGTGTTGTATTAAGCTAACAAACTGATAATAAAAGAATCAATTATATATCGTCAACGGGGTATGCACCCCGCTGACGACCAACGGGGGA
>CAYYLL010000103.1:0-1805 GCA_964472525.1 uncultured Thioalkalispiraceae bacterium | reverse complement strand
TGATAGAAGGCCCCGGCCATGTGCCCATGCATATGATTCAGGAAAACATGACGAAGCAATTAGAAGAATGTGACGAAGCTCCGTTTTATACACTCGGGCCACTCACTACCGATATCGCACCGGGTTACGACCATATAACATCCGGCATCGGTGCCGCCATGATAGGCTGGTTCGGTTGTGCCATGCTTTGTTACGTAACACCCAAAGAACATTTAGGTTTACCAAACCGGGACGATGTAAAAGAAGGCATCATCACTTATAAAATTTCTGCACATGCAGCCGATTTAGCCAAAGGCCACCCCGGTGCACAAATACGCGACAACGCCATGAGTAAAGCACGTTTTGAATTCCGTTGGGAAGACCAGTTTAATATTGGCCTAGACCCGGACAGAGCAAGAGAATACCACGATGAAACCATGCCGAAAGAAGCGCATAAAGTGGCACACTTTTGTTCAATGTGTGGGCCTAATTTTTGTTCGATGAAAATTTCGCAGGATGTGAGGGATTATGCAGCGAAGGAAGGGATTGGGGTTGATGTTGTAATGGAAGAAGGGATGAAGGCTAAGGCTGCGGAGTTTAAAAGCCAGGGTAGTGAAATATATAAGAAAGCTTAACGTAGTTTTATCAAGGCCATTGCGAGCAATAGCGAAGCAATCTGGTTTTATATAATAAGTAATAAAATAAGAGGAACAACGTCATTCCCGCGCAGGCGGGAATCCAGTAAATGTAATGTCACTCTACCTACCATTATTCAAAGCGTTAAACCAAGCTGATGTGCAGTATGTTGTAGTTGGAGGTATTGCCACCATATTACATGGCTATGTTAGAGCAACATCAGATATTGATTTGGTCGTTGATTTACAAACAGAAGAAGTGACCAAAGTTATTACTGTTTTAACAGATGCTGGTTATGTTCCTAAAGTTCCTGTGCAAGCAATAGAATTTGCCGATGAAAATAAACGTGAACAGTGGATTAAAGAAAAAGGGATGCAAGTTTTTTCAATGTATCAACCTGACAATCCTTTGTTAACAATTGATTTATTTGTAAAACAGCCCATTCCGTATAAAGAATTATATAATCGATCAGTCGTAATGGAGCTTGAAGGTATTAATGTTAGAGTTTGCTCAATTAATGATTTAATCATAATGAAAAAACAGGCAGGCCGTCCAAAAGATATAGACGATATTGAAAAATTAACTAAAATAAAAGAATATGAAAAAGAATAGCGAAGTTAATGAACCAAAGACTGAATGGCCTGTTACTTTTGAACAGGTTGAGGATGAGCAGTTACGCGATATGCTAAAAGCTACACCTGCGCAGCGTTTGGCAATGGCTGAAGAATTACTTTATTTTACGAAGGCGATAGTTGTAAAGAAATGATAGTCGGCTGTTTTCCCTATCATCCTCGTGCAGAGCTTGTCCTCAGCGATAGCGGGGGCTGGAGTCCAGAGAGAGACTCAAGCAGCTTTAGAATTTATAATAGTTTTACCAATATCTTCATTACTAACTCCTAACGCCAATAAAGATTTAATCAACAAATCTAAAGACACTGAACGATCACCTGTTTCCATCTTTGCAACACGCGACTGGCTAGAATCAATTTTTTTAGCAAAGTCTTTCTGTGTTAGGTGTTTTTTTGTTCGGGTTGCTTTTAATTGGTTAGCTAATTTAAGTTTGAGCTCAATGTAAGCTGCTTCTTCATCTGTTAATTCTAAAAAATCAGCCGCACTACCAACTTTCCAACCACTGGCTTCAAGTTTTTTTTGTTTAGCTGCTTTCATTGTCATACCTCTTAATTCTATCT
>CAYYLL010000102.1:0-2002 GCA_964472525.1 uncultured Thioalkalispiraceae bacterium | reverse complement strand
GGTAACATTATTATTGGCATCGGTTTGGGTGAGTTTGTTATCGACCAAATCGTAGGTAATATATAAAAAATTATTACCGATGATGGGGTGGTCGGCGGTGGTTACTACCTGCCCTTTTTCAGGCCAACGTGCCAGACACAGTGGCACGTCATTGCGTGTGGCTTGCAATGTGCCTTTTGTGTTGTCGAATTGTCTGGCTTGATGGTTCATTTTCGTTAATTTGTTGTCTGCTTGTTTATGTTTTATGTTTTATGTTTTATGTTTCAGTTTGTTTTTTTGGTTCTTTTTTTAGTTGGGTTTTGATTTAAATAAATCCGTCCCCTTTTTCTTGTCCCCTTTTTCTTTATTTAACCAACAACATTAAACTGGATTTTGGCACCATCCGGCAGGTCTTTAATTTGATTTGCTATATCCGCTCTAAACTTCATTCCATCTATAGCATCATTTAGATACAAGTTATCTAAAGTAAACTCTCCACCTGCAACAAATGGAACCTTCGGTAACAGTCGTTTTTTAGCAGGAAGTTGGCCATGATGTTCTTGCCATTGGTGCGCCAATGGATAACCTGTAAGTACTTCATAGTCGCTGATTATTGCTGTCACCCATCCTTCAATGTCATCAGCCAAATAATCTAATGCGCCTGTCTCTGGATCAAAGGTATATATCTTATTTCCTTTAATGCAAAATTGCCCACCAAAAACATCTTCGGCAAAAAACAAACAGCCATCAGCCATCCCTTGGTATTCGTTACGCCACAAAACATCACTATTCCATTCATCCAAACCTATTTCTTTCTCGTCTGAGTGTGATGGAAAAACATGTAATGCACTTTCTAGCGCATAAAATCCATTCCGTTTACATAACATACTCAGCAAATCATCTGCTGCTGATCCCGCCAAGCTGCGAACCTGCTCATTCAGCGAGGGGGGATTGTCGCTCAATGATGGAGTGGCACTCGACAGTAATTTATCTAGGTTACTAGACATAATTTAATCCACCACATCTATTCTAACTCTAGTGCCGTTAGACAAGCCTCGACACTGGGCACCAATACAAGCACCAGCGCCACGGTTATCACCACGATTGACGTGCCTTACGGAAGCACCTTTGCCACCTTCCTGGAACATTGCAGGGGGAAACTCATCACGGTCAAGACCAGGCTTGGTTTTAACGCCACGTAATGAGTCCCTTCTATTTGCCGTTGCACCAGCACGATTTATTGTCAGGGTATTAGGCTTACCTGATGCAACTGCATCTTCGATGTGTTTTGCCGACTGAGGAAAACGACCCTTACTGACCGTTACACTCTTTGTAACAAAACCAAGTTTATTTGATTTTTTAAAATTGTTTTTGCCTTTGCCTGATAAACGACCTAATTTATCTTTAATACGTTTAAGAATACTCTTAAGCCATTTACCTGCAACTTTATGACCCAGCTCACCTACCACTTTGCTAGTACCACGAGTAATACCATACGTTACGACTAAACCACCCACATATTTATTCGCTTTATCTAGCTCGGCTTCACCTTTTTTAAGGAACTCTCTATCTGCATTCGCTTGTTTTCTTGCATTACAAACTTCAGGCGTCTCATTACAAGGGCTCTTAGTTGGTATAAGCTCAGTTTCATCGCTACTGTCACCTTCGGCGACTTGACTCTCTTTATTTTTTGCATTTTCCTGATCAAGCTTACGCTGCGCTAAACGTTCATCTAAACGTTTCTGAATATCCTCTCGCGTCTGGCGAGGCGCATCATCAAACGATTGACCAAATTCTGTTTGACGCTCGCTTGATTCATTAACCTCATCACTAGCATACCCCGTCAAATCAACATAAACAGTCGGATTACTATAAGCATACAAGTACCGATTCAAAGAAGGCGGTGTATTCACATCCCCAAGATAAGGGTCTTGACTAATAAAGATGCCGGTATCGGGGTCGTAGTACCGCGCTTTAAAATAAATTAAATTCGTCGCCACATCTTTTTCATGCCCCGTAAACC
>CAYYLL010000101.1:0-2043 GCA_964472525.1 uncultured Thioalkalispiraceae bacterium | reverse complement strand
ATATATTAAATGTAACTCAACAATCACCAACTTTCATCTGGTAGTTGTTGAGATGGCGTTGAGAATAAAAAAATGATAAATTAATTTCAAATTTTTCGAAAAATACCACTAAGTTTAACAGTCTAACCCCCACTTTTGATACTAAATACTGATATTTGGTTTAAGAGTCATATTTATATTTTTTACTTTCCTGAAGTTGCAGAGTCAAGCTATATATAACTGGAAATACCAGTAAACTTAATATTAAAACCGTAAACATACCACCTAAAACGGGTGCTGCTATACGATGAGTTACATCAGCACCGGCTCCTGTAGCCCACATGATGGGGACTAATCCAAGCATAGTGGTAAACGCGGTGATTGCTACTGGACGAACACGTAATGCAGTGGCTTTTTCTACGGTTTTTTTGATTTCCTGTGCAGTTAATGACTGTTGTTTATATTGTCGAAGTTTAGTGATTTCTATATCAATAAAGTTCAATACCATCACCCCTGTTTCTGCGGCAGTTCCCGCCAAAGCGATAAATCCCACATAAACAGCAACCGATAAATTATAGTCATACCAGAAAATTGCCCAGATGCCGCCTATCAGTCCAAAGGGGATGGTCAACATGACGATCACCGGTTCGATAAAGTTACGAAAGGTAAAATACAACAATAAGAATATTAATAATAGGGTAAGAGGGACGACTATACGCAATCGTTTTGATGCTCTTTCCATATATTCAAACTGACCTGACCAGCTGATTGTGTATCCTTTGGGGATTTTGATTTGATCTGCCAATATTTTTTTAGCTTGTTTGACATAACCACCAATGTCGGTAGTTTTAAGATCTATATAAATCCAGGCATTGGGACGGGAGTTTTCAGTTTTAATGGCTGGAGGCCCACGTCTTAACTGTAATTTTGCCACTAAAGTCAGAGGGATTTGTGCGCCTGTTGGGGTTGGAATCAAAACTCTTTTTAAACTTTCCAGATTATCACGCAATTCACGAGGATAGCGCAGGTTTACAGGATAGCGTTCCAGACCTTCTACAGTTTCTGTCACATTCATGCCACCGATAGCACTTCGAATGATGTCTTGTACGTCGCCAATAGTTAAACCATAACGGGCTGCTGCTTCTCGGTTAATGTCAAAATCAAGGTAGTGACCTCCTACTGTGCGATCAGCAAATGCGGATAATGTATCCGGCAGAGTTTTTATCGTCTGTTCTATTTCTTTTGCTAATCGCTGCAATTCATTTAAATTTGGTCCCGATATTTTAATACCAACCGGTGTTTTAATGCCGGTGGAGAGCATATCAATACGAGTTTTGATTGGCATAGTCCAGGCATTGGCTATGCCTGGGAAATGAAGTGCTTTATCCATTTCGGACATTAATTGCTGGGTAGTTTTAGTTGGATCAGGCCACTGTTCTTTAGGCTTAAGGCGGACTGTTGTCTCTATCATCGATAAAGGTGCTGGGTCGGTTGCTGTATCGGCTCGTCCCACTTTGCCAAAAACAAGTAATACTTCTGGAAAGGTTTTTAATATTTTATCTGTTTGTTGCAGTAGTTCTTTGGCTTTAGTAATTGAAATGCCGGGAAAGGTGCTTGGCATATAAAGAATATCACCTTCATCTAACGGAGGCATAAATTCACTACCAATTTTAGATAAAGGGTAAGCAGTTGATATTAATAATAAGGCAACGATAAGTAATGTTAAAGAACGCCAGCGCATAGCGGCTTTTAATAGAGGTGCATGGATAAAATGTAGAAAACGACTCACTGGGTTTTTATCTTCGGAAACAACCTTCCCTCGGATAAAAAAGCCCATTAATACCGGTACGACGGTGATTGTTAATAGAGCCGCAGCGGCCATTGCATATGATTTAGTGTAGGCAAGAGGGGCAAATAATCTTCCTTCTTGAGCTTGCATTGCAAAAATGGGAATAAAAGACACGGTAATAATCAATAATGAAAAAAATAGGGCGGGGCCCACTTCTTTTGATGGAGAATGTAAATTATTTTGTGTAACTGCTTATTATTAATCTCTAATATGAG
>CAYYLL010000100.1:0-2286 GCA_964472525.1 uncultured Thioalkalispiraceae bacterium | reverse complement strand
TTCCATTTGATATTAAGGGTAAGTTACACATAAAGGATTGTTTACTCATCATCTTCATGCAATCATAATAAACACTAATCATGTATAAGTGAAATTCATAGTGATACTTCACCGACAATTACTCTTTACATTTATTGCAATTTTATTTGCTGCTGAAATTCTTGCCGATCCCATAATAAATGTAGCAATAAAAAAACGTCCTAAAATTGGGCTGGTGCTAAGCGGCGGCGGCGCACGCGGTGCTGCTCATGTTGGTGTGCTCAAGGTGCTTGAAGAATTACGCGTTCCAGTTGATATCGTAACGGGTACCAGCATGGGGGCGGTGACGGGTGGGTTATACGCGTATGGGTATTCACCGGCAATGCTTGAAGAGACACTTATCACTATTAACTGGAAAGATATATTTCAGGACAATCCATCACGTGCACAACGCAGTGTTCGTCGTAAACAAGATGACTATAATTATTTAATTAAACTTGAAGCAGGATTTAAAAATGGTGCAGTTAAAATTCCAACTGGATTGATTCAGGGGCAAAAACTGGATTTATTGCTAAGGTCACTTATGCCAGATGCCCCCGATAATTTTGATGACTTTCCTGTGCCTTTCCGTGCAGTTGCAGAAGACATTGAAAGCGGCAAAGCGGTTGTAATGAGCGGTGGAGATATTGTTAGTGCAATGCGAGCAAGTATGTCCATTCCGGGTGTGTTTACACCGGTAGAGTATGATGGTCGTCTGCTGGTGGACGGTGGCTTTGCAAATAATTTACCTGTGCGGCTTGCGCAGGAAATGGGGGCCGAAATATTGATTATTGTCAATTTAGGTGGCGATCAATTAAAAAGAGACAAGCTTGTTTCACCTCTTAGCATACTTAACCAGAATATGGGGTTTATGATTCAACGTAATACTCAGAGACAACTAAATGCCATTAGAAGTAATGATATTCTTATTCAACCCGATCTCAAAGGATATTCTTCTACTGACTTTTGGCATATAGCGGAAATGATTAAAAAAGGTATTATAGCCACAAGGCTACATACTTCAAAACTAATACAGTATTCGATGACAAGTGATGCTTATCAAGCTCAATTAAAACGAAAACGTTCAAAGAAACCCGTTGCTCAAATTATAAATAAAATCATTATAAAGAATGATTCAAAACTTTCACCTGATGTTATCCGCTCTTACTTTTCTATACAACCAGGCGAACTTTTAAATATTGAATACCTGGAAAGAGACATACAGAAACTTTATGGTTTAAATATATTTGAGCGGGTGAATTATAAAATTACGCATGTAGATGAACAAACTATTTTAACAATTCATGTCAGAAAAAAAACATGGGGCCCTAACTATATTCGTTTTGGATTAAATCTGGAAAGCAACTTTAAAGGTTCGAGTACATTCAACGCCGCCTCCAGCATTACTTCCTCACCGCTTAACAGTTTTGGGGGAGAGTTACGAACAGAATTACAGATAGGTAGCGATCAGTTTATATCAACAGAGTTCTACCAACCTTTGGATAAATCACAAATTTATTTTGCCAGTACCAAGGCTACCTATTCTGAATTACATTTTGCAAGATACCAAAACGGTGAGCAGCTATCCGATTATAAAAGTTCGTCGGCAACGATAAAAGTTGCCATGGGTCTCAACTTTAATAACCGAGTACAACTTTCATTGGGACTGGTTAAAGGTAAAGGCGATACGAATCTTCTTATCGGTAGTCGGCCAGCACCAGAACAGGATTTTCATATTGGCGCCAGATATATCAATTTTGCATATGACAAACTTGATAGTGTGAACTTCCCAAAACATGGCGCACTTGCCAATATTAGATGGTTGAATAGTCGAAAAAATCTGGGCTCCGATGTAAACCAGGATACACTGTCAATAAATGCACTTTGGGCCGAAACCTGGAACGGGAATACCTTAATGTTTTGGACAGGACTAGCAGGCGTGGTTAATAGTGATGCCCCGGCAGCCAATACATTTCCACTCGGTGGATTCCTTAATTTATCCGGCTACAAAAAGCAGCAATTAACTGGCCGCTATGCGGGCATTGCACGACTTATTTATTTAAAAAAAATGGGGAGTAACGGTAATGAATCTTTGTTTAAAATTCCTTTTTATGTTGGTGCCTCTCTGGAAACAGGAAATACTTGGAATAACAAAGATGATATTAATACTGCATCGTTGAATACTGGGGGTAGCTTGATAATTGCTTTTGATACTCCGGTGGGGCCACTTTATTTAGCAAAAGGATTCGCCAGTGGCGGGAAGTCAGA
>CAYYLL010000099.1:0-2383 GCA_964472525.1 uncultured Thioalkalispiraceae bacterium | reverse complement strand
CCTGGTTTATTATCTAACAAATATCTAAAAAAGGTTTTTAGTAAAGGTGCTATCAAGATAAATAATATTTTCCTGGCTGCAACTAAGGTCGGTTGCATAATCATATCTACGTTTGTTTCACGAAATGCTATTTCATTCTCATGCCGGTTTTGTCGAACAATAGTAAATAACTTGGTGTTAAAATATCGGGCATTAAGCAAAATCCCTAAATTATGTCCGTCATCATTCGTCCCTGATAAAATACCCACTGCATCTTCAATGCCTGCTCTAGCCAACGTTATTGCTGTTGTTCTACCAACGATATATTGGTCAACATAGTCATCTTTCTTTTGGTCATGCGGGTCAATGATGACTGTTTTAATATTATATTTACTTAAAACCCAATTGACTTCATGCCCCATTCGTCCATAGCCACAAATAACCCACCTTCCTTTAGGCGGCGTAATATAGCGCTCAAGTGTTGCCCCCCTATCCCTAACCAACCAATTATTAAAGGAATAAAAACCAGGGTTGTTTATGGAAGCTGCTAACACTTTGGCAAAAGTTTTAAAAGGATCAACGACATGTACTTCACCTCCCAAGGTAGCTAAGGTTTCTTCAAAAACTTCTACTTTAGACATACTGATAATTCCAACCTTTGGATTTAACAGTCGTGCTAAAGCAGAAATTTTTAAATTAATTTCTTCACTATTCGTCGTTGCGATAACCGCCTTACAGTTTCTTCGCCGCAAACCCGCTTCAATTAAATGTTTAGGTACGCCTGCATCACCACATAAACCCGGCATTGCTACTGTATAATTTCGTAACTGCAATGCTTTAATTCTTTCTTCATCACTATCAATTATTACGGCACGCATACCGTAATCACTCAATCCACGAGTTAACACGCTACCCGTATCACCAAAGCCACAAATAATAACGAAAGGAGCTTGTATTCGCTGAACGTGTCTTGAAAATCGCCATTCTGAAAGTGCTCTTACAAAAAATGGGTTTTGGAGTAAGCGAATAATCGAACCCACTGCATAAAACCAGGTAACGACACTTAAATAAAGGCAGATAATTGCCCAAAAACGCTGTGCATTACTGAAAACTAAAGGATATTCTCCAAAACCAGTGGTTGTCGCAGTGTAAGTCATAAAGTAAAAGGCATGAAAAATACTCATATACTGAGTTTCACCTTCAACTTTTATTCCAGGGATAAAAACCATTCCCAAAATAGAAAATGAATAGACCAAAAGCAAAGCAATCAATGGACTACGCATTTCACGCATTACAATAAAGGTAATGCGACTTAAATCAACGGCTGCCGCCATATTAGCTCCCTAACCGGTTTTTAATCATGTTGGTTTTCTGAAATAAAACTAAAAAACTGAGCAATAAGAGTAAATCTTATAACCGGTTAAACAATGTTTCAGAAACAAGAATAACAGTTGAAATAACATTAGCTAATAAAGCACCACCAGCTAACGACATAATACTACTCATCACTTCGGGTGTAAGGCCTGTTCCTGTAATATGAACGGCAAAAGTCCAAAATCCAGCCGCTGCTAACAACTCTAAATCTGCTACCAAACTTGTTGCAAATAAAACTGCCCCTATTTGTGACCTATCCCCAAACTTTAATGCGGTAGCGATTAGATTTACAACGATCACTGCAAATAATTCAAATTCATTATGGTGAGCAGGATTATCAAATTCACCTAAAAAAAAACCAAAATTCAGTGTTAAAGCCAATACTACAAAAAAACCAAAAATGACTTTCTCAAGATTCATATTCTATTCTCCATATTTGATAATTCAAAAACCTAACAGACAGACTCATTCAACAAGTTACTTTATAGTCTTCTATTTTACCTATAAACCAAGCTATGAAACATCAATTTTTTATAAGCTTAAAAAAAACACCTATTTACTTAATATTATTTACAAAAATAAAAACTAGCTTTTGTCTTATATATTGCTAATATGACTTTTATATAATTTTCTACCACACTATTTTCACCTCTATGCCAGACTTAGAATCCATACGTATTGACAAATGGTTATGGACTGCACGCTTCTTTAAAACACGTAAATTAGCAACTGAAGCAGTATCTGGCGGCAAGGTTCACCTAAATGGACAACGTTGCAAACCATCAAAAGAAGTAAAACAGGGGGTAGAGCTTTCTATTTCTAAAGGCTCTTATCACTGGAAACTTGTTATAGTTGCTATCAATTCCCATCGCCGCCCGGCAAAAGAAGCTATTTTGCTTTATCAAGAAGACCAGGCGAGTATTGATAAAAGACAACAACAAAAAATCCAGGAAAAAGAACGGCGAGCTATATTACCTTACTCAGAACGTGAACATAGACCCAATAAAAAACAGAGACGCCAAATACATCG
>CAYYLL010000098.1:0-2894 GCA_964472525.1 uncultured Thioalkalispiraceae bacterium | reverse complement strand
AGCGATTGCAATGGCCTCATCCATATCATTTGCTTTGACAATAGAAAACCCTGTCACCAATTCCTTAAATTCAGATGCCGATATATCGGTGACAACACCATCTTGATTCAGTCTTTTCCCCGAAAACTGGAGAGGTGAACCGCCAGATGCCAATTGATCTTTTTCCTGTAACGCACCCATCCAGGCACCCCAGCGCGCCATTGAAGCTGCCATTTCTTCCTGAGATGCATTTTTCATCCATTCAGGATCACCGCCTTTGTAAATCAACATAAATTCTTTCATAATTTTCTCCTCGATTAATTAAATATAAGACCCAATGTCTTACTCTATAGTAACGATTGAAATTTATAAAAGGAGACAATGGGGTCATTATTTATCATGCTGCTCAAAATAATAATCACGGTCAAAGTAAAATTATTTATTTTGACACAATCAATTATAACATATTGATTTTTAATATATTTACGACCTAAGTAAATAACATTCTACACTGGCCTCTGTTATTTAAAAATCTGAATAGTTTATAAAAGGTGTTATTTAAGAATAAGTAATGAGGTATTCCTGTTTATTTATGACAAATAAGGGTTGAAAACAGCTAAAAATAGCAAAATGATTTATCATAGTAAAAAAAAATAATAAGTTTTCTAAACCCCACTATGAATGCAATGCAAAAACAATTATCTGATCGCAGTTTTACTTTAATTTTATTATTTGCAGGGACATTATTCATCAGTGCAACATTGATGTTTGTGCTGCAACCGATGTTTGGAAAAATCCTTCTCCCTTTGCTCGGCGGTTCACCTGCTGTATGGAATACCTGTATGGTGTTTTATCAGACTATTTTATTTTTGGGGTATTTATACGCACATTTTTTATCTTCTAAATTCAGCCCGCACCGTCAAATTCAAATTCATGCAATAGTGGTTGCAATCAGCCTGATTGCTTTACCGATAGCGCTACCTGAAAATTCTTTACCTCCCACGGATAGTGATCCAACTCTTTGGATTATGTGGACTTTGGTTTTGGCCATTGGCTTACCTTTTTTTGTGGTTTCTACCACATCCCCTTTATTGCAGAAATGGTTTTCAGGGGTAGGACATCATACCAGTGAAGACCCTTATTATCTTTATGCCGCCAGTAATGCTGGCAGTATGATCGCTCTGTTAAGTTATCCTTTTTTACTAGAACCGAATATAGGTTTACTACAACAAAAAAGTTTCTGGAGTTTTGGTTTTGGTTTTTTATGTTTGTTGCTTGTTGCTTGTGCTTTTGTACTTTGGCGTAATCAGCAAACAACAACTATTGAAAGTTCAGCGGAAATTGAAAGTGAAGAAGATTTACCGTTATCAACTCAATTGCACTGGTTTGCATTAGCCTTTGTTCCTTCTAGCTTATTATTAGGATTGACTAATTTTATTAGTACCGATGTTGCCTCTGTTCCGTTGTTGTGGATTATTCCTTTAACTTTATATTTGCTCACCTATATTTTTGTTTTTTCAAAATGGGCAGATAAAATCCATCCCGTTATGGTGTGGTTACAGCCTGTTGTTTTACTACCATTTATCGCTTATTCCTTTGTAGACCCCGGCGCAATACCTTACTGGCTTAATATTATTATTCATTTAACGGCCTTTTTTTTAGCAGTTATGGTTTGTCATGGGGAGTTGGCTAAAAATCGTCCTCACACTAAGCATTTAACCCATTTTTATCTCATTATGTCCTTTGCCGGCATGTTGGGTGGTATGTTCAATACCTTTGTCGCCCCGTTTATTTTTAATGCAGTTTATGAATATCCAATTATGATTGTTGCTGCTTTATTATTAAGACCTGGCTTACGAACACAAAAACTAGGATTACAAGAATTATTCCCAGTTTTGCTTTTATGCATAGGACTAGGGATTTATTTTTTTAGTGACAAGCTCTCTCAAGAACTGGTTTATGGTGCGACAAACGGGCTTATTTTATTAGCCGGTTTAATTTATGCTTTCCGGTCACGCCCAGTAACTTTAGCGTTATTAACTGGGGTTATTTTATTTTTCACTTTAGGCATACAAAACCTGATTTCAAATGTTATGTATCAAGAACGTAGTTTTTTTGGTGTGTTATCAGTCAGAGAAAGTGTGTTGATGGATGAAAATAAACGACCAGAAAAGTACCACGAACTCTATCATGGCACCACTAAACATGGTGCTCAACGACTGGCGGCTCATTTACAGACAACACCTTTAACATATTTCAGTCGGCAAGGCCCTATGGGTCAATTGTTTAAAGCCTATGACAATCAAAACAACGGCTGGGAAATTGGTGTTGTTGGCTTAGGCGCAGGTGCATTGGCCTGTTATGCAAAAGACAATCAACACTGGATACAATACGAAATCGATCCTTTAGTCATTGATACCGCTCAAAATACGGATTACTTTACCTATTTAAAAAGATGCAGTAAAAACACAACGTTTAGTGTTGGAGATGCACGTTTGTCTTTAAATAAGGAAGTCGATCAAAAATTTGATTTGCTGATGCTTGATGCGTTTAGTTCGGATTCTATTCCTATGCATTTGCTAACCCGGGAAGCGATGGAGTTATATTTTGCTAAGCTTAAACCGAATGGAATACTAGCATTTCATATTACCAATCGTCATCTGGAATTAAAAAAGGTTATTTCAGATCATGTAAAGTATTTAAAGCTATCCGCATTAATACAAGAATTTAAACCGAAGCAAGACTTACCTTTAGTTTTTGCCACAGACTGGGTGGTGATGGCGAAACAGGCAGAAACATTAGCCCCATTACGTAAAAGCCAATCAGGTCATTGGCAAAAACTGCCTTTATACTTTGGTGTAAAACCATGGACTGATGACTTTACTAACATTATTGAAATCTGGAAATAATATGAC
>CAYYLL010000097.1:0-3013 GCA_964472525.1 uncultured Thioalkalispiraceae bacterium | reverse complement strand
TAACTTGTTACTATACCGAAATTAAGTTCCGTATAATAACGCACATATCAATATGACTTCCGTATAATAATCTCCTTTATACAGAGGTATTTTCCGTATAATAACAATATATTGAATATATCGTTATTATACAGAACTGTTGCTGGCAGGACAGAGGCACCTATTTTAATTCTATAGATTAGTCATAAATAATACAACTAAGCTCGGCCCTAGTTCATTCTCTAATTTATTCAGTATTCAAGTAATCGTTGAGACTAATGTGGATGATTCACAGATAAAATATGTCCTCACTCCCAAGTCCAGTTGACCTCATTGCACATTAAACTAGGATTTTAAAATCTCCACCAACCCGGCTCCCAGTATGCTTTTCTATATCTCATGTAATTCTGACATTGAATAGAAAAACTTCATGCTCATACTGCCGCACTCTAACACTTCATAAGTACCAATTATTAACAATAATTTTCATATTAAAAAGCATTACCTTTTTTTTGGTATATACGCACAATGCCCAAAAAGTGTCTTAACACAGTGAGGTATACTGAAAGGGTTTATGCTAAATTTGGATAAAAAGTGCATAGCCTTAGTCTGTATTTCTTTAGCGAATTATGTACCTTGATGGACCAGAATTTGATAACGAAACTTAAGTTACTAATCAAATACTCCCATTGCTCCAGTCAAACAACATAAAACCATAGCATTAAGAAAAGAAACGATACCTTCTTAGCGTACGATTTTCTCCGTTTCCTGAACAGTTCTCTATTACGTCCTGTACCTTCGTACAATAGTAATAAGCGGCAGCTCTTATTATACTTATCCCCTCATAAAGATATATTACTACCCTTATTATTAAAGGCTATCCCTGTTAGAAAATTGATTATTAATAACGCAAAAAAAATTGTAAACAATGAAAATAAGAATTCCATATTTATTAATTAGTTACGCGATAATCATCATATACTTTGGGTTTATTTATTATAATATTCCTAATATTTTCACCCAAGGAACCTGCGACTTTACAAGAGCCCTATACTTCAGCGTTATCACTATAACAACGCTAGGATTTGGTGATATTACGACTTCTTCAACACTCGCCATGGGATTTGTCGCTCTAGAATCCATTATCGGAATAGCTTACATTGCATTATTTTCAGGGGCTATTTGGCAATCTTATCTCTCGATTTTTGAAAAAACCCAGGCAAAACAAATAAGAAACGAATTAGCATCATTAAATAGCTGTAAATTGAAAATGTTTGAAAGCTATTTAGTCTTAGTTATCAATGAATATAAAATTGCATATAAGCATTTTATGATACCTCTATCAAAAATATCTAAAAATTCTAAACTAGAGGTCGACTTTAAATACGCTGATCTGAAGTACATATTAGAAAACGCCTCTACCCAGGGAGTAGTTGGGGTATTCTACGAAAAACATGACGCCTGTAATGAAAACCTAAAACATTTGTTATCCAACTCAGAAATATTTAAAAACAAGCGATTATATACTGCAATTTTAAGTTTCCTTCATTTGTCAATGGTCAATGATCCACGAAATGCAATTCTATCAACCGCGACAAAAGTTGAGGCAAAAGAGGGTAATTCTACAATAACCAAGTCGATAAAAACTTTTTACAATACCTTGAAAATGCAATATACCTATCTGAAGATTATTCGCACTGAACTAGCGACTATGACTTCGTGATTTTCATACTCTCCAAACATAAAAAAAGAGTGCTTGCCAGGAATTGCAAGTCAGCAAACACTCTCTATCCCGTTAATCCAAACATTCAATTTTCATTGATTTGGTTTTTTTATGAAAATTATAGATCCCTAGATGATTTGCTCTAGCATTGGGTTTGAAAAAAAGCTCCGATTCTTGTCTGATTTCCTCTTCTGTTATTCCTAAAGACTTCATCAAATCTGGATGCTTTGCCATTTCAGTCAATGTAAGTTTGAAGTTTGTATTTTCAAAAATTGTAATATGAGCACTCGCCCCTACTTTAAGACTATCAATCCTTGACTCCCAATTTTCACCATTGATGCTCCGCAAATTTGCGAACTCCCTCGGTCCATCTATCCTGATATGATCGCCAACATATTCAGCATATTCATATAAATCAACCCAGCACTCACCTTGTTTAGCAGCAACAGTTGAACTTTGCCCTATCATCCAAAGTGATAGAAATATTATCCAGCAGACTTTTCTAGATATTGTATTTATTCGAATCATTATTTTTCTCCCGCTTTTTTTTAAAAATGCTACAGAAATTAATTAAGTTCCTCGAAAAGCTCTAATCCTCCCTTAGAAACTACGACAAGAAAAACACAGCAAAAGTTTATAAAATTTTGCCCATGACTTGAATGATTTACTAAGAACCTGCTCAAGATCGTCACGAGTCGCTGTCAGTTGTGGGCGGACGGAGAGCGCAGAAACCGGAGTTTCCATGGAGTAAATGAGGATTTCGAGTACCGCTCAACCGCAATTAGCTGCGATGCAGTAAATCTTGAACAGGTTCTAAATGCTATTTTTATTGCAATACTTCACAACTCACCAAACACCTATGTTTTCCATTGAAACCCAAGGCTCAATAGGCTCCAGAGGCTTGTCTTTTTGCAATAATTCGATTGAAATTTCATCCGGAGAACGAATAAAAGCCATGTACCCATCACGGGGAGGCCTATTTATAACAACTCCTTGATCCATTAAGCGCTGGCAAATACCATATATATCATTAACTTCGAAGGCAAGATGACCGAAGTTTCTACCACCACTGTATTCCTCAGTATCCCAGTTATATGTCAGTTCCAATAATGGTGATTGGGTCCTATTTGCGGTTTCATCACCCGGAGCATGTAAATAAACTAACGTGAAACGCCCTACTTCACTTTCTATTCTGCTAGATTCTGATAATCCTAATTTTTTACAATAAAAATCAAGTGATGCATCTAGGTCATGAACCCTGACCATGGTATGTAAATAGCGCATTGTTATCTCCAATAAATATTAATCCTA
>CAYYLL010000096.1:0-3040 GCA_964472525.1 uncultured Thioalkalispiraceae bacterium | reverse complement strand
GAATAAAGCGTCATTGTTTAATAAAAGTAACACTAAATTCATGATTCGTCCAGTCTCATTTTAAATTAATACGGTCTTTAATTAAAATGAGGCTGGACAGGAATACAAAATGTTAAAGGTTACTATCGATAAAAGCGGTGAGTTGTGACTTGGAAACCGCACCCACTTTAGTGGCTTCGACATTGCCACCTTTAAAGATCATCAAGGTTGGAATGCCACGAATACCAAATTTTGGTGGTGTATTTGGGTTTTCATCGATGTTTAGCTTGGCTATTTTTAATTTACCATCATATTCGTCGGCAATTTCATCCAAAATGGGTGCAATCATTTTGCATGGCCCACACCAGTCAGCCCAATAATCCACAAGTACTGGACCTTCTGCATTGACTACCTCAGCCTCAAAGGTATCATCGGTGACGTAGCTTATCTTATCGCTCAAGATTTATTCTCCTAAATGAAAGGGTCAAAATTAAATGTTAGTCCCTGATATAACAAATTTAGCAAAGCTTGCTTTGCTTGAACAGCCTTTTTCAATATTTGATTATACAACAATCAGGCTAATAATTATATTTGAGCGCAACAAAGGAGACTTTGCAAGCCTAAATAGGATTTTAAGGCGTAATTTTGGTATGCTATGCCGCTATGACGAATAAACATTTAACGGATACGACTTTTGCTAGCCTCAATCTTGACCCAGACTTACTAAAAGGGATTGAATCAACCGGCTTTACTTATTGCACCCCCATTCAGGCTGAAACCATTCCAATTGCCATGCAAGGCAACGATGTTGCAGGACAGGCACAAACCGGCACAGGCAAAAGCGCCGCTTTTTTAGTCCCCATGTTCCAACAATTAATAAAAAGCGACTGTGATGCGTCAAACCCTAACCCAAAAGCCTTTATTCTGGCGCCAACACGGGAACTCGCACAGCAAATTTATAACGATGCAGAAAAAATTGGCCAGTTTACTGGTATACGACTTGCCGTTGTCTATGGCGGCACCGGCTACGATTCGCAACGCAAAACACTGGAAGCGGGCGTTGATGTACTCATCGGCACCGTAGGGCGTTTAATCGATTATTTTAAACAACATATCTACAACTTAAAGTCGGTTCAAGTGATGATTCTTGATGAAGCGGATCGCATGTTCGACCTTGGTTTTATCGACGATATCCGTTATTTATTTCGCCGAATGCCGGCACCTAAAGATCGCCTCAGTATGTTATTTTCAGCCACGCTGTCACACCGTGTTTCTGAACTGGCCTATGACCATCTGAACGAGCCCACTCGCGTCGAAATTGAGCCCGAACAAGTGACATCAGAGCAAATTAATCAAATGCTTTATTACCCTGCCAACGATGAAAAAATTCCTTTATTGTTAGGCTTGTTTAAAGCACACGACATTCATCGTGCCGTGGTTTTTTGTAATACCAAACGCGCCACCGAAAAAGTGTCGGCTTTTTTTGCTGGCAATGGCTATGAAGTCGCACTGCTATCCGGCGATGTGCCACAAAAGAAACGCCTCAGTTTATTACAGCGTTTTACTGACGGTGAAATTAATATCATGGTCGCCACCGATGTTGCCGCACGCGGTTTACATATTCCTGCGGTTAGCCATGTGATTAATTATGATTTGCCAAATGATGCCGAAGACTATGTGCATCGCATTGGTCGTACCGCTCGAGCGGGTGCATCGGGTGAAGCAATTAGCTTTGCCTGTGAAGACTCGGTGTTCTCACTACCCGCTATTGAAGAATATATCGACAGCAAAATTCCAGTTGCATCCATTACCGCTAATTTATTAGTTAAACCCAAAGCGCCTATTTTCCCACCCAGAAAAAAAGGCCCACCGCACCATAATAGAAACAGTAATAATAGGAATAGTCGCAACCGGAACTACCGGTAAGAAAATTTGTTCTTCAATTAAGAGTTGAGATAACAGAATCCGTTCACCTTAAACTAGCTGCAAACTTGGCAAATTTCATTTCTTTATAAGACTCACCCACCACATATTCCAATGCGGCTTTAAACTGTTTTTTTGACCTTAAACCCGGTAAACGAAAAACTTCGTGGCCACCTACATCAACAAAAACAAGGGTGGGCGTAAATTCAAAGCCATGCTCATTCGCATACTCACGTTCCGTCATTGTTTTGCCATAAAAGTCCGTTAATTTACGGCTACCGCGCGTGTCCAGCGCTAAAACTTCAAAATATTTCTGCGTATAGGCAACCAGTTGCGGATCGCCCCAATTCCTTTTTAAATGTTTAGCGCAAAAGCCACAGTCGTGCTGCGACATAAATAAAATTAGATATTTTTTATGTGCGTCTTTTACATCCTGCAAATCATCCCTTAAGTCTAAAAGGCTTAATTTAAACCAGTCGGGGTACGCAATATCAAGCTTGGCCGCCCCCGCATTCGCGCTTAAGACAAACAAACAGATAAAAATAATTTTTAACATAAAACTGAACCCTATGAATACAAGCACTCAAAACCTACGTTATACTATAGCCCAAGTTATTCCATAAACAATTGAGACGCTGTGGGCCATGACAATTAAAGCAAGCATTTCTTATGGTGAGTTCCTCGACAAACTCACTATTTTGGAAATTAAAAAAGAGCGCATTAAAGATAAAGACAAGCTGCAAAACATACAAAACGAACTCGATAGCGTCATCACCGCATGGCAAAACTGCCCTGCATCCAACGTTGATATTAAAAATGAGCTTGCGGCACTAAAAGCCATTAATGAAAAACTCTGGGTGATCGAAGACGATATTCGCGACAAAGAACGTCAACAAGTATTTGATCAGAGCTTTATTGATTTAGCCCGTAGCGTGTATTTTGAAAATGATACCCGAGCCCGAATTAAAAAAGAGATTAACTTAAAACTTGGCTCAGATTTAATTGAAGAAAAATCTTACGCGGACTATAGCAATAATTAAGCCTTTAAATTTAGACAAAAAAACCCCGCAACAAAGCGGGGTTTTTATTGTCTCAGTGCGCTAGTCAAAACTATGCACTTTAGTGCAAGGCTTTAGCT
>CAYYLL010000095.1:0-3264 GCA_964472525.1 uncultured Thioalkalispiraceae bacterium | reverse complement strand
ATAATTATAAGCTGGATGAAGCCTGTCCTTTGATGGTTTTTCTACAGCCTCGTTATGCGCGAAAGCAAGTCCCGGCTTCGAGGTGTCCGACCTTCGCAGTTGAATTAATATTTCAATTTAAGATAATGCAGGGTTAAAGTAAATCACCATTTATGAAAGAGCGGACTCCCGTCCCAAGCTGCGAGGATGACTGAAAGGGAATAAACGATAACCATCTTCTTTACTTGCTAGTTTCGCTATTCCGTCACCGTAATAGTGTCAAAAAAAATATTTGATTTATTCGGGGCTTCGCGAAAGCCATCATCGTATTAGACTATTGGTAGATAGTATTCATTGATGATGCTACGGCAAGCGGCAATAGAATACGTACCCGGAAAGAAGACGTTGAAATATTAATACAAATCCAACTAAACATACTATTTTTAAAAAACAAGGGTGAGTAGTCAGCACGGTGGCTAAAAAACAAACAGGCCATTCATCTGTGCATAACAAACTCATCCAGAGGGACTTGATAAGGGCGTTTAATACGCCTTGCGTCTAGCATATTTAAACCCCAGGGGGTTTGGAGAAACAGAGATGAATAAAAATGTTATTTTTTGGAGCAGGCTGAATTACAGGTACTGAGGGTATCTCTCGTTGTTATCAGTTTTATCGGGGCAGCGTGAATCGTTTCTGGCTATTTCAAAGTGTGGATGTCTTATTTATTTTGGATGAGTGTGTTATGCATCAATTATACTTATGGCTGATATTTTCTTATTGACTCTCGTGTGTTTGATAGAAGCAGATATCAACTATTTTTTGGTACGTAACAACCAATTTCCCCAAGTTGATAATGCAGGCCTTTCCTGTAGATTTTCATCATAAAGACCTGTGTCCTGCCATATCCTGCTGACATTATTCCCATAAGTAAGCTGCCATGCATCATAGTCAACAATCGAGAACCAGATGATAAATTTAAGATCAAGACCATTCGACTCTAAAAATAATTTTTTTAGATAATCATTCTGAAAATCGGGAGTGCCTGTGATTGTAAAATTGAATGGTGCACCAAGTGGGTAATCTTCAGCGATCCATGCCGTCTCAGTGATAGCCATAGATTTTGTGCCTGCAATCTGCTGTGCCTGACTCAGCCAGTTTGACGGTAAATTGGCTGGGTTTCCCCCTTTGTCAAACAGATCAAAAAATATATATCCATAAGTGCTGATTCCTAGAATGTCATAATAATTGCTAATCTCAGCCATTTTTGTCTCTATTGTTGCCGCATTAAGTGAATTTGGATTTTTAAAAGCAACTGACACTAGCAGAGGTAAGGATGGATAAACGGCTTTTAAATTTGCATATACTCCTGCAGCAAAGATTTTGAATTGTTCGAATTTTGCAGCATTATTTAATATTAGTTCGCTTATTTCTGGAGCGTAGTTAAAATATTTGGGATTAAACCTGCTAATCAAATCGATCGCAAAGTTTGAATAAGCCTGAATAATCTCGGGCGAACTGAAATTATATGTATCCCACGGTGCGGATAAAGGTTCATTAAAATTTTTACCCCAATGCAAAGCAAGATCATCCCGTGTTCCATTAAGACTATCAATTGCAAGATAAATCACTTTACCATTTTCAGTGTATAACAATCTGTCAGCTATATCACCTTCCACGTTATCGTTATACGCTATACCGCTATACGCTTCCTGCCACGGAATTCCAGTTTGAATATGATGTGCGATAATATCGCCATTTGCGTTGATTTTATTATAGGTATCAATGAAATGATTCCAGGAACTCGCATCATATACCCATGGCGTAAAGCCCATATAGAAGCTTCGAATAGACGGTGGAGGATTGCCATGATCGACGGAGCTTGATTTTCCTCCACAACTACTTATAAGGAGTAATATTAATACTGAAAATATACATTTTTTCATAATTCATCGTGAAGTATAACGCTCGCATCAGCGCCAAGTTTGGCAGATAAAAATCTCGACATAGATAGACAGTCTATACTGTTAAGTACCTATTTGGGAGATAAAGATGATAAACCGAAAAGCACAGCATGATGTTTCTAGAAAATTAAAGGTTTTAAGCTACGCAAAAGAATATAAAAATATTTCAAAAGCTTGTCGCTACTATGGAATATGTCGAGAAACATTCTATCAATGGAAGCGTGCTTATGAACAACTCGGTGAAGAAGGACTTATTAATAACAAACCTTGCCTTGAAAAGGCATAAGTTACGGATACCACAACCAATTGAAGAAAAGATCATTCATTTACGTAAAGCATATCATTTTGGTCCCGATATGATTGTTTGGCATTTAGAGCGTTACCATGATATTAAAATTTCTCACAATGCTTGTTACCAAGTTTTTACTGAGAAATAAATTAAACCGATTACCTGAAAACATTAAAATGCGATCCCGCAGCAAGTTCGAAAGATATGAAAAAGAAGTCCCCGGGCATCATGTTCAAGTTGTTTTCTATAGAGCACTGACGTATCAATCAAATCATTGCAAATTATTAGGTCATAGAGAATAAAGTGTGTTCTCGTGAACGAAATTATTAATTTGCTAAAGTACTCGCCATTCTCAACATGATTAAACGATCGCCCACTTACACAATACATGTGTCGAGCGACCCGTTCATTTAGGTTAACAATGAGTTGATTCGATTTTTCATGTGCACTGAGAAATTCAAATCTTGTCACAGAACGAAAATGTTCTCTTGCTTCTTCGTATCTCTGGGCTTGTGATCCGTTATCGTTACTCATCTCGTTATTCTTTGTCTGCATAACGTCTCGCATAACTTGACGGTTTTACACAGAGCAGAACGAAGTGGCGCGGTGCATAAAACCGGTCAACGTTAATGCACCTGTTAGGTTTTTTCTCTTATTGGCATACGCCTCCCTAACCACACTGAACTCACAACTAAGAATACAAATATCATTGTTTCTATATCAATAACCTCGCCAAGAAATAACATTGATGCAAATAACGTAATAAAAGGCTGAAGTAACTGCGCCTGACTTACCCTTGCAATGCCGCCCAATGCCAACCCTTTATACCATAAAAAATGCAAATAACTGACTTACCAAAGCCAAGTACAAAAAACTGGCATACCCCATCACTGGCATATTTGATAGTGATTCTGGCGCGTAACTTATGGTTGGAACAATAATAAACGGAAAGGCTAAAACTAAAGCCCAACAAATAACCTGCCAGCCACCAATATCTTTTGAAAGCCTAGCCCCAACTGCATAGCCAATGGCTGC
>CAYYLL010000094.1:0-3297 GCA_964472525.1 uncultured Thioalkalispiraceae bacterium | reverse complement strand
GAGCAAATGACTGTTAATCATTGGGTCCCTGGTTCGAGCCCGGGTCGGGGAGCCATAAACCATTGATTACAATGAATTTTAAACCACCTCCCTAGGTGGTTTTTTATTACCTGAATTTTATATCCGTATCATGTCCGTATTGAGGGGGTAGGCAAATTTATTCGGAAAAGTGAAATTGTTTTATTCAAATTTTTAAACTTAGTGAAGAATTAATTTGTATATACAATATTTTATTGTTATGGATCAATAGAACGGCTAGAACTCGATGGTTTTGAACTAATATTTGATTATGCGGAAAATTACCAGTTCTCGGATATTGCTATATTACCAAGCTATAAGCGTTATAGGCGAGTTTTATCAATGAATAGTTTATGTACTCTTGATGAACTTAATTGCTTGTAAGCGTCTAATAAGTGGGTTCAAACAAATTTAAAAATAAGTGCTTATTGAGCTAGGTCATTAATATAAGTTATTGAATCCATTATTATTTTTTTTCGCATAAAGTAAAAATTAGTATATACTTTAATGTATATACAAAATAATAAAAAGTATGGTTTGGGTATTAGATAATGGAATTAAATGTATCTCCTAAAGTTCGGCAGAAATTGGCCGTAAAACATGGTGTTGAGGTGCATGAAATTGAGCAATGTTTTTGTAACGTAGAAGGTAATTTCCTTAAAGATACTAGAGAAGACCATAAGACAGATCCACCAACCATGTGGTTTATTGCAGAAACTGATTATGGAAAGAAACTAAAAGTTATATTCATCGTCAACCAGGATAAGAGTATATCTATTAAATCTGCATTTACTCCAAATGATAAAGAAATACGAATATACGATAAGTACTCATAATTATAAGTAAAGTTTGCTTGTGGTGTAAATGAATGGCATTGAAGGAGATAGTCGGTGACTAAGAAAATAGAAAAAATTGAAAGTACAAATGAGGCGTGGGAATCTCGTACGCTTGGTGCGGATGAAGATTATGTAGAATCTGTAACATTGGATGATTTAATTATTGAAGAAGCTGTTGGTCTTCAAGCGATCTCTATACGTCTTCCAAAAAATCTTTTAGAAGATTTGAAATTGATAGCTAGTTTAAATGGACTTGGCTACCAACCACTTATGAAACAAATTCTTAAGCGATTTGCAGAAGCTGAGAAAAAGGCTATTTTGCGACAAGAAGCTAGACGTCGAATAGCAGAGATTGAAGCTGAGGAAGCTGTTGCGGAAATTATGGATTCTGAGCCTAAAGATAATGTAGCTTAAAAAATATATCGATTGAAACCCGCTTCGGCGGGTTTTTTATTGCCTAAATAAAACCCCACCGAAGTGGGGCTGTAAACCTTCATCCGGCCGGTTTTTATTAAAATAACCGCCCAGAATATCACAATAATAATTAACCCTAAAAAAGCAAGGAAATCATGCCTCCAAACATGGTATTGTGAATAGAATAATATATTAAATATGTCTGGTTTCGGGGGAGGAGTAGATATGAAGTATATTTATGCCGTATTAAACTGGTTGTTTGGTGTGTGTTTTCTGATAGGGGGTATTCTATTATTATTTAGTGCCCCAATCTCTGGCTTATCATTTGTAATCATCTCTTTTGTTTTATTGCCTCCCGTTAGGCAATTCGCACACTCTAAAACTAAATCAACACTTTCAGTTGAATCACGTGGAGTAATAATAATAATTTTGATGGTAGTTGCAGGTGCGTTTGTAGGTGATAACTTTGAACGAAAAGTTGAAGAGTTGGCAACCCAGAAAACTAAAAATGAATCAGATGAGTTGGCCAAATTAATACAGAAAAACAAAAATTTCTTTAATGTTAATAGAAATAAAATTATTTCATCAGTAAAATCGTCAATTGCTAAGAAAAAATATCGAACAGCACTATCTCAATCGATTAAGTATCTGGCTACTGGGGATACTGAATTAAAAAAATTACATGATTTTGCTAAAACAAAGCAGTTACTAGCAAAATTAAAAAGTGTACCTTCAAAGAAATACGAGCTAAATAAAAGTCTATATGAACGTTTGTTAAAACTTAACCCCAAAAACAATAGTTACAAAGCTAAAGTAGAATTTTACACGAGAAAAATCGAAAATGATAAACGCAAGGAACTTGCAGCTAAAGAACGAAATAAACGTATTCAAGGGCAATTCAGTACATGGGATGGTTCACATCGAAATTTAGAACGCTTTATTAAAAGAGCGATGAATGATCCTGATAGTTATAAACATGTTGATACTCAATATTGGGATAAAGGAAGTTATCTTATTGTAAAAATTGTTTACCGGGGGAAAAATGCATTTGGTGGTATCGTTAAGAATTTCATTAAAGCGAAAGTTAGTCTTGATGGGCAAATATTACAGATCATTGATAAAACTTAATTTACTTAACACTCAAAATACAAAATAAGTTTTAGAGTGATGCACCTGGTATTTTGGATATTGTGAGGGATGAGTTATTTCAAGAAAGTGATGTATTGTGAGTAATACAATTACATATAATGATATCTTAATGAAAATGGTTTTTACTGTTACTAGCAATACGGTAATAGTTGACAGAATTGCATCTTGGGGAATGGCTGGTATAGGTGCAACACTTATTATGTTGATTCCGAATATAAATGACTTTGTATGGATTTTTGATGAAGATGAGTTTCGAGTCATTATTGGACTGTTATTATTTTCTCTAATTTTAGGCGTTATTGAAAAATCGTTTTTTCTTATTATTTCGACAAATATAAACGTAGCAGGAGTATTGGATAAATATTTTAAAGATAATGATGAGAATATAAAAGATGGTGATTTGATGAAAGCACTCGAGACTCTACAAAATAAAATTATCCCATGGTATAAGAAAAGATCTATGGCAAAAATGCAGGAGGCTGGAGAAGGTGCAAATGAAAAACTACTTATCAGTGTAGGCAGAAGTTATAACAGGCAACTTGAATCTATGTATTCGATGGCTGTGTTTTTCGTTGTAGCGATTTTTTTTCTAGTCTATTACGCTATGACTTAAAAAATATTTCTGTCTAAGAAACCTCAACGAGTGGGGCTGTGTAGGTTGGTGCATTACTTTAGCTTCTGGCATTTTTAACAAGCTCCTAGGTTGTAAAAGAATATTGATAGACCAATGGCACCGATAACAACACCGAAAATCTGAGACCAGTTTTTTTCGCGGGTTGCGATCGTATTCTCGTGAAAAGTTTGTTTTGCGGTATGATAACTTTTGGTTAGGATTTTGGTTATAATTTCTTGATATTGATCACCGTTTAAAGCGCCGGTC
>CAYYLL010000093.1:0-3419 GCA_964472525.1 uncultured Thioalkalispiraceae bacterium | reverse complement strand
AAAAGACGGCCACCATGAAACTCATTATCTTTATGATGAACTGAATCGTTTAAAACAGACCGAACAAGACGGGCAAGCCGAACAGTTTGACTTTGACCCAGCGGGCAATATTGTTGCCATGACCGAACACAGCGAGTCCATCAAGAACAACGCCCATATAAAAGGCAACCGCCTGACCCTACAAGGCGACAAAAAGTTTGACTACGACGAACGCGGCAACTTTATAAAAGAAACCCGCGGCAAAGGTGGCAAGCTCGTTACCGACTTTGAATACAACTTGCAAAACCAGTTGGTGAGTGTCAAAAAAGATGGCCAAACCACCGAATACAAATACGATCCCCTCGGCCGCCGTTTTGAAAAAAGTGATACCTTCGGCACCACCCGCTACCTCTGGGCCGAAAACCAACTGGTGCAGGAAAGCCGCAACAACATTAAAAAAACCTACGTCTACGAACCCCATAGTTTTAAACCCGTTGCCTTAATCCAAGATGAACAAATTTACCATTACCACCTCGACCATATTGGTACACCAAGAGAACTCACCAATGAGGCTGGCGACATCGTGTGGAAAGTGCGCTACAAAACTTATGGCAATGTGGCGGTAAAAGAAGTCGAAGAAGTTGAAAACAACCTGCGGTTCCAAGGCCAGTATTTTGATGAAGAAAGTGGTTTACATTACAACCGACACCGGTACTATAATCCCAATAGTGGGCAGTTTATTAGTCAGGATCCGATTGGGTTATTGGGTGGGGTAAACAATTACCAGTATGCGCCGAATCCGACGGGGTGGGTGGATCCGTTGGGGTTGAGTTGTAAGGAAGGCGCAGCAACAATAGTGGTGCATGATTATGGTGAAGCTCAACCACATTTTTCAATAATAACAGAGGGTGACGCCAAAAAAATTCACACAGAGCAAGTAATCACATCTGATGATTATTCGACGACTGAAATTTTCTTAACTAATGAAGATCCGCAAGTCATAGCTCGGTTTAAAGTTAAGCTCAATGATGTAAATGCTGCTCAAGATTATCAAGAAAATATACTTGGTAAACCATTAGGTGAATATAATGCGCGTAGGAATAGTTGCCTTACTCACGCATATGATGTTTTAAAAGCTGGAGAAATGGAAAATTTGCCGGGTTCTCCAATGCGTCTAGCATCTAACCTTAAAAATCTTCATAATCCAGGTTAAGGAGGGGGTATGTCGAAATTCAAGTGTAAGAAACATGGGGTTAAGGGAATAATATTGGTATCGCCAGATGTTGCTTCAAATATTAAGAAATCAATCAGTATAAGGGACATGGCATTAAAACCTGTTAATGTTGAAACTGTGTTGTCCGAATCAGTTCTTTATTGGCTTTCTGATAAATTTATATCTAAATATAACTCTATAGATTTTGACAAAGAAATCACACTGGACTATTTAGATGAGATAGGGGAGTCCGACAATGATTTTCTTGTTGAGCTTAAGCCCGTTTGTTCTGCTTGTTTCAAGGAAGCTAAAGAATAAATCACTTTTGCTAGTGAGGTTGTTGAAAAGTGGGATTAGCTATTTGTAATAAACACGGCCAAACGGGAGTGGTCAGTAATATATCTCTAGATATATGCAAAGAATTGTCTGATAACCACAATAATGAGATCAGGGAAATAGTAGTAGTTATCATTGATGTATACGATAATGATGAATTTCTGTATAAACAAAAAAATTACATTAGCAGAGATATTTTCAATAAATATAATTTAAAAAAATCGTATAAAATATCGACTGAAGAAGAAGAAAAGGACATAAATAAAATATTCCCTAAAACTAGCGGACTTTGCAGTAAGTGCTTTGAAGAATATATTGAAAAGAACGATATTTTATTAGAACGTTAGTGTGTGTAGAAAAAGGTAAACTAAGGGAAGTCCAACCTGACCCTGACGAATCTATAAAGAATCGAACCCGAATTCAACCCCTAAGTGCAGTAATTTAGACGTTTAGCAACGGTATAAATTGATTATTAAAAATTTCATTATCCAACGGGGTGGGTGGCTCCGTTGGGGTTGACGTGTAAGGAGTACTCAACAATTGATGAAGCAGCTAAGGCTGCGATGGAGCAGAATAATCCACTATCAATCAGAGATAATCTTGAATATGGGGGATTGTTATATAAAACTGGTACAGGGAAGTATGGTTTTACTGGACCAGTAATAGGGAATGAAGACGGTGTAAATCCTTGGAATGGCCCATCAATTCCGAGTGGCGCTGAAGAATTAGGATATTGGCATACTCATGGTGATTATTCAATTGAGAGAAATGGTCAGATTCTCCGCACTAGTAATTCTTCAAGAGATGATTTTAATAGTGATCATTTTTCAATACCTGATATTGATGCAGCTAATAGCCAAGCAATTGGAAAAACTGAATATAAAGGATATGTTGGCACTCCAAGTGGAACATTTAGAGGATATGATGCCAAAACTCAGACACAATACACATTGTAATCAAGTTTTATATCTATTAGTTATATTTTTGTTATGGTTTAATAATGTCTTAGGTAATGAAATGGTAAATGACAATATGTTAAAAATGAAATCGTTAGATGGGAGTGTTTTCAAATACATTCTTGTTGCGTATGATGATTTTTTAATAAATGAAAATAATATTGAAAATTATTCAATTCGATATTTGAAGAAAAAAGAAGAAATAGAAATAATTTTTGTACCCGAATTTAGTAAAGAAGAGGGGTTGGTTCTAGGTGGTAGAACTGCAAATGGTAGAGTTGTTCACTATCATATTTCATTATCAAATTATCAAATTATACGAAAACATTATGCGCGATAGAGTCGGGGCGTAAAAGGGGGAGGCGAACGGAACCCAATGGCGAGCAAACGCATTGCCAAAAAAATAAAAGGGGTCAGTGACTGAGGGAGCTCCACAAAATCATACATAACACTGTATCTAAAATTGCAACCTAAGCGCACTAATAGCTTGTTTAAAATCCTCTCGCAAGAAGGTTGTCGTTTGTTTATTTAAAATGCGGCAACCTAAATAAAAAGTATAGAGGACATTACGTGTTTTAACCGTATTGGCTTGATATTGTCGATGGAGTTGTCTAAGTTCAGCAACTTTTCCGGTTAACCAAACAGCAAAGGTTGCAAGCACACCAACAAACAATAAATTTTCGTATCGCGCAGCGGTACAGGTGACTGTAACCATTTCGGTGTAACTGCCTAAGTTAGCGTTTAAGCATAATCGCTTAAACGGTCTTCAAATTCAATCATAAAACGATTGAGGACTTGTAAAAGGGAGTGGATGAGAGCGCAAGATGCCAAAAGGGATAAAGCAAAGTTACAATGAACTATATACTTTGTCTGCTTTCGACCGATACTGTTGAAAAACTCAGTATTTAAAATAGAACTATTCTCTTCTTACTACA
>CAYYLL010000092.1:0-3689 GCA_964472525.1 uncultured Thioalkalispiraceae bacterium | reverse complement strand
ATCGCTACGCAATTGCTTATGGATTGGAATCTGCAAAGAAACCTGAAACCAGACAAAGGAGGTTCAAAAAATTCATGGATAAGCTAATACACAAAGAGAAGCCTGACTTTAGCTTCAACAAGGGGAAAAAGGCATAACAAGACGCTCAAGAGGGATTTCGAGAACACGCACTTTTTTTGCAAAGGGCGCAAAAAAACCGCCTGTTCTCGAAACCCCTTAGCTTAGCGTTAGATTAAAAATATTATCATGATGAATTTTAAAAAATGACAATGTATATAACTGTCGCCACGACAGAAAAAATAATACAAGTATCTGACCGTAGAATAACCAGATATATTAATGGTAAACCAAGATACGAAGATACAACAAATAAGGTTGTGATCGGACATTTCAAATATGGTTACTTTAGTATTGCATACTGTGGTTTAGCAGAATGTAATGGTGTTGCCACACCTGATGTTTTTGTAAATAAACTAAGGAAGGCAGCGAAAAAATCAATATCACTAAAGACATTGATTGACAATTTTACAAACGAATTGACGCTACATTATAAAAGCATAAAAACACCAAAAAAAGATAAAGACTTTTTACGAACATCTCTTAGTTTGGCTGGTTATACAAATCGAGGTGTTTTATTTTATACGCGAATTTCTAACTTTGAAGATAGTTTAGGTAATCCGGGGTCACTTCGTGATGAGTTTAGTTGGAGCGGAAAGATGATAGCTTCACCTACTTTTAGAGATAAAAAAAAGGGGTTTATGTTGAAATTGGTGGTCTTACTCAGACGCAAGGTGAAAGATTGCAAAAAAATAAATTACATAGGTTAAGCCGTTCTCGTTTTTATCATAGAGTTAGTGACAATGCTATAGCAAAAAAACTAGTTGGTATTGTTCAAGAGTTTTCAAAATCTAAAGAATCTGGTAATCGAATAGGCTCAAATTGTATGGTTACTTTTCTTAGTCCCAAAACTAATTTACACGAATTCAGGTACTATGATGAGCATGGTGCAGCTCCAAAGGCCTATGGTCCACATTTTGTATCTGAAGGTTGTAGTTTTAAGGGCTTAGTAATAAATGCACCAGAAAGCAAAATTAAATCTTAATATGTATTCTAACAAATGCATTAAGCCGCTCGCTATCGCTCACTCGGACAATTCATCGTTCGCTTTGCTCACGGTAAATTGCCGCTTATCCAAACGTTGTATTGAAAGATTTGAATTATTTGTTTTCGGTTTGGTTGTTACCAGAATAATTTATGTATTCACATTCTGGCAGAGCATTAAAATGATATGTGGAATCGAAAAGGGAGCAATCTTCAATATTTTATAGAAAGCAGATGCTGAAAGAGTATTCAGAAACATGAATATTTCAGTTGTTGCATATCAGCCGTGCCACGATGGTGCCAGATAAAAAGGAAGGGCAAAGCTATTAAACTGCTAATAAATAAAGGTGGTGGCTTCCATAAACCTTTTCCTGGTGATATAAAGAAACAACCTTTGTTGCTGAAACAGAATGTTCAATAATAAAGTCCGAAATACAACAAGGCGCTACAGCAGACGGTCAAAAGCGTCACGCCTTTTGCAGAAAAACGCAAAAGTTGCGCCCCTTCTGCCTGCGGCTGAGCTTAGCGTTATATTCAAAAAAATCAGGTCGTACAATATGTCTAAATATAAATTAGATGAAAAAATAAAGTCATGCTTTGTAAGTATGGGTATGGTTAAAGAAATAGAAAGATATATCATTCGAAAAGCAAAAGAAGCTACAGGGGAAAGTGACGATCAAATCAAGAAAGATTTTAAAGTGATAATTTATGATTCCATAGGTGAACATGAGTTATCAACTTTAGAGGATTACCATAGGGAGAAATTTCCTAATGATACAAAAAAAATATCAATTAAATACGACAGCTGGGGAAGTGATAATTTATCAATTAGAATTACATTTTCAAATAAATATATATGGTCAAATTTGGCTGTTGAGGTTGGCGGGGAAAATGCAAAAGAACAGGCTTTAGGAATTAAAGCAGAAATTGAAAATGCCATTAATGAAAATAAAAACATTAATTATATATTTCACGGGAAATTTAACTTTATTATGTTTGGTGTTTTTTGCGCTTCATCTTCTGTAATTGTATTAAGTACATCATTGAAGCAAATAGATTTGGTTTTTGTTGCTTCCGTATTAGTGTTTGTTACATCTTTAATTTATTATATGTTGGAAATGTTTGTTCCTTATTGTGAAATAGAAACAAAAAGAAATACTAGTCTAAATATTGGTGTTCAGTGGGCCTTAAAGGGGCTTGCCAGTGTTTTTATCTTTGGGGTTATAGCTGTCTATCTTAGAAAAATTATATTTGGAATATAACAAGTCATTTAAAACCGCCATGCAAGGCATGGCTCGGACAATTAACCGCTCGCTTTGCTCTCGGTTAATTGCCGTTTAATTCGGCGTTATAAGCAATAAAAACAACAATATCTCGTCAGTATGCTACAATGTAATACACAGTAATCAATTGTAGGAGCATCATCATGGGCGTAACAAGCATCCGGCTTCAACCTGAAATCGAAAATCCATTAGAACAGCTCGCAACTAAGCTCGATCGAAGTAAAAATTACTTGATAAATCAAGCAATTAAAGAATTTATTGCTCGCAGGGCACTCGATGAAGCTCGGTGGGATGAAACATTAGAGGCGCTCGATTCAGTAAAATCAAATAAAATAATTGATGAGCAAAATGTTAATGAGTGGCTTGAAAGTTGGGGATCCAAGAACGAATTAAATCCACCTAAAATATGAAAATATCTTATTCACCTGAGTCAGTTGGCGATTTAATACGTGTAAGAGAGTTCATCGCAATAAAAAACCCATATGCAGCTCAAAAAATGGCTGCTTCTATTTCTAAAGGCATTTCCCAATTAAAAATATTTCCATATTTAGGTGTAGAAGTTGAGCTAGCACCTAACCCTGAAGTGATACGAGATTTAATTATTGGTAATTACATCGCGCGTTATTTAGTTCACTCCGAACAAATATATATTTTGCGTGTATGGCACCATAAAGAAGAGCGCTTATAACAAAACGCTCAAACCGCCGTGCATTACCATGCACGGCTCGGACAATTACCCGCTCGCTTTGCTTGCGTGTAATTGCTGTTTAGCTCAACGTTATATTTAGAAAGGAGCAATTGTGAATTCAATAAAAATTATCGTATTCAGTTTATTTATTGTTGTTTTGGTTGGTTGCGCATCAATGAATACACCATCGTCTTCTCTAATTGATACTAAGCCAGTGATAACAATTGGAAGTACAAGTGATGTTGCTGAAGACCATATTGTTTTTATACCAGCGGGTACTAAGTTTCCTATTGAATTCACAGTAGAGGGTATAGTATTTGAAGAGGCAAAATCGTCTAAGGTTATGGTGAGTTTTAAGCATAATATGTATCTATATAAATATTGGGCAAGCCTTGACGGGAAAACATGGGTAAAATCTCATAAGCTTATGAACGTTGAGCCATCCGGCGGTTTTGATAAATCAGGTGGTAAGGTTGAAGTTAAATTAAACTTTGTTAATTGAATTTATAGTTTGTTGCCATAGTAATAAGCTGAAAATATAACAAAACGCTCAAGAGGGACTGGAACCTAACCCGATAATGCACACACCTCCATTCAACAAATTTGGAGGTATGAAA
>CAYYLL010000091.1:0-3861 GCA_964472525.1 uncultured Thioalkalispiraceae bacterium | reverse complement strand
ACGTTCTGATCGTGTCTTTACTATTTAGTTCAATTTATAATGATCTTGCCCTGGGCTATTTGACGGTGAGATAATTGTCCCAGTTCAGGGAGTTCACCGAGTAAAGTATAGGCAATACCATCACCGATACCCGGAGCAGAGCTCACTATTTCGTATATACGTTGCCATTCATTAATCGCAGCCACTTCTTTTTCGAGTTGTGTGTTTATCCAGGTAATATCTTTGTTGAGTACTTTAATCATTCGACGATGCGATGCTGCGAGGACTTTAGGGGCTTTGTGTAATCGGTTAAGTTCTTGTGTTCGAGTTTCATTGAGTTGCCGTTTACGTGCCAGTAAGTCTTTGACAAGCCGTACTTTTTTACTTGGCAAGGTTCTTGGTTCTGGTTGAAGTACCACCCCAAACTGCGCGATAAGTTTTGAATCAATTTTATCGGTCTTTGCCATAATACCTTGTGCTTTAGCAAATTGACGAACTTGAATGGGTTGAACAATCATCACTGGCAAGCCTTTTTCAGAGCAGGCTTCAACAAGATTACGTTCATAACCGCCGGTTGCTTCAACGAGTATACGTGTTAATTGATAGCGATTGAGCTGCGATATTAATTTTTTAATATCGGGTACTGTGTTTAAAGTCTGCCAATGTTTATCAAGCTCATAAATATAGATATCAAGCGTATCTTTACCAATATCTATCCCGATATTTCTTTTGTTTGCGTATGTGGTTGTATTCATATCTCACCCTTGCTACATTCGGGCTCGAGGCCCTTTCGACTGTTCGAGTTTAAAGTTAGAATCGGTATCACGCCCCAGCTTGTTAACGGGCTAGAAGTATTCTGCACCGGGCATCAATCGGGCTGTCATACCGAAAACCTGTTGTTGCAGGTTTGGGCCTCACTGTATCGCTTTAAAGGAATTAGATATATGGTTTTTGTATCATACAAGCGGGTCAAGAGCGACGCGAAAAAGCGTCGCGTGCCTTACCCAGATCGTTATGTGTGAAAAAGCATCTGTCTCACACGGTAAGTAATATGAGCAGTGAAAATCAAATAGAGATAAACTTTCCTCTTAGAGGAGAATGGCAATTATTGTGTCCGCCAGGACACCATCCTTTTGCCTTTGATTTTGTAAAAACTGATGCTAACAGAAAAAATTATTCCAATTACAGTAAGGTCAAATTATTTATAAGCCACATCCGTGCCAATAGATATTATTGTTGGGAATGCCCCATTTATTCACCAATCGATGGCACGGTATTGCAAGTTGGGGATGGGTGGGAAGACCATGAAAAAACCAATATTTGGAAAACAATTACCCTGTGGTATAACGCAACTTATAAGTTTAAACCGAAAAAAATAAATGGAAGACTAGATATAAGGCCAAATGTAGGAAACTACGTCATGATTCAAGCAGAAAAAGGTTATGTGGTTTTACTGGCGCACTTAAGAAATGCCTCAATAAAAGTAGATGAAGGACAGCAGGTTAAATCTGGTGATTTAATTGGCAAAATTGGTAATTCAGGAAACTCAACAATGCCTCATTTACATATCAATATATTTGACCAAATGAATAATCCTTTAAGTGCAAAAGTTCTTCCTTTTGTTTTTAGAGAGTATATGGAATTGAATGAAAATAAAAAATGGGAAAGACACTCACTTGATGTTCCAAAAGTTAAATCATTTATAAGAATATAGAGCACAATTAATGGGTAAACACATAACAAATAGCTCCAGCGGACAATTCAAAGCGGCACTTGTTTTGCATTCGCAAAAATGCGCCACTTTGAATTGCCGCTGAGCAAGGCGTTATGTTTAAAAAAGAAATAGAGTAATGATATATAAAGGCAGTTGTCATTGTGGCGCAGTACAGTTTGAGGTTGAAGCACCTGAAGTAATTGAGTGCCAAGATTGCAATTGTAGTATTTGTTCAAAATCAGGATATTTACATTTAATTGTACCCAAATATAAATTTAAACTACTACAAGGTGAAAATAATCTAACTACATACACATTTGATACTGCTGAGGCTAAACATAAGTTTTGTAAAACTTGTGGTATTAAATCATTTTATATACCTCGCTCTAACCCTGACGGGTATGATGTTAATGTTCATTGCCTTGAACCAGAGCCAAAGGAATTAATAATTGAAATATTCGATGGTAAAAATTGGGAACTACATGCACATAAACTTACTCATCTTAGCAAAGAAACATAACAAGTCATTTAAAACCGCAGGGCAAAAATTCTGTCTGCTCGGACGCCAAAAAGCGGTGCCGTTTAATTCTAATGTTATGGCTCGAAAGGAGAAGTAATGAGGAAATATTTAATTTTATATTAATGATTGGCATAGGTTCACTCTGTTCAGCTCAAGCAACATGGTAATGGGTAGTAGATAGTATTAAAAATTTAAATAGCTCTGAGCCTAAGGTAAAGATAAAAGCTGCACTTGTATTATCGGGGTATTTTACTGATAACGGTGCTAGTGGAAACACTGTAATTATTGATGAAAACCTAGATTTATTTTTTAATGCTATTCGGGATCCTGTTATAGCAAAATATATAACAGATATTTTTGGTGCAAGATATATATCTACAGAAGAAGGTAACTATTATTTATATCTTTCAAAAAAAGAGGCTAATATTAGAAATAAATTCACTATGGCTATTCTCAATAATTTAAGTTCAACTAATAGAGGTACAGCATAAAATTCAGCTGATGCTTTAATGAATCTCTCTGGATGCAAGTACGAACAGGAAATAAGACAACGAGAAAAAGAAGGTAAAGAGAAAGGCGAAAAAAAGTTCGATTTTTTATATGTACTCAAAACTTTAAATAGAAAATGTGGAAATAAACCATAACAAGGCGTTTAAAAACACTCGTTTTATTCATTCTGACAATTACCCGCTTGCTTTGCTCACGTGTAATTGCCGTTTAACTAGTCGTTAGCGGTGAGTAAAATTAATATAAATAGATAGAATAGGGCAAAGTGCATATGTCAAATATAGAATGGTCAAAACTGACGGGAAGTTTATTTTTGGTGTTCGTTTTGTACGGAGCTAACGTCTTAACTACCTACTCGGAAGAACATCTAGATTTAGAGTTCGGGAGTGGGCTTTTAAAACAATGCGAAGAACTTGAGCGTTATTATAAGGTGGGAGAGGTAGGGAATTTATTCCAAATGGGACTATGTTTTGGTGTGATCCAAGGTACCCTAAGAGCAATGAATGTAATGGCTAACAATAAACCTGGCAGTTTAAGAATATGCCCTCCAGAAGGAAAAATAGATGTTGAGCATGCCACAAATGCTATTCTTTCTTTTCTGAGAAAAAGAAAAAAATATCTAAATATTGAGCAAACATACTTATTAATGGCTGTCTTCAAAGATACATACTCCTGTAGTGAAGATAAAAATTAAATAAATTACCTTATACGTATCACTTTTTATTTTGTTATTGCCGGTTAGTGCATCCGCTTTAACAGACAAAGAATATGCCTCTTATATGATGAGTATTGCTAAAGAACGCGATCCATCTGTAAGGTTTGTACTTATACAAAGTCTTCTAAAAATCACAGATGAAGATAAAAAATGTGATGGAGAGATTATTTTTTAATCGCTAAGTTCGATAAATATATTGATCAAAATTTAATCTCTCCGTCACCTTTTAACAAATTCTGGTAATTACTTTCTATCATAATTTCAGCTATAGATTGCCGTGATTAGAAGCATGTAAGCGACGAGAATGAAAATAAAACAAGGGGGAAGACTTGTTGATTGGGTTCGGGTGTTGAATAAATTGACGAGTCTGCCCCTGACGGATCCCCACGAATTTCCTCATAAATCCCCCGCGTATTCATTATTAAT
>CAYYLL010000090.1:0-4020 GCA_964472525.1 uncultured Thioalkalispiraceae bacterium | reverse complement strand
CGTTTTTATGCCAAGTTAAAAACATTACTTACGGGTGATGGCGCTATGGTTGTGCAATCCACCTCGCCCTATCATGCTAAAAATACTTTTTTAAGTATTGGTAAAACGGTGAAATACGCAGGTTTTAAAAATGTAGAACAATATCATCATAATGTCCCAAGTTTTGGTGAATGGGGATGGACGATTGCAACCAAGAATGGTCTGTCTGCTAAAGCCAGAATCTATGACCAACAAAAATTGATGATAAAAGATGGTTGGGCAACGCGCGGAGTTTTACTCGCTGCCTTTGAATTCAGTGATAATTTTTTTGAGTCACTGGATACGATAGAAGTAAATAGAATTAACAATCAAGCCGCGTATCAGTATCATCAGCAGGATTGGGAAAAGCAACAGGGTATTTTTGTTATACCCCACTTAGAAAGTAAAACTAATAATACAGGCGAAATAATGTGATCTATATTCTAAACAGAGAGAATATTTTCAAAAAAAACTAGACATAATATGTCGCATGACATATTATGTCTACAGGCCAACATTGGAGAATAAATGAGCACGCTAAAACTAGAACAATTAATCAAAGATCTCGCTGATAAAAAATTAGCCGATGGATTAAGTTTGTCGATTGAAATGTTTGATGGTCAGAACTCGGTTGCCTGCATTAAGGTAGAAGACCATGAAGAGTTTCCTATTTACATGACGGTCGATGAAGGACAGATTTTGTGTATTTCCTATTTGTTTGGCGAGGATCAAGTGATTCCAGAAAAACAGGCTGAAATGTTAGAAGCGATGTTAATCATGAATGTCATGATTCCATTATCTGCATTTTCAAAAATTAGTAATCAATACATTTTATTCGGGGCTTTATCGCCAAGAGCCAGTATTGGTGAACTGTTACATGAAATTGAATTATTGAGTGATAATGTGCTAGAAGCCATTGGAACCCTATCAACTTATTTAAAGGAGGCCGCGTAAGGCTATGAGTATATTTGGTAAATTAATAACTGCTGTTCGTGGTGGAGCAACTGAGGCAGGACAAGCGATTGTTGACACACAAGCCATTAGAATTTTGGAGCAAGAATTGCGTGATTCAAAGACTGCACTGAACGATGCAAAAACAAATCTGACCACTATTATGGCAGAAAGAATGGGGATGGAGCGTAAAGTAAAAGACCTGAAATCTAAAGTTGAAGAGCATGAAGGTTATGCGGTTCAAGCAATGGATAAAAATGATGATACGTTAGCCTTGGATGTTGCCAATAAAATTGCTGAATTTGAACATGAATTAACAATTCAACAAGGTATTCTAGATGGTTATGAGACTAAAGTATCGGGATTGAAGAAAATGATTCGTCAAACTGAACGTAATATTCAAGGGATGGCGCGTGAAATTTCGGTAGTAAAGACGACTGAAAAAGTGCAGAAAGCGAATGATTTAGCTGCTGCTAAATTTTCAGGATCAACGTCTTCTTTAAGTAGTGCGACCGCATCCCTGGAACGCATTAAAGAACGTCAGCAAAAACGTGCAGACCAATCAACAGCTGCGCTTGAGTTAGAGGCCGAGGAAAATGGAGATGATTTACAAGCGCGTTTGAAAGATGCAGGTATCGTTAATTCAGATAGCTCCGGTTCTTCGGTTCTGGAACGTCTTAGACAAAAGCAACAGGGAAAAAGCTAAATATGGGCTTCTTCAAAGCAGTCATAGGTGGCAGTAAAACGCCACCTTCAGTTAAAGAAATTGAATCCCCCAAGGATTTAAATGTGGGGGATATGCTGAAAATGGAATTTGCTGAGCAAAGCTTAATTTCAGGTTTAACATTCAAAGTGACTGAACAATTTTTTTATGACATCAGTGCAGTAGAAAACTGTAAGACTGTTTCTGTCATGGACGGTGCGGATCAACGTATTTTTTTGTCAACCAGTGATGTGAACCCAGAAAGACCGTTAGAGGTTGCAATTTCAGTGTTACCTGAAACTGTCTTTAGCGTATTCAAACGTAAAAAATTTGTAGCCATTTTTGATGAACCTGACAATACCCATCACCGCATTAGCCGTAAAACAGAGAAGGATGATCCGGAGGAACTACAAGGTTTTCTAGGTGATGTTTATAACCAGGAACGAACTAATGAAGCGTATCGTAGCACCAAGGATTATCGCCAACAAGATAAAATTGGTTTGGATGCGACAGCGTTTGACTATAAGTTGTTAGTGTCGGAAGACCGCAAACATGCTGTTCGTATAGAAGTGTTTGATGGAGGACGCACTGATATTTATTTTATTGCTTATTTAGAATTAAATAAGGTTGAAGAATACTGGCCTGGCCAGGATGGCTGATACTAAAAAAGTCCCTCAGTCTTGGGAAAAGTCGAATAAAAGTATTCGTGCTGTGCAGGTAGTTTTTGAATTGGAGCAACCTGAATCGCAGGCCTTACGGATTAAAGCCATTGAACAAGGTTTGAGTCCATCTGATTATATTCGAGATATTATAGGTTTACCTCGTAAAAAACCGGTACGTCCTCGGTTAAGTGTTAGTTTGAGTGAGGAGGATTATATGATTCTGGCAAAACGTTATAACCTCAAACCCGATGAAAAAGATTTAATTCGAGCTACAATTAAGGAAGAATTGATAAAAAATCATCAGTCTGAGTAGATGTTAGGCCACTGGAAATAAATAACCCACCTTCTGCATTCCCACGCAAAGCATGGGAACGATACTTACTAAGTCACCCCAAGGCAATATGCATTTTCTACTAAAGTTTTTCATTAAAAAGCGGAAACGCTTAAAAAAGAATGCACACTACAATTTAATCCATACCATAATTGTCTCCTGTTTAACCCTCTCATTACTTTTTACACTACATATTGTATGTATGGTCCACTATGAGGGACTCAGTTTAGGCGATGCAACGTGGCTTACCTTTACTACTGCAACAACGGTAGGTTACGGCGATATATCCGCTGCTACAACAGAAGGTCGGCTGGCAACTATATTTTTATTATATCTGGGCGGTATTTTTATTTTAGCCCAGGTAGTAGGTAATTATTTTGACTATCGCCTTGAAGTGCGGGATAAAAAACATAAAGGTCTCTGGAGCTGGAAGATGAAAAATCATATTGTTATATTAAATACGCCATCCCATGCAGGTGAGCGTTATTTAGAAAGATTGATTAAACAATTTAGGCTATCTGAACAATATGAAAGTACCTCGATTTATCTACTCACACGCCACTTTCCTGATGGCTTGCCTCACTTTATAAGCAAATTAGGTGATGTTGTTCATTATCATGGTAATCCCAATAATCCCAATGATTTAGTTGAGGTCAATATTGAAAAAGCTCAGGATATTATTGTCTTAGCCAAAGATGAAGATGATGAAAACTCCGATGGACGCACGTTTGATATCTTACATCGCTTAAACGATTTAAATGTCAGTGCGAATATTTTAGTTGAATGCGTGGAAGATACGAATAGAAAGCGATTGACCAATTCAGGGGCTAATATCGTCATTCGCCCCATGCGCGCTTATCCTGAAATGATCGTTCGTGCTTTTGTAACCCCGGGCTCTGAACAGATTATCGAAAACATGTTTAATAGTGATAATGATGAATATAGGCGTTATGATGTTAATATTAATCATCTCGCCTGGTCAGAGGTGGTAACGCGGTTAATTACTCATAACATGGGGATCGCAGTTGCCTATATTGACCGAGCAACGCAACAATTAGTGTACAATCCGCCCGCAGACACAGTGCCCGATTTACAGGCATTAATTACTATCAGTAAAGATAATAGCCCGCATAGTCAGGATGATATTAAAGCACTGGTTTCACAGGAGAACTAAATGAGTCAATTAAATTTATCGAAATATTCTGCTTTCTTTTTTCTCAGTCTGTTGGTTGTACTGCTGTTGTCAGGTTGTGGTAATCGTTATGAAGATCGATTACGTGAAACCCATGAAAATGTAGATGGTCGAGTTGATTTCTTAAAAGATCAACTTGATAATCGGCAATTAAGCAATGCAT
>CAYYLL010000089.1:0-4020 GCA_964472525.1 uncultured Thioalkalispiraceae bacterium | reverse complement strand
GTTATATGCCAGAAAAGAGATGATAGATAAAACAAAGAAAACAGCAAAAATAACATTATCTATTTTTGCTATATCAGTTTTGGTGTTAATTGGAGGGTTACTGCTGGGCATCAATATTCATGGTGAGTTCTTTGGAATATGGTTATTAGTAGTATCAGTTGGCATGGTAGCTGCCGTAATAGGTGCGGTTACGTATCTATGGCAACTAAACCAAAGCGTTAAGGGTAGTTAAGTGCTTCTGGCATATAACAAATCATTCAAACCGCATGGCAAAAAACCGCCATGCTTGGACGGCGCAAAGAGCCGCGCCGCCATTTAATTCAACCGTTAGAAACCAGAACATGAAAGCATTGATATTAACAATAATTGTTTCTGGGCTTACAGCCTGCTCGTTAATTTTCGATGAATTAAATGTAACAAATTTAACTAATGGCGAAATAATAGTTAAATTGAATGCTGGCTCTGAGATAGCATTAAAAATAGATGAGAGCACTCAAATATCAATACCATATTCTGATGTTGTTTATTTGTGGGTAGAGTCAAAGAATATACAATGTAAAATTGTAATGCTAAGCGCAAAATATGGATTCAAATATAATATTATGCGCATAGATAGTAAGAAATTGATTATAAAAATCGCAGAAGGTAATGGGTTAATTGAATCGAATGATTGCATTGGCTTCTAACAAATCACTCCACCGGACAAACTTGTCTGTCACGTCTTTTGCGGAGCAAAAGCCTTGCCAGCCTTCGTTTGCCGGTGAGCTCAACCGTTATGTGCACAATAAAATCAAAAATCTATTTTCGTAATGGTGATAGCGAAAACAGAATTATATTTTTCACTATAAAGTAGAGGCGCAATATGAGTAAAGGTACAGTAAAGTGGTTTAGTGCAGATAAGGGATTTGGTTTTATTACACCGGAAGATGGCAGTAAAGATCTGTTTGTTCATCATTCAGAAATTCAATCTGGCGGCGAATACGCATCACTGAATGATGGTCAGGCCGTTGAGTTTGAAGTGGGTCAAGGTGAGAAAGGTCCATGTGCAAACAAAGTTAAGGCTGTTTAGGCGACAAGCACATAACAAATCGTTCAAGCGGGATTCTGGTAACACGCACTTTTTTTGCAAAAGATGCAAAAAAACCGCCTGTTACCAGAACCCCTTAACTCTGCGTTATGTGTAAGAAAAAATAGGGAGTATAATTTGTGTTAAAACTTCATCCAAATTGTGAGTGTTGCGACAAAGACTTACCACCAGAATCAAAAGAAGCAAATATCTGTACTTATGAATGTACTTTTTGTTCTGACTGTGTGGAGGAAATACTTCAAAATGTTTGCCCAAATTGTGGCGGTGGTTTTGTACCCAGACCACTTCGTCCGAAAACAGAACACAGAGAAGGTGTAAGTGTTATTAAAAATCCACCTTCCAGCAAACGTATTATTACAAATTATAGTCGTGAAGAAATTACATTATTTTGTAATTCAATTAAAGATATTGCTCCAGAAGATAGATAAATTTTAAAAACACATAAAACGCTCAAGAAGGATTTCGGGAACACGCACTTTTTTTGTAAAAGGCGCAAAAAAACCGCCTGTTACCAAGAACCCCTTAACTCTGCGTTATAACTCAAATCTAGCTCTCAGGTAGTAAGTATGGATATCGATAATTATTTTGAAGAGCAAGGCAGTGGTCCTCCTATTGTATTTATTCATGGTTCGTATGCCTCGACGTCCACATGGAAAAAAATGGTTGGGCGATTAGCGGCGAATCATCACTGTATATTGATAAAACTTCCCGGTCATTGTGGCACACCAGATCCAGAGGATTTTGCTGATCCGACCATAGAAACAGAGTTGGAGATTTTAGAGCGAGTCGTTAATTTATTAACAAATGAACCAGTTCATTTAGTCGGTCACTCTTTTGGTGGCGTCATTGCATTAGCACAAGCACTTAAAGGCAATTTGAATCTAAGTCAGGTATCACTATTTGAACCCGTGGCAGTATGGGTGTTGGATAAGGTTCTGGATGAAAAAATGGGTTCCAATGTACAAAAATTTCTGACTAAATATCGCTATGATGTAAGCCAAGAAACACCTTATGTATGTGGTCAAGTTATTGACTTTTGGGCTGGTGAAGGCGCTTTTGAGTCGCTACCAGGCTTTATAAAAGAGAGTATGGAGCTTTTAGTGGCAAACAATATACGACACTGGAATGCCGAAGCTGTTCTGGGCAGCAACCTGATCGACTTACAAGAATGTGTTATAGCGACGCGTTTGATCTGTGGTTCTCAATCCAACCCGGTAGCTAAGGCAATATGCGATCACTTAAGCAAACGAATACCGAACAGTAAACAATATACAATCGAGGGCGCGAGCCATTTCTTAGTAAACAGTCATGTCAATGAATGCCTATCGGCACTTTGTGATCAGTCTGTTTTAAATGTATAAACCCTTGAGGTCCAAATCAATTAAAAGCGTTATAACCAAGCAAAGCAGCGGACTTCATCGGCTAACCATCGTAGATGTTTTTCTGACCAATTAGCGGTACCCGTATAGCGAATATTCTGGCGTAACAAGAAAGATTTTAATCGTTGCCTTGCTGATTTTTGAGCAATCATCGCATCTTCACGCGCGCGACTTAAATCACGAATGGCTTCATCTTCTCGTTTAGGCACATAAACAGCGGTGAGTTCACCCGCACGAAATAAAGGAGCAAGTTGGATCGCATCACGTTTGTCGGTTTTAACTTTATCGCCGGGGTTTTTCGGAATGAGCGACGGTGCGATGACAATAAAAATATGCCCTTGTGCGGTTAAATGCCGGTACAGTTCATAACCGCAGGGGCCTGCTTCGTAGCAAAAGTGCAAGGTTTTATCTTTTGATACGAGTTTACGCACCACTTTATCAATGGCTGTCAATGTGCCACCGACCTTGCCATAATGCCGTACCTCACCACCAATACCGTCTTCAGCGATGGAAACTGCAATACTTTCTTTATGGACATCCAATCCGATGAATAATATATTAGACATGTGTCATGTCGATCTCCTATCCTTTAATTTATGGTTTTTGTGTACCTAAATTATATGGCTCTGGTCGTTTTGTGGCTAACCCACGTGTCGGCTAGGAGAGCGGCTCTTTGTTTAGTGGGAAGTCATTATGTCTATATTCTTTAATGAATCTATCGACGATTTGCAAGAAATGTACTAAAATAAGCATATGAGTACAGTAAATAATATTAACATTCAACAACTTAGCCAATCTGAACGTATTCTTTTAGCTGAAGAATTATGGGATAGTGTTGCAAAAAATCAAGATGATTTGGAAGTAACCGATTCTCAAAAGGAAATATTAGATGAACGAATGGCTGCTTATAAAGCCTCACCAAATGAAGGTATCTCTTGGGAAATAGTTAAAAACGAAATGAAATGAAATGAAATAATAATGGACTATGAACTTATAATCCGTCCTGAAGCTAGAACGGAATTACTAGAAACATTTCAATGGTATCAAGAACAAAGATCTGGCTTAGGTTTTGATTTCAAATTATGTGTTGATGAAGTTTTTTCCAAACTTCATCAACACCCCTCAATTTATAAAAAAGTGTATAACGATATAAGAAGAGCGGTAACTAGAAGATTCCCGTTTGGAATATTTTATATTATTAAAAATAATAACGTAATTATTCTTGCCGTACTACACGCAAGACGCGACCCAACGAACTGGAAAAACAGAATATAACAAAGCAATTCAACACGGACTCATTTTTCATTGGCTAAAACATGCCAATGAAAAATAAGCCGGTTAATTACGACGTTGAAGCTGTAGAATAACCTAAGATTTTTAAAATTATTTCTTAGAGATGATTTTAGCGGTTAAAATAAAAATTTGAATGGTTTTGTTAAGATGTACGAATATATCTGCTATACAGTATTATACAATACGTATGGATAAATTATTTTACAGACAGGGCAAGAGCATATTAAATCACTGGACAAATTAACTCAGAGCGTAAAATAT
>CAYYLL010000088.1:0-4026 GCA_964472525.1 uncultured Thioalkalispiraceae bacterium | reverse complement strand
AATGTAAGCACAAACCGTCTGAGCGTTGGTGTTGCATTGACGGACTGGATGTAGTAATACTTCGCTTGGTCACGGATGCAGTTTTCTATCGGTTGATTTTTGCCGATAGGCTGCTGCGTTGCTAAAATAGTTGCGTAGCTTGCTACGCGCCTATTTTAGCGCCTTGCTATCAACAAAAATCAACACGCTATAAAATCCGCATCCGTGACCAAGCGAAGTATGGAACCTGTGTACTGGTTGTTGATCCAGAAGGAAAGACCTGAAAAATCAATAAATCAATGATAAACTGAATTTTTCACATTACATTTAGGGATAAATAAAATGTCATCACCAGTCCATGTTCCGCGTATAGCCAATTTTGTATTGGTTAAACAATCACCTTTGTTTGCTTCCTTACCTGATGAGTTAATACAAGAAATAGCCCAATATTTTCATTTAATAAAATGGGGGAAAGGTGATTACATTGATCCTCATAACCTGATGACGCAGTTTTACTTTTTGCAAACGGGTCAACTAGAGATGAAGCGCAGTAATCCAGATACGGGGCGGGAAGTCACTCTGGATACACTCTACCCTGGTGATAGTTTTGATATTACCACTTTGCTTGATGGCAACCCACACGATGTAATTCTTACCCCCATTAGCCCCATACAGCTTATCTCAGTGCCTATGGGTATGATGAGAAAGTGGATATGGACATATCCAGAATTAAACCAGAAATTTTTACCTTATCTTGCTCAGAAAATTCGCGAGCAAGAAGATCTTGCCAGCAGTTTTGTTTTGCATGATACAACGACTCGATTAAGCCGTTTAATTTTAAAACATATTAACAAGATAAAATGTTATACAGGGAACAAAGAGGATGAGCAAAAAACTCATTTAATCAATGGATTGTCTGATGAAGCCCTAGCACGGATGATCGGTTCTGTACGCCAGGTGGTAAATAAACAATTACAATATTGGCAATCACAAGGCATAGTCAATAAAAAACGTAACCAGCTTATTATTAATGACCTGGATGCAATTTATAAGGAAGCAAATATCTTACATTCAAATATGCAATCGGAGAGGGGTTGGTTGTAATTTTTATGGTGTGGCTTTTGCCGCGATTAGGTTTGAAGTCGTGACTAAAGCCACTCCTACATGTACCATTATTAATTGTACGGTGGTACTCATCGTTGTAAAAAATCCACTTTTTGGCGTAATTGTTTTATTTCATCCAGCAATTCCAAAGCCAATACCGCACCGGCCAGATTTACTTCTAAATCACGTTGTAAACGCAGTGCGGTTTGTATTCGCAACAAACTGGTACTTGAAAATTGCCAGTGCGTGTAACTAATTGATGCGTCAATAGGGTCAATCACTCCCTGTTCGACCATTTTAATAACGTTCTCTGCGGGCAATGAGCAATAACGACAAAGTTTAACCAGAGAGAGCCTGTCACTTTCTTCAACGATAATACCTATTTCAGATTTAATAATTTCATTTTGCATGACTATTTCCCCAATCCCAGTTTTTCTCGTGGATTAAAATATCCACTAACCTGTTGTAACTCCTGATATAATTTTTTTTCTTTGTCATTTAACTCTTCAGGCAAAACAATCACTAATGTGATATAAAAATCCCCTGGCTGTTTTGCTGGAATACCACGCCCTTTAAGGCGCATTTTTTTACCACTTGAAATAGCTGTAGGTATTTTCAGGTCAATCGCTCCACTAGGTGTTGGCACTTTAATTTTACCACCTAAAGCTGCTTCCCAAAGTGTAATAGGTATTTCCAGGGAAACATCTGCACCATCAACTTTATAGATAGAATGAGGATTAAACTCTATTTCTAAATATAAATCACCTGCTTGCCCACCACCTATACCAAGACTTCCCTGCCTTTTTAAGCGTATGTTTTGTCCTGCTTTAACGCCTTTCGGAATTTTTACATTTAAAGTGCGAGGTTTTAGTTGAGGGTGACCATCAGCACCCATAATGGTGCTGCGTAATGTTAGTCCTCGAGAGGCTCCTTGATAAGCATCTTCAATGTCTATAAAGACTTTGGCATGACTATCTTCACCACGCATATGATGTTGACTTGTCGTCCCTGTAGTGCGGTATTGAAAACCTCCACCAGCTTGTCCAAACAAACTTTCAAAAAAATCACTAAACCCTGCTGCATCGGCGTTGCCGCCTGTAAAACTATCGCCATGAAATTCAAACCCGGCATCCCAGTCTGGTGGTGGTTGAAAGCCTTGCTGTCCGGCTTTCCAATTAGCTCCTAGTTGGTCATAAGCGGTACGTTTTTCAGGATCTTTTAACACTTCATAGGCTTCGCCCAGTTCTTTAAAACGATCCTCTGAATCTTTTTCTTTACTGACATCAGGGTGATATTTACGTGCTAGTTTTCGATAGGCACGTTTAATCTCATCTTGGGAAGCATCTTTGGCAACTCCCATAATTTTATAATAGTCTTTATATTCCATATTGCCTCTCTCAGAAAATACGCCGTCACCAACACGCCAGAAGGGCTTCAATCACAACTAGATTAACAATTGCAGCTAAAGCCCTACCCTTTCATATCATTCAAATTACTTAATTTCAATTTTCCGTTTACGCTGATGTGGCTTTTTGTCCATCTCGATTTTTAATATACCTCTATCATAACTGGCTTTTGCCGTATCAGAATCTACTTCATACTCTAATGGTATTGAGCGACTAAAACGACCATAAGCACATTCCAGTATACGATAATTTCCTTGCGTCTTTTCTTGTTGAAATTGTTTTTCTCCACTAATCGTCAATATATTATCAACAATATTAATATCAAAGTCATCATTAGCTAACCCTGGTGCTTCTAGTTTGACCACCACTTTATCTTCATTATCATAGAGATCAGCACTGATCAAACCCCAACGAGGGCTAGAAGCGGGTATATTCTCAGCCTTTTCCTTATCATCACTGGAAATAAATTGAGTTAAAGCATTACTGGCATTATTAATTAAATGATTCCAACCGTGACTAACCGATTCCCATGTTCGGGATAAACTATTCGTTAAATCGTTCATTTCAAACATCATTTATCTCCTTCATTAAGCAACTTTAATAGTGATTTTTTTAGGTTGATGTTTCTCTAACCGTGGAATAGATAGCTTTAAAGCACCTTGATCTAACTTAGCCTCTATTTTGCTACTATCAAGCTCATCTCCCAATGTAAATCGACGTTCAAAAACATCAGCGCGGATATCCATATAGGTAGGTTGCATATCTTTCGCCGTCGTTAAATCAATCTTTGCCTTGATGGTTAAAATATCCTGATCAACATCAATATCCAGTGTTTGCTTACTCACACCTGGCAAATCCACATATAAAGTGACACCTTCTTTAGACTCATAAATATCGGTTGCTGGAGTTAAAGTAACCACTTCAGCTTTGTTTTGTTGAGTCGCTACTTCTTTATTTTCTGCACTCATGATTTTACCCTCCATTATTTAGCTGAAATTTTAATTTGTCTTGGCTGTGTTTCTGCACGCTTGGCAATGGTAATGTGAAGCACGCCATCTTTATAAACAGCTTGAGTCGATTCTGTTTCTACTGTTTCAGGTAAGGTAATCACCCGTTTAAATTCACCTTCAAAACGTTCCTGGCGATAAGTACCTTTATCATCATCTGCATCGGGAAGTTTTCGAGTACCTGATACGCTAAGCATATTTTTTTCAATGATTAGCTCAATATCATCAGAATCCATTCCTGCTACGAATAAATAAACATCGACACTTTTATCGGTTGTACTAATATTAATAGGCGGATAGGCCGACCCTACACGCCCCGTCTGAGATCTATATCTCTCAGGGTAAAATAAACTTTCCATCTCATTGTCTAGCATGGAAAAGGGAAACCGCAACATATTTGAGATCATAATTATTCTCCTTTTTCGTTAATATTTATTAAGCAATATTGACTGCTTTAATGGCTATAGAATACTGAAAAGGAACGAAGTGTTCTGTCACCTAAGTGACAGAATGAAAGATTTTTTTGAATG
>CAYYLL010000087.1:0-4089 GCA_964472525.1 uncultured Thioalkalispiraceae bacterium | reverse complement strand
GCAACTCGGTGAGTCTGAACGTTGTCAACCGATAGAGGGATGTCGGATTTTAATTCCTGAGAGAAAGCGGGTAATGAAAATACAAAAATAAAAGATAATAGGAGTAATTTTTTTAGCATTAATATTGGCAAGAGTTAGAATTGTGTCATATAATACCTCTTTATCGTTTTACATTCCCAATGCTGTTTTGTTTCTTCTTCGACTATTTTTTTGATATACCCATAACGCTTATCCGAATCCGCCTCCATAATATAAATAAAATTTTTATTAAAAAAGTCAGGGTAGATCTGACTGATCTTTTCAGTAATCATCCCCTCTTTTGTACTAAGGTCTATTTTTTGGTCGACAATACCTTTATATATTAGGCAAAGCTGTTGATAGTCATCATTCCCGCGACAGCCAACCAGAGACAGTAAAATCAGGATAAAAAAACTCAAATGAACTATTTTTTTTGAATTAAACACTATCCCTTCCTTATTGTCATTTCCAACTTTACTTTTGCATAAATATTAATCAAGAATCACTTCTCTTCTTTGTTCATGAATTAACCAACCTTTTTGCACTGCCGTAGTCCGATAAGGGTCAACAAGAAAGAAGGAAGATATATGTATCACTTTTTGATTAAATTTACCAATTTCCTCTACATGCCAGATTTCATCACTCACCCGCGCACTGATTTGTCCAACCATTTAATATGCTCTTACTCTGATTGGACAAGGCTAATCCTTTACAATGGTTGATCCCATTGATAAGCTCTATGGAATCAGGAAAGTTATAGTTTAGAAGATTCAAGGAGAGAACCATGGCATCAATTTATGAACTCGTTACCCTGTCGGGAATGGCCTACGATTCGACTAGAACAACTTTTGCAAACTGGGAAAGGATTGATAAACATGGTTATCCTTTTGGATATGGGTTTTATGCCGAACTATATAAAAATATCGAACGCAAAGAAGCTGTTATCGCCATTCGAGGTACGGATGGTGGAGATAAAGATTGGTCAGACTTTCGGTCCGATTTGCAGATAGGGCTTGGACAAATACCCTCTCAGCTAAAAGATGCGAACAAAGCTTATGAACATTTTTTGTATACAACTAAATTCCACCTTGGAGATATATATAATCTTTACTTAACAGGTCATTCATTGGGGGGTGGGCTGGCTTCTTTGTTGTCTGCCAAACATAACGGGTTACCAACGGTCACCTTCAATGCTCCCGGCATGCTAAGATCATATCTCGGTGGCTATTTAATTAATCTTATCGGTTACTTTAGGTTGCAGTCCGTTGATACGTCACAAATGAAACATATTCGCGCCACCGGTGATGTGGTTAGCCTGGCGTCAGGGACACATATGGGGAAAGTTCAAACTGTATATGTCGATCATTGGGGTGATGATAAAATAATGGGCACATCACGCTATCTGGCGCAACACAGCATTAACAATATGGTGTCGACGATAAAAACCAGCGGTTCCTATAGAAATGATCTGGGCTATAAAGCAAACAAAGCACATATTTTAATGACATGATACGCAAGCATATAATATTATCTTTAATTCTATTGTTCAGCCTAGCAGGCTGTGACGCCTTTACAAAACAGAATATTCTCGATAAAGCTCTGCAAGCGCAATCAGGCGAACCATTTTTTGCTATTATTTACAATAAGGCATTTGCACAGCGGTTTTCATTGGATGAAACAAAATCGAGGAAATTGCCTGATAACCTTCACGCCATAGCGGTTGAGTTTAACAAAGTTAATAATAAATATACTTGTGATTTACATTTATACATTGATGATAAACTGGATATTTATATGCCCGTAACGGGGAAGTATTATACGGGTAAAACCATGTCAGAAATTTTCTTTGTAATGAATTATAATGACAGAGATTTAAATTGGAATGAATATGTTATGTTAAATAATATGAGGCTCCGTTTTAATTCATCTCTGCATGCTGATTATGCCTTTACTAGCTCACTTTCATATAAACGTGTACACCGATCATTTTTACCCGGACTCACCATCGTAACACTCAATACAGGCTGTGAAATATTTCAGCGTCAGCACTACCCGGCCAGTATTTGGATACAAAAACAAAATATGGGAACGTATTTGCTGGGTAATGATGGTAGGGGCAATATCCAACATAAAGAAAAAAATTATGAGTTTCCAATACCGATAGCCTTTATCGATAAAATTCAACCCTATATAAAGATTGCGGATCAATAGAATCTAGTTCCCCTGTCCACTTGAAAGGCGAATTTTTGCCTGAACGTCCAAGTTGCCAATACCAGAGGTTCCTATAGAAATGATCTGGGCTATAAAGCAAACAAAGCACATATTTTAATAACATGATACGCAAGCATATAATATTACCTTTAATTCTATTGTTCAGCCTAACAAGCTGTGACGCCTTTACAAAACAGAATATTCTCGATAAAGCTCTGCAAGCGCAATCAGGCGAACCATTTTTTGCTATTATTTACAATAAGGCATTTGCACAGCGGTTTTCATTGGATGAAACAAAATCGAGGAAATTGCCTGATAACCTTCACGCCATAGCGGTTGAGTTTAACAAAGTTAATAATAAATATACTTGTGATTTACATTTATACATTGATGATAAACTGGATATTTATATGCCCGTAACGGGGAAGTATTATACGGGTAAAACCATGTCAGAAATTTTCTTTGTAATGAATTATAATGACAGAGATTTAAATTGGAATGAATATGTTATGTTAAATAATATGAGGCTCCGTTTTAATTCATCTCTGCATGCTGATTATGCCTTTACTAGCTCACTTTCATATAAACGTGTACACCGATCATTTTTACCCGGACTCACCATCGTAACACTCAATACAGGCTGTGAAATATTTCAGCGTCAGCACTACCCGGCCAGTATTTGGATACAAAAACAAAATATGGGAACGTATTTGCTGGGTAATGATGGTAGGGGCAATATCCAACATAAAGAAAAAAATTATGAGTTTCCAATACCGATAGCCTTTATCGATAAAATTCAGCCCTATATAAAGATTGCGGATCAATAGAATCTAGTTCCCCTGTCCACATGAAAGGCGAATTTTCGCCTGAACGTCCAAGTTGCCAATACCAGTTTTAGTATGAAGTAAACGCTTTATTTTTCTACACATATTGGGTTGGAAATATGATTGTTATTTACATCGATTTTACAATTTAAGGTAATTTCTCCACCACTTGAGCCAGCAAAGTAGTGCACGAGAGTAAACATAACGACACCTCTTTTTAGGATTAATGATTCAATAAACGTACCGGCTGAATGATTAAAATCAATTATTCTATTTTTGATTTTAAGTTTATCAATAACTAATTGTTGTGAAAGTTTTAATTTTGGTATCTCTAGTCTTTGAATAACCAGTTTTGGAGTGAATTCCATATTATACTGAATTATTTTAATGAGACTATCGGCAACTCGGTGAGTCTGAACGTTGTCAACCGATAGAGGGATGTCGGATTTTAATTTCTCGGCAAAAGCGGGTAATGAAGATATGAAAATATGAAAATATGAAAATAAAAGATAATAGGAGTAATTTTTTTAGCATTACGGAGTTACCACCTGATGTTTTTTAGCCCAGGTTTTAATTTTCAAAATCACCTGTTTTAGAAGCTAATCGCTTTATTGAAGGACAATACCAATAAATATAAGCGCTAATCCAAACTCGGGTTGATAAATCCCCCCCTGACCTGGTCATTCTCATGTCCCAAAATAAAATACTAGGTTATACTTCTTAAATACAACGAAACAAATACTTTTATCAAAAGTTAACGGGGCAGCCAATGACACTAATAAGTATAAATAATATCTGGTCTCGTTTCACCAATTAGCTAACCTTCTTTGTAGTACTTTTTCCAGAACATTCCACTATGTTGATACTCATTAATGTACGACACATATCAACGACCAATCAATTGCACCATACTTGTATATAACGCTTCACTCGTGTGGCACTAGTAACCAATAAATTTGTCACCACCCATTTTTTTATTCGTTGATATTCAATATTTGGAGAAATTATCTAACAACTTCATATTATTGTTAAATAG
>CAYYLL010000086.1:0-4096 GCA_964472525.1 uncultured Thioalkalispiraceae bacterium | reverse complement strand
CCAATAGTGGGCAGTTTATTAGTCAGGATCCGATTGGGTTATTGGGTGGGGTAAATAATTACCAGTATGCGCCGAATCCGACGGGGTGGGTGGATCCACTTGGGTTGAGTTGTAAGGAAGACAATGATGTAAGTGCACAGGTAGATCAAGCACGTAAAAGACAACAAGCTATGCTTGCTGCAAATATTGGTTTCAATATCAGCCCCATTGCTTGGGATAAATACCCAACAATTGGACGAGGCGGAACATTTATCTCAGATCAACAAGGAATCACTGACATTATTGGGAATTTCTCTGGGCAAACACAAATAACTCTAGATAAAGCAAAAGTACTTCAATTAGAAAAAGCGTTTGGCCTTGAAAAAGGTACATTGTTAGAAGGTTTTAAAGTTCGGAAAGTAGATAATATTGTTGAAAAAAGCACAAGAAGTCCACTTGAAGGGAATCAGTATTTTTTAGGGGCTGGAAACCATTTACCTGGTGGCGCTCCTGAAATAGTTATTGATTCAGTTTCTACAGTTGATGGTCCAGAAGTAAAAATGGTGTTAGAGGTTTTGGTAAAATGAATGAAGAAAGTGTGGAAGCATTTGTAACAAAAGCTGATAGCAGTATCATACGAGTTAAGGTTCTAGAAAATACGTTTGAGAGAGAATTAATAAAATTAGGTTTTACCTTCGATTCTGATTTTGACGAATATCAAATACAAACAATCTCTGACAAAGAAAAGTCAGATTTTTTTGATAAGTTAAGAAATCTAGGCGTAGCATTCTCGTCTGGTAAAGAGTGGTGCCCTTCTGAGGTCTTTGAATATCTGCGAGAAAATAGAATGTTAAATGGAACATATAAAATGGTTAGCTGGACTAAGCCCGGAAGTTATTATGTTTCAGTTAAATAAATGCAGCAAAAAAGGTGGCAGATTTATCTAATCACACCTCGACCATATTGGTACACCAAGAGAACTCACCAATGACGCAGACGACATCGTGTGGAAAGTGCGCTACAAAACTTATGGTAATGTGGCGGTAAAAGAAGTCGATGAAATCGAAAATAATATTCGCTTTCAAGGCCAATACTTCGATGAAGAAAGTAGTTTACATTACAACCGACACCGGTACTATAATCCCAATAGTGGGCAGTTTATTAGCCAGGATCCGATTGGGCTATTGGGTGGGGTAAACAATTACCAGTATGCACCGAATCCGACGGGGTGGGTGGATCCACTTGGGTTGAGTTGTAAGGAGACACTCGCCTTACCTAGCCCAAACTCATTAACACCCGAAATGCCTAGTGAGCCTATTATAAGTGTAATATTACCTACAGGTTTTATTTTTAATCAAGCCGTTTCACCCGGACAAAATTCACCAGGTAAATTTGGTACAACAGATAAAATTCCAAATGTTGATTATGTTAGAAACGAATTGGCAGTGATACCTGCTTTTAAAGAAGACATTTCTGGTGTTCGGCAAGTTAAGATTACAAGGCCTGCTAGGGTACAAATGAGTACAGTTGGGCCACAAACACAAGATGGTGTGATTTATCATGGGGAAGGTTCACAAATAGAGGTGCTTGAATATGATAGGAACAATCCCTTTGTTGAATTTGTTGGTGATGAAATACCTTTAACTTAGAGTAAATTATGATTACGAATTTTAAACAAGCAAATGGAAATAGAACAGTTTTGTGGGAATATAATGGTAAGCATATATCAAAGAATTATGAATATGTAATTTATAGTCTTAATGTTAATAATGAATATGTAGTGATTGTAGAACCTGATAATAAATTTAGCCCCGACAATGCTGTAATATATAATTCTGATGGAAATGAGAGAGTTAGAGTTACTAATCCTTTTAAAAATAAAGGAGCAATATGCTTTGGGGATGTATACTATGTAAAAAATGAAATCGCGTTGGTGTCAATCACGCGTAGAGCAAACTATATTTGCATAATTGATATAGATGGTAATGTACAAAGAACCCATGAGACGAGATAGAAGGAGCAAATAAATTATTCACCTGATACCTGTATTTATAATACTGTTGCATTAATCCAAATAAAAAAATAAAAGCGGCGTAACGGGGTCAGGAATAAAAGGGTTCGATGAAATCGAAAACAACCTGCGGTTTCAAGGCCAATACTTCGATGAAGAAAGTGGTTTACATTATAACCGACACCGGTACTATAATCCCAATAGTGGGCAGTTTATTAGTCAGGATCCGATTGGGTTATTGGGTGGGGTAAACAATTACCAGTATGCGCCGAATCCGACTGGGCGGATCCGTTGGAGTTGAGTTGTAAGGAAGTTCATTTTTATGTTGGCTCAGATGGACAAGTAATTCCATCAACAGGTTACAGAGCTTTTGGTGGGCAATCTAATATTAGTGAAGCAATGAGTGGTACTATATCGCCAAGGGATCCTACCTATATAACTTTTGATGACATAACAAAGATGAATCCAGATGAAGCTAAGAGCTTTATGCAATTACCTCGAGCACCAACTCATGCAGTCGAGTTTGATACTTTACAGTTAATAGATGATATTAAAACACCAACTGGCAAATGGAATACTAATGGTATTCCAGAACCTATAACAGAAACTTTCCCAGAGTGGGGTTCTGGTGGCGCAACACAAGCAATAACTAATAAGCTTATAAAAGTTGACTCATCAAAGATTGTTGAATTAGGGGGGGGGTAAATGAAAACAGTGGAAAATTATTATAAAGAAATATCCCACATTTTAGCTACTGAAAATGCTAGTCTTTCTGTTGAGTTTGATGAATTAGTTGCTAATAAAGCTACGAAACAAGAAATTTTCTTCTGGTTGCAAAAAAGATCAGATGAAAAAGAATTGTCTGAAAAATTAGATGAGCTAGTTACCGATTTTTTTTATTCTATTCGCTAAAAATTAACTTCCTTGTCAAAGTGAAGCTCATGTTTTTGATGTTTTAAATGCTGGTAATGAAGATGACGTTCAATATAAAGGACTCTTTGATGATTTAAACGAAAAACTGGAATCGGTTTGTTCGTTATGCTTGTTAGATGCCTACCCAAATTATCAGAATTTAATTAATGAATATAAGCGTGTTGCAATTGAGCTAAAAAAAACGGACGGAGTAGACTGCCCCCGCTGTTCATGCGGCCAGAGTAAAAACTCTTAACTCAATCAAGGCATGCAACAAAAAGTAAAGGGGGTCGAAAGGCATAACGGAGTCAGGGTCTTGCCTTTTGCTATTAGAGCCCCCCCTATTCGACTGATAAAGGCACAGGGCATGGCCCCATAGATTCAACCAAGCGAATCATTTGATAATTAAAGAAAACACCTACTAATCATGCTATATTACACGCTTAAAGATATCTTTTTTACACCGAAACCGATGTTATAAGGGATCCCATCACCACCCTCAAACTATGAGTCAAAACCTTGGATTCAATATTTGGAAATATATTATTACAATCGAAAGAAAGTCAAGATTTTATGCCTGCTTGGGAAGCCTTTGTAAACACAAATTTTTATATCTTTATCATTCCTCGTGACTCTGACGATGAAACACAAGATTTCCATTTCTCAATATTTCAAAGTAAAAAAACACAGAATAAACCTGTAGTAATAATATCCGAAATGCTTAATCGATTAGTGAATTTAAATGGTGAAAAAGCAATTCAAATAACAGGTGGTAAATTAATAGAGATACTCCATTCAGAGGTGGGTATTTTAATAGCATTAAAGGATGGTGCTTTTGGCATGCCTAGTGATATTGTTAAAGAGTTAAGGAGCAGTATTCATATGTTGCACTAAATATCCATAAATTCATAAGATTTCAACTGCCATGTCACCGCTGCCTTTGTGAATATTGCTGCGGTTGTTGGTACATACATCGTGCTTAGCAATGTCATTATTCCCCATCCCTATCCTTCAACTCATCGTCAAACAACTGGTCACGCGGCAGGCGAATGGCAATTTGTCCATAGGTATAATTACGCACGTCAGAAAAAATGGCCGGATCAATATCTTCGAGTTCTTCCACTTTAATCAGTTGCTCGCCCGAAAGGGCGGTTGATACATCAAAAAAGCTGATAAGAGAATCCGGCTTGATAA
>CAYYLL010000085.1:0-4292 GCA_964472525.1 uncultured Thioalkalispiraceae bacterium | reverse complement strand
TTTGTGAACCGGCAACGGTTAATATTTTTTCACAGCCATAATAACGACAGGCAATTTCTTCGAGTTGATTATTTTGCTGTGGCAATTTTTCCCAAACATGTTGCGCAATGGCAGGCACTGGCCAAGCAAACGGGTTTAAACCTGTCGAAAGATCCAACCACCGATTAATAGGGATCCCATAATGCTTTGCTGCATTAACAATGTCACCACCATGCACTATTTTTTCCGGCTTTATTCTTTTTGGTGATACTATTTTTTTATTCACCACTAAATTATCAAAAGGCATAAACCACACCTATTACAAATATTAAACTTAACCAAAGCCATACGCTTCTTTGAACCAATCGCACGCTGCGTTGAATGTCTAACGCATTCGGTTGTACGCCTTGCCCTAATAACGGACGTACCACCCTTTGCCCATGATATTGAGCCACCCCACCTAATTCTAAACCAAGCGCACCCGCACCTGACGACATCACCACACCGGGATTAAATCCCTTCCAATGTCTAGCCTGCGTTTTCCAACAATAAAGTGCCTGTCTGGTTTGCCCAACCAAGGCATAAGTAAGCGCGGTTAAACGTGCCGGGATCCAGTTTAAGCCATCGTCAACCCGTGCAGCAAACCAACCAAAGGCATAATAACGTTGATTGCGATACCCCCACATTGCATCCAACGTATTGGCTAAGCGATACAACACAACGCCCGGTGTACCCAAAACTAAAAACCAGAAAAGTGCAGCAAAAATCGCATCATTACCATTTTCTAAAACAGACTCAATCGTTGCGCGACTAATATCACTGTCCTGCATTTTTTCGGTGTCACGACTCACCATCATTTGTACTCGCTGACGAGCCCGGACAATATCTTTGCTGACTAAAGCATTTGATACTGCCATCGCATGTTGTGCCAGAGATTGGCTGCCTAAGGCCAGATAAAGTAACAACGTTCCAACAATAAAATTCAACTTAGTTGAATATTGTATTAACCATACTGTTAGCACAACCAAGGGCACAACAGCAATACTCCAAGCAAGCAAACCTCGAAGCTTGCGTTGTGAGTCCTTTATTGAGTGCCCGCCGTATAAAAAAAACTCAATCTTTAAAACGATGTGCCCAAACCCAGCCAAAGGATGAAAACGTTTGGGATCACCGAACACTGAATCTAATAATACTGCCACCAAGACTTGTAATTCCGTTATCATGGCAACAGTTTACCTTAAGATGTTTAAACAGACGCATAATGAAAAAAAATAAATTAGCCTGCCCAACGTTAATGATTCAAGGCACCACCTCCGATGCAGGCAAAAGCACCCTTGTCAGTGGCTTATGCCGCATCCTGTTACAACAAGGTAAAAAAATTGCACCGTTTAAGCCGCAAAATATGGCACTAAACAGTGCCGTCACTATCGACGGTGGAGAAATTGGTCGCGCTCAAGCCGTACAGGCACAAGCGGCGGGAGTGGAAGCACACACCGATATGAACCCGGTCTTAATCAAACCCAATACTGATGTTGCCGCACAGGTTATTATTCAGGGCAAGGCTTTATCCGATATGGATGCTGCCACTTTTCATGATTATAAATCCACCGCCATGCAAGCCGTTATCGAATCATACACTCGCTTAAGCTCACAGTATGATGCCATTATCGTAGAAGGTGCCGGCAGTCCGGCAGAAGTTAATTTACGCGATCGAGATATTGCCAATATGGGGTTTGCAGAACAAGTCGATTGCCCCGTTATTATCGTTGCCGACATTGATCGTGGTGGCGTGTTTGCACATCTGGTGGGGACACTCGATCTCTTAAGTCCTAGCGAACAAAACCGTGTTAAAGGTTTTATTATTAATCGCTTCCGGGGTGACATGGCATTACTGCAACCGGGGATAGACTGGTTAGAAACAAGAACGCGCAAACCTGTTTTTGGTACTTTACCTTATATCAGCGGTTTTCATCTAGAAGCCGAAGACGCACTCAGTAACCAACAGGTGTTAACAGAGAGTCAACTTAAAGTCATCGTTCCGGTGCTACCTCGCATTAGTAACCATACCGACTTCGATCCCTTACGCTTACATCCGCAAGTTGATTTTGAATTTATTGGTTCGAATACCTGTATCCCTAAAGCTGATCTTATCATCCTGCCCGGTAGTAAAAATGTGCGTCATGATTTTAACTGGCTGATGGAACAAGGTTGGCAACAGGCTATTAATCATCATTTACGTTACGGTGGCAAACTGATTGGAATTTGTGGTGGGTTCCAAATGCTAGGCAAAAATATTCACGACTCATTGGGGTTAGAAGGTCAGCCCGGCTCAACAACCGGATTAGGTTTACTCGACTTTGAAACCACATTGGAGAAAAATAAAAAACTCACACGCGTTGAAGGTAAGTTAAGTTTTGACGATGTAAGTGTTAACGGTTATGAAATTCATATGGGAACAAGCCACGGTAAAGCTCTCGATCGCCCTGCTATTTTATTCGATACACATCCGCATAATCAGCAATCTGACGGTGTACTCTCAACAGATAATTTAATTCTGGGCACCTATCTACACGGCTTATTCGAAAACCAAGCCAGTTGTAATAGCCTGCTTCAATGGGCCGGAGTTCATCAACCCGAAACACCCGATTACCAGCAAATTAGAGAAGCAGAAATAAACCGACTTTCACAAATAATGAAACAACATCTCGATATTTCAAAGATAAGCCAAATTCTTTTTCAATAGAAATGATTCAAACCCAATAAATTAAACGACTGTAAAAAAATCCCGCTGAATGGCGGGAATTTTTTAGCCGGTTCAAATGTACTTGAAGTTAACTTTTTCTTTGGACTGCCCCGAACAAACCTAAAAGTCCAAAAGCGAACAGGTAGAGCGATGATACTTCAGGAACAGCACTTGGATTAGGCAAAGCACCAGGATTTGTTTCAAGCAACAAATTATCCACACCATATAGGCTACCGGTAGAGAATCGAATAGAGTTCGTTCCCGTTGACTGGCTGAAAATACTCGAAGAAAAAGCGAGATTGTTATTAATGTATACATCCGCAAGCTCGGTTGCGTAATTTATATCAAAAATATAATTAGTCCAACCCGTTAAGTCATACGAGCTAACATCAAATGTATTTGAATAAATATTTGAATAAGTAACAGGGCTTCCAGATAAACGACTACTGGGATCAACGTTATAAGCTTTGATTGAGCCACTAGAAAAAAAGTCAAAACGTTGAATGGTTGGGTTATCAAAAAATAATACAGCGCTAGAATTATTAGAAGAAGCCGAACCTAAAAACATATCAAAACTAAATCTCACCGATGATTCATATGCGTATGTACCAACTTGCACTTGATCATATAATTGAGTCCGTATAGTACGGTCATTATTGCTTGGATCAAATTTTAAATATTGGTTAGAGCTGTCACCAGCAATCAGTGGATCACCAAAATTAATATTGTTTATTTTGCTCGGATCGGTCGAACTAGTAGAAGGAGCTGCCCCTATCGTCCCGCTCTCAAAATCAATTGATTTAATAATAGCAGCACTGGCTGTTCCATGGATAAAACTGAGAAAGACGACAATTGCTATGTGTTTTCTTAACATCATTTTATATTCTCCCTAATATATGAACTTAAAACATATATCAGATCCATAAAACTGTACATCACCCAAACAGGTTAACCCATTGAGAATGTTTAGGTAAGTGATGTCGATTAATTTGCATTATTCCAACACGTTAAAAACTTATGTGATGGAATAAAGATATATTTTTATGGAAATTGAGAAACCTTTGTTTAAATGTTACAGGTAGTTATTGATTATGGCTGAACTTTAAAATGGTGCGATGGCCGAAGCCATATTTAGAACCTATCTGTATGATTTATATGATTATTGAAAATTAATCCGGTCATTTATAGCAGCCTACTCCAATGGGCAGGGTTACAAACTCCTAATACACAGGATTACCGACAAATTAGAGAGTCTGAAATCAACCGTCTAGCACAAACGATGGAGCAACATATTGATATTCCAGAAATAAGTCGCCTTCTTTTTCAATTATCTTTAAACAAAACCATTAAAATTTAAGATTTTATATGGGATGCCGATAAATTCATAATGACAAGGAGAATAATCCTTAAAGAATAAACGTTATCTGGAGAATCGGCATGTTAAAAAACCTAACTATTTCCATGAAGCTAGGAATGGCATTTAGTCTTGTCATCGTGTTTTTTCTAACTGCCGCATGGGTTTCGATGAGCGCAACCCAATCTATCGGTAATAAATTTGAACACTTCTTTC
>CAYYLL010000084.1:2635-4303 GCA_964472525.1 uncultured Thioalkalispiraceae bacterium | reverse complement strand
CCGCTAGCCCCTTTGTTGGTGTCGATGCCGGTGAGTTGATTAATCAAGGGCAACAAAATGTTATTATCGTTGATGATCTTAACGCTGTTATTGATGACTTTGATGTGCTTATCGATTTTACCCATCCTGATGTTAGTGTTAAAAATATCGAGATATGCCGTAAAGCAAAAAAACGCCTAGTGATTGGTACCACCGGCTTTAGTGACGAACAAAAAGTGTTAATCAGTGAAGCCGCAAAAGATATTGCGATTGTGTTTGCACCCAATATGAGTGTTGGGGTTAATTTATGTTTTAAATTACTCGATATCGCGGCGCGTGTAATGGGAGAGTATACCGATATCGAAGTGATCGAAGCGCATCATCGTCATAAAGTCGATGCACCTTCCGGTACGGCTCTACGTATGGGGGAAGTGATTGCAGACGCACTAGGACAAGATTTAAACGAATGTGCAGTCTATGGTCGAGAAGGCCAAACCGGTGAACGTGACAGAAAAACTATTGGTTTTGAAACCATTCGTGCGGGTGATATTGTTGGCGAGCACACGGTTATGTTTGCTGATATTGGTGAACGAGTTGAAATTACTCATAAAGCATCCAGTCGAATGACCTTTGCTAATGGTGCGGTAAGAGCAGCAAACTGGCTAATGGATTTTGAAAAGGGGCAATTCGATATGCAGGATGTTCTGGGACTACGTGAATAAAACAGTATCTTTTAACCACAAAGATAAATGCTAATACAACAATATTAGTTCGTGAATAACGTGAAATAAAAGGTTGAACCCAGACCAACTTCAGATTCAGCCCAAATTTTCCCATGATGAAGGTTTATAATGCGCTTAACAGTGGCAAGACCAATGCCGGTGCCTTCAAATTGTTTTATACTGTGCAAACGTTGGAATGGCTCAAATAGTTTTCCTGCTAGCGCCATATCAAAACCAACACCATTATCTTTAAAATAATAAACGCGTTCATTGTTGATTGTTTTTGTGCCAAATTCAAATTTGGCATCTTGAGTGGTGGGTGTATATTTCCAAGCATTACCTATAAGATTAGTTATTACAATTTGAATAAGAGCCGGGTCACATCGGCAAAGCACATTTTCTTCTATGTTTAAATCTAGTGAAGCACGAGGGCTAGAATGACTTAATACCTTTAACTCTTTATTAATAATGTTGCTAATATTAATATTATCTGAGTATTTAACTTCAGATTGAGTAAGCTTACTCAACATCAGTATTTCAGTGATTAAGTTATCCATTCTGGCTATATTTTGTGTTATTCGGTTTAAGTAGTCCTTCCCTTCCTCATTTAAAATATCGTTATAATCTTCAATCAATATTTGGCTAAAACCCGTAATGCTGCGTAAAGGCGCTCTTAAGTCGTGTGAAACGGTATATGAAAAAGATTGTAGTTGTTCATTAGCTATTTCAATACGATCAGCATATTGCTTTGTTTTATCGAGGGATTCCAGTAATTTTAGATTAACTCGCTGGTATTTCCGGTATAAGAAATAAGCTGTTATGGCACTAAACACGGCCAATGCAATTAAAATTGATAGTACAAAAAGGTAACTTTGTTGGCTTTCGATTGTTGCATTGCTAGTTGATAGTGTTTCTTTTTGTGATTTTATAACGGCATTCTGGGCTGAAATGGTTATTGCTAAGGTGT
>CAYYLL010000084.1:0-2535 GCA_964472525.1 uncultured Thioalkalispiraceae bacterium | reverse complement strand
CTATTTTTATCCTTCACATAACATAAATTAGGCTATCTTAAAGTATGCTTTTTTATGGTATTTAGAAACAAACTGTATACAGGATTTGGCATTATATCCATTAATCTTCAGCATGAATCTTAATTGTTAAAGCCCAGTTTAAGATATTTGGCATAAATGGTTGAAATATTTGAATATTTATATCATGTAACTTTGACCTTATTCAATAGTTTTACTATCCTTGTGTACAGTTACGGTGACCGTGTTAAGAGTATTTTGATCGCTATTATAAAAAATATAAGAATAATATGCCTGAACAAGGGAATAAAATGGGAGCTGTAGCTCAATATTTTTATTTATTATTTAGAGCTAAGATACTGTTTTTATTATGTTTAATCTTAATTCTACTGAAGCAAAATAATGCTATTTCTGCTGAGGTTGCACCGTTAGCAAGCACACAAGACTTGCTTAATCTGTCATTCAAAGATTTATTCAGTGTTCCTATTACTTCTACCTCTTATTTCCCTGAAACTTATCTTGACGTTGCCTCATCAGTGAGTGTTATTTCAAAACAAGACTGGCAAAAACGGGGTGCGCGACGATTGAGTGATGCTTTTCAAAATCTACCTTCGGTTATTTCTATACCTAATTTTTTAGCTCAGGATTCTGTTCGAATACGCGGTTATGCTTTATCGGATGCCCGAGGTGTTGCCACACTTTGGGATGGGGTTTCAATTAACACCTTTAATTTAGGTACGGCAAATGTTGACCGGCCTAATATTCAATTAAACACGCTTGATTCCATTGAAGTAACTCGCGGCCCCGGTTCTGCCTTATACGGTGCGGATGCCTTTCATGGTGTGGTGGCACTTAAATCTTTTGAATCGAATAAGGATGTCAATAATGTAATGGCACGTATTGGTAGTACTGGCTTTTATTTAGCGGGCTACAATGGCAGTCATAAGATTGGCAGCGATTCACGTTTAAATATTTCCCTGTCATCGAGCGGCCAACCAGATCAAAACTTTAAATATAATAATTCAGGTGGGGTTGGCGAGCGAGAGTATAATTATGAATCGACCACCCTTATCTCAAAGTTTAGTTCAAATCCTGATGCAAATTGGTCGTATAAAGTTGGCTATTATTATGATAACAACGATTCAAATAATTTTCAGGGTGGCAATACTAATGGTTTTGTCCCCAATAATGATGTGGTAAGTACCTACACAGATTTTGCGATGTTAAAAGCGGATGTCCAATACGAAATTTCAGAAGACAGCGATGTCAGTTTGGAAGCTTATTCTTGGGAACAGAATAAAGTGTATGAACGGCCTGTTAATGCAACAAGAAATGTGCGTATCACCGGTAAAGAGACGAGAGATTCTATACAATTAGTTTATCGGGATAAAAATCTTGCTGGGAACACAGAATTAACCGTAGCACTTGGACAGCGTCAGGATCATATCGTTAACCAACATCGTAAGATTTTTAGTTCAACAACAACCTTTGTTGATTCTAGTGTACCTTTTAGTGGTGCTAAAAGAACAATCAATAGTTTTTTTGTCGATGGTAAAACCAATATTACTGACAGTCGCTGGATTTATCGTTATGGTTTCCGTTTGGATGGCTATAGTGATTTTGGGACGCAATTCACGCCACGTTTGGGTGTTATCTATAAATTAAACAAACAGGCGGTATTAAAAGCATTGTATGGTCATGCTTTTCGCGCACCTACAGCAGTAGAAGTTGGCGGCTCACCTTTTATTAACGGTGACCCAAATATTCAACCCGAGGAACTTGATACCTACGAACTTGTGTACTTACGGCAAAACAAAACATCTAAACTTGAGTGGGTACTGTTCCATAATGAATTAGTCAATGGGATACGGAATATCGCGGGTACCTTTACTAATATTGCTGACAGCGAGTCGAACGGTGTCGAACTAACATACAATACCCAAATTAAAGATTGGTTGATTGAGTCCAGCGCGTCATATGTTAAAAGTAAAGATATAACCAATAATGCAGACTATAAAGCGTTTCCAAAATATATGCTTAACTTAGGGGTAGGTTATCAGTTTAATAAGGGTTGGTCTGCCTACGTAAATAACCGGGTTCACCTTGATGCCTATGATACAACAAAGACAACTGCTTCTGAACTTAAGGATTATTGGCGTATGGATTTTAATCTAACAAAATCATTGAAAGAAAAAATGCAGATCTTTTTAAATATCAGGAATGTATTTGACCGTAAAAATTATCTGCCATCATTGGTTGATCAAGGAGGGGGCATCCCTGAATACGGGATTAGCATTGATATGGGTATTCGATATAACATTTAGAACCGTATTTTAAATGTATAACAAATAGCGATATTTTGATTTTTTTATATTCCAGGCTGACCGGTCAGAGTGCTTTACGCCATTATTTTCCACAAAAACTAACGTACCACTGGAAACCAAACGCCTCTTAAAGTACAATCTATTTGGTCGGCATTATATGTCTCGGCCACACTGAATTCTTAAATAAGCGGGAGACCTTCGGTTTAGAGGGCAC
>CAYYLL010000083.1:0-5019 GCA_964472525.1 uncultured Thioalkalispiraceae bacterium | reverse complement strand
CTTAAAGCGGCTTAACCTCTACTTTTAACTTCGGTTATTAATGGGGGGATTACAGTTCCCTATACTTATAACGATGATTATGAGACGACAACGCATTAGAACAAACCCCATATTTTCTGAAATACATCAGTTTGAATCAGTCAATTAATATAATCCCACATAAAAGTAGTATAATACGATACCTCTTAGCTTGTTAGATACAACTTATATCATATGAGTATCTTTATCCAAGCCGAATAGCTACTATTCATCTAACTTAAATGCTTAGGCAAAAATGAGAATATGCAAATGGACAAATTAACAAAATTAGCAGGTTTCCTCCCTTTTATAACGATTGTGTTTTTAAACGCCTTCGTTGATTTAGGACACAAAATCATCATTCAAAATACTGTATTTAAAATTTATGATGGCGAAACACAAATAATCCTGACAGCCATTGTTAATGGCTTAATTCTATTACCTTTCATTTTGCTATTTAGCCCATCTGGTTATTTGGCCGATAAATACAGAAAACCAATTATTATGCGAATTAGCGCGTTAGTCGCTATTGGGTTAACACTCATCATTACCATTTCTTATTATCAAGGCTGGTTTATTCTTGCGTTTGTAATGACATTTTTACTGGCCATTCAAAGCGCATTTTATTCACCTGCAAAATATGGTTACATAAAAGAATTGGTTGGCCAAGAAAGATTGGCATCAATGAATGCCATCGTTCAGTCAGTCACAATTTTTTCAATCTTATCAGGTATCTTCATTTTTTCAGTCCTATTTGAAAATAGCCTTGCAAATCAGAACTATCAAAATGTATCTGAATTGATACGCATCATTGCCCCTATAGGTTGGCTGCTTGTTTTCTTTTCAGTTATTGAAGCTATCGTTGCATTTAAAATTCCTATACAAGATAAAACAACAAGTACTTTGAAGGATAAAAAACAATTTAATGTAACAAGTTATGTTAAAGGTGGATATTTAAAAAACAATTTAAAATTATTATGGAATGATCAAAATATCTGGCTCTCAATTGTTGGCTTATCTATTTTTTGGGGAATATCTCAAGCAGTACTGGCATCCTTTCCTGCATTAGCAAAAGAAGTATTAAACAATAACAACACGATACTAATTCAAGGGATCTTGGCTTGTTCAGGTGTTGGTGTGGTGATCGGTTCATTAATCGCTGGTGGTAAGTCAAAGCATTATATCGAAACAGGTTTTGTTGCCATTGGGGCAATAGGTCTTGTGCTAACTGTATTTTTAATAACGCAATTTGACTCTACCGTCATGATGAGTATTGATGTTTTTATGTTTGGAGTATTTGGTGGCTTATTTATCGTCCCTCTAAATTCCATGATCCAGTTCCATGCTGACGATGAACAATTAGGAACGGTATTAGCCGGTAACAATTGGGTACAAAATATTGTGATGGTTAGTTTCCTGATATTAACCGTCATAGTTGCAACTTCCGGGATTAACACGATTGGATTATTTTATTTTGTAACCGGTATCACGCTACTTGGTGCCTTATACACTATTTATCGTTTACCACACTCATTAATTCGTATAGTTATTAGTTGGTTATTCGCAGGGCGATATAAAATACAGGTTCATGGTTTTAATAATTTACCCGGCAAAGATGGCGTACTGATGTTAGGTAATCATGTTAGTTTTATCGATTTTGCAATGATTCAAATTGCATGCCCACGTAAAGTTAGATTTGTAATGCATAAGAGTTATTACGAACATTGGTCTATCAAATGGTTCCTGGACATTATGGGTGTCATTCCAATTGCCAGTGGAGCTAGCGCAGATGCCTTAAAACAAATAAACGCATTATTAAAGGCAGGTGAAGTTGTATGTTTATTTCCTGAAGGTGCTATTAGCCGTAGTGGTCAACTAGGTGATTTTAAACATGGCTTCGAGAAAACGGTATCCGAAGTTGATGGTGTTATTCTACCATTCTATATACGTGGTTTATGGGGTAGCAGATTCTCTCATTCAAGTCGTTTTATGAAGTCTAAATCAGTAAATGGCCTTCGTCGTGATGTGATCGTTGCTTTTGGTGAACCATTACCCATCGATAGTAAAGTTGATGTAGTAAAACGGCGTGTATTTGATTTGTCGATATCAGCTTGGCAAAAATATACCGAAACACTCGACCCACTTCCTTTAGCATGGATAAGAACTGTAAAAAACTCACCTAAATATGACTGTATGTCCGACGTACTCGGTGGTGTTAAACTCAATGCACAACAAGCATTAACGTCCAGTATTGTATTTTCAAAACTAATTAATAAACGAAGTCCAGAACAAAATATCGGTTTGGTATTACCCACTAGCAGTGCAGGCATGTTTACTAACATGTCAGTAATGTTATTAGGAAAAACCGTGGTAAATTTAAATTATACAGCCAGCATAGAAGCCTTATTGGGTGCCATTGACAAAGCAGATATTAAAAGCATTTATACATCGACTCGTTTCGTTAAGAAATTAACGGATCGGGGTATTGATATGGAATCATTATTTAAAAATATAAACGTTTATTATTTAGAAGAACTTAAAGAAGAAATTAGTACTATTAAAAAAATAATGACGTTGCTATGCGTTAAATTACTACCTGCGAAGCTATTGTACTGGATATTTGGTAATAAAGTTGATATTACCAGCCCAGCAGCAATTCTGTTTTCAAGTGGTAGTGAAGGTATTCCAAAAGGTGTTGTTCTTAGCCATCAAAACTTAATGGGAAATATAAAACAAGTAACCGATGTAATGGATCTTCAAGAAAAAGATGCCATTATGGGTAGCTTACCTATGTTCCATGCATTTGGACTAACTGTGGCTGGTCTATTACCTTTAATAGAAGCCGTTCCAGTAATCTTCCACCCAGATCCTACCGATGTAGTTAATATAGGGAAAGCCATATCAAAAAATAAGATATCGATTATGTTTGGTACATCAACCTTTTTAAGGTTATATGCTAGAAATAGACGAGTATTACCCTTAATGCTGGAATCAATACGATTAGTCGTATCAGGTGCAGAAAAATTAAATGAATCGGTAAAAACAAGTTTCACCAATAAATTTAATCTACCAATCTACGAAGGCTATGGCACAACAGAAACAACTCCTGTCGCTGGTGTAAACATACCTGATCGACTGGAACAAAGTGCTTGGCGTGTTCAAATAGGAAATAAAGCAGGCACTATTGGTCTGCCTGTACCCGGTAGCAACTTCAGGATTGTCGATCCACAGTCAATGGAAGAGTTACCGGTAAAAGAAGATGGTTTAATACTCATCGGTGGCACCCAAGTGATGTTAGGTTATTTAAATGATCCTGATAAAACAAATGAAGTCATTGTCGAACTTGATGGACAACGTTGGTACAAAACAGGTGATAAAGGCCATATTGATGAGGATGGATTTTTAACAATCGTTGACCGTTATTCACGCTTTGCAAAGATAGCAGGTGAAATGGTTAGCCTAGGCGCCATTGAAGATGCCATTAATAATGCGACAACGGAGGAGGTTGAAGTACTATCAACCGCTATACCAGATGATAAAAAAGGAGAGAAAGTCATTTTGTTATACTCTGGTGATATTGAAAAAGATGAATTAAAACAAGTAATAAGTGAACTAAATTTAATTCCAATAATGACACCTGACACTTACATAAAAGTAAAAGACTTACCTAAACTTGGTACAGGTAAAAGTGATTTTAACCTAGCAAAAGAGATTGCATTAGATAACCACTAATAAAATTAACAATACTGCTATTTAGAAATAGATCGGATATAAAAAATATGACAGTAGTAGCATACTCACTAAGTTAACTCTCTGTTGTTGTACGCCCTTAGGAGGAACAAAATACCAAGGGCGGCAGCAACATGTTTTAAAGAATGTCCACTTATTGAGAAAAAAATATTAGATATAAACTCATCAAAGTACTCTAATGCTTTGGCAAACACATACGCACAGAGCAAATACCAATAACCACTAGTATTAGTAAGCTTTGACTTAAATAAAAATAAGATGACAGGTATTACCAACATAGGAAGAAATTGGACTAAAACATACAATCTTAAATCTCCGTCACCATTGCTTTCTGTAGTATGCCAATAAAATACAGAAAATGTTCCAAAAGCAACTAAGGGCCAGAGAGAAAACTTACCTATTTGGGTAGATGTAAATTCGCCAATTATTATTGAGAATAGCGCCATAAAAGCAATCGTCATTGGCAGACGGTCCCAAACCAATGAACCATTGCTCGGCCACAGATGATAAAAACCTGATCCAAATGCAACCAGTGAAACACCTAAGAAAAATAATGCATATGCTATCTTCATATCATCAATAAGTGTAATTTTTTGTGAACGAAAAATACGGTGAAGTCCCATCACACCAACCAATAGGAAGGGTATATTGGAGATAACATTCCAAAAATTTGGAATGCCAAAAATAGTTCGTTGATCGGTAAAAAAATGATATTCGGGATCTTGTGCAAGGGGAGCTAACATCAATACACCGACTATCCCAAACATCGAAATGAGTCCAATCGATAGATACCCTATTTTTTCCTTTTCAATATTCATAGTTATAATTTCAATTTTTAAGATGATAGCTTAATTGGTAGTAGCTCAGACCGCGATCTAACAGTTACTCATTTTTTATGGTGTCTGTTAGTTTATATTTGAGCTACTTAGGCGCACGCCAATCGAACAATCTACTAAAAGCCTATTAGCGTTATAACCTGTTGTTTTTTAAGTTAATATCCCACCTGAAATTCCATTTACATGTAGAGCATTAGCCTCTTTAACCATGTGGTCTACTACTTCGATAAAACATGTGACAAAGTTAACCATAATGGCTGAGTACACAGAAAAAAAGATTTTCTATCACGTATTTGGCACAAATTTAAGACAATAAAAAAGCAGCAACAGAAGGACTGTAACTGCTTGTTTATTCTAGTATTATGGCGCGCCTGGAGCGATTCGAACGCCCGACCGCCTGGTTCGTAGCCAGGTA
>CAYYLL010000082.1:0-5151 GCA_964472525.1 uncultured Thioalkalispiraceae bacterium | reverse complement strand
ACAGCTAACCGCTCGCTTTGCTCTCGGCTAGCTGCCGCTTAATTCTAACGTTAGCTAAAAAAGGAGAACAATAAATGCCGTTTGCTGAAATTTCAACATCAAATCAATTACCTAAACATGGTCCGTTAAAAGGAAAATGTTGTGTTAAGCCAGGTGGCTACATAAAAGGAACATTTTTCATAGGAGGCGCGGGTCTAAATGGGCTATATATACCAAAATTAATAAATGCTTTTCATAAGGCAGGCATTAAAAGTGCCGTTTATCTTGATCGTGAAAAATGGTCTGCTGGGCAGAATATGGATGCTACTATTGGCGTTATCTTCGGTAGAGAGTACGATCCACGTTTTCCCATGTTGCTTCGAACATTTACAAATCCATATTCACAATTCAATTTAGTTGGTTATTCGTATGGTTCGCTAATTGCTGCGCAACTAGCTGTAAAGTATGCTCGTCATGGTTCCATTGTGAATAATCTAGTGCTTATTGGTAGCCCTATTAGTGAGCATTTTTTAAAAATGGTAAAGGGAATGAGTACTATTAAAAAAATTATCGTTATTAACCTTGATAAACATGGAGATCCTATTTATGCGGGTATGGATACTTCTGAAATAATTATGAATGCTTTTAAATTAAGAGAACAAATGAAGACATCAAAAGGCCACTTCTACTATGCAGAAGAAGGTTCTGTCGGTGAAAAGCGACGTAAAGAATTGGCAGAGAAATTATACAAAATGGGATTACGTTAATGACTAAAAAAAAGGAATTTCTATCGTATTTTATATATGCACTAGCTACTATCCTATACTTGGGTGAAGGGATTGATGTTACCTTCTCTTTTAAAGAGTTTATTCGTGCTGGTGAAGGCATTGGAGTATATGGTGTTCTCATATATTATGTGGCAGCCTTTTTTAGTGTGATTTTATGGGGGGCATCTTATTATATATATCAGTCTAAAAAACTAGCCATAATATACTGGATATTATTTTTAATAATTACAGTATTTATTGCAACTCAGCCAACATGGTGGGCTGCCCCTGTCATATAATCAGCTAACAAGTAAATCAAGTTCGTTCGCGTTGCTCACCGGACGCGCTACCGCGCGCCGCTTATTAGTGCGTTATGCCATATAAATATTTGGAGTAATCGTGGCCCCAAAAGACAATATAGTTGCCTACTTTGAAGAATTAGCGAAACATCTTTGTGGCGAATTCGCGTCAGTACAATCGATTGAAAACTTTACAAAGAATACTGATGTCATTGGAGCGTATGCTGAGACATTGGTTGGTGAATTTGTAAGAAGAACTTTGCATCCACTTCGTGTTTCTTGTGGCACTATAATATCGCCTGCCAAATTTGATACTGGTGAAAAATTGCCACAAATCGATTTGATCGTATGGGATCCAAATCCAATCCCGGCAATTTTCGATCAAGGTGGGTTTGCTTTGGTTCCCAAAAATAGCGTAATAGGCACATTAGAAGTTAAACGTACAGATTATTCTAAAGGCCTTGATGACATCTTAGATCGCAGTACTAAAGTGGATCATCCAGGCGGGTTATCAAATCATTTAGGGGTCATTTGTGTTAGACAAAACCACAAGTTAGATGGTGAAAATAAATTCACAAATCTGCTCAATAGTAACCGAGCTATTTATTTAATTGATTATAATGACAGCAAAGTATCAGTTAATCCTCCCGGCGTAATTGAACTTGTTAATTTTCTTGCACGGTTGAGAAAATTCCATAAAAAAATAAAACCTGACTCAGAAGTGAGCGTGCAATGGGATTAAATAAAGGGCATAACAAGTCGTTCAAAATTGACGGCGCAAAAAGACGCGCCGTAATTTAACTCTAACGTTATGTTTAAAAAATAAAATAAGGCTATAGAAATGGCAGAAGATAATAATGAATTTTCAAATTTATCAGATCATGAGCTTGTAGATGCATTCGGGCAAACTGGAGATCCTTGGGCTTTTGAAGTATTAAAAGCAGAGGAGCGTCGTCGAACAGCCAATAAAGCATTATCGCAGGCAACTACATCAAATAAAATCGCTATAGGCTCTTTAATCATTGCCTTCGCAAGCCTTATAGTAGCAATAATTGCAATAATCAAAAGTGGAACATAACAAGTCATTTAAACCGTTGCGCAAAAGGCGCGCAACTCGGACAATTACCCGCTCGCTTTGCTCACGGATAATTGCCGTTTAATTCTAACGTTAGCAGTATCAAAGTAGTAAAAAGAATTTAAAAAGCGGTTAAACAATGGGGCAGCTAAAGTACCTTACTGACTTCAAGTTCAAACAACGATGGTTGCACTCGTTATTATCGCGGCAGCGTGAAGGCGCAAACAAAAATACCAAACTTTCTAGTCTGTGATTGCGGGCAGTAGTAAAAGGTGTAAAATCAAAACCAGAGGCAAAGGAACTCCAAAATGCAAAACAATAAAACAACAACAAGGTCATTGGGGCAACTTGCTGCTAACAAAACGCTTAAACCGCTGCGCAAAAGACGCGCAGCTTGGACACTTAACCACTCGCTTTGCTCATGGTTAAGTGCCATTTAGCTCGGCGTTAGCTGTAAAAGGAGAGTTAATATCTTTATCGAGTTTAACGCTGCAAATTATGGTGCAACACTATCAACAGCAATTGCTTTGGTAGCTGTTAGTCGATACTTATACCTTTATTTTAATAAAAAAAATGAACTTAAAAAGTTTAAAACCGATTTATATCTTCTAAGAAAAGTTGATAAAACCACAAAGGAAATTCATCCTATTGTGGTTATTTTATTAGCCAATCTTGGGGTAGAAAATATTGCTTTAAAAGATCTACAATACTCCGGAACAGCAGAAAATAATTGTGAAACTTCTGGCTGTATGGGCTGGTATGAACAACCAGAGGAAGCTTATGGTATAAGGAATAGGCTTTTACCACTCATTCTAAAAAGCGGAGAAACAGCCGATTTACCCATGATCTCTATTGGCGTAATAACTAAAACAAATAATTTAAAAATATGGTTCACTGATTTTAATAATAATAAAATATTTTTAGAAGAAATTGATATCCAATCAGTAAAAAAAGATATCATCAATTACATAAATGAAACAAAAAACAGCTAACAAGTGCATCAAGAACATTCGCTTGCCGCTCATTGGGACTTTTAAAAGAGGCGCTCTCGCTTCTCTTTCAAAAGCCCCTTATGCTAATCGTTATATGCAAAAAAAAAGAGAACATGCCGTAATGAATAATATTGTAAAAAATACATTATATTTTTTCTTAGGTGTTGGCCTAACCAGCATAGTGCTTATTTACATTAGTGATGAGGGTGTACTAGTTACACTTGAAAATATTAACAATCGTTACGCTTCAATTATTGGTGTTGTTTTTTCTATCGTGCTGGTAATAGTAACTCTTATTTATGTGATACTAACCTTTTTCCAAGTCAACGCCTCTAATAACTCTGTTGAGGTTAGTCAAAGTTTACTTAAGCAAACTGAAAAACAATTAATGTTTTCAAATGTACCTACGTTAATACCTGATATAACCGAAACCTCTGGTTCCGCTTATTTTGGTGAAAAAAGAAGACAGCTAAGTATAAACGCTATTGTGAAAAATATTGGTGATAGCCCTGCGCTTCACGTACACACAAGAGTCAAACTTATTTATAAGCATGTAGAACATGAATGGAAAGACGAGTTATATGAATACTCATTTATTGGTAACTTAAGTGCACAAGAAGAGAAAGAATCCGAGATGCACTTTGAAACAAGCAAAATAGAAAAAATGATGGAGGATTTCTCTATTAGTCATGCAAAAAACATGTATAGAGTAAAAAACAATCCATCTCAATCTTCATATCGTGGGCCGGACCTTTCAATAGAAGTAATATATTCGAATGTGCATGGCCAGTATTTTAAAAGTCATTTGATTCACCCAATTTTAGCAATAGAGGCACCTGAAAGAGAAGAGAAAGAAAAAGGCTATGTATACATGCATGATGATGAACATATAAAAGATGATGAACGTTTCAAGTTGGCGCTAATCAATCCAATATTTCAAGAATTCTTGTTTGAGCCAATAAGTAATGAAGAAGCCAATGATTTAATTGAAAAATATAGATCGCTAGTTTGAAAACAGCATATAACAAGTCATTTAAAACCGCAGGGCAAAAAACCTGCCCTGCTCGGACGCCGAAAAGCGGCGCCGTTTAATTCAAACGTTAGGCCAATAAACATCCAACTAAAATTGAGGAAATAATGCAGAAGAGACACAGAATTCAGTTCCCAAAAAGCGAATTAACTAAACACGATCAAGACGAGACCTATTTCTTTCTTCAAGGCTCTGGCAAACAAAGAAAAATTAGATTTCACGACTACGATGAAATATATCAAGTTCCTGGTTTGTATGAGCAAATTTTCTATGATCGCCTGAAATGTACATCTCCAGTTAAAGTGGCCAACATTCTTGAATCCTCTGTAAAACAGTACCAAGACAATTTCACTGAACTTAGAGTATTGGATTTGGGAGCAGGCAATGGAATGATGGGGGAAGAGCTGAAAAAGCGTGGTGTGTCACGCTTAATAGGTGTGGATATAATTCCAGAAGCTTATGATGCCACCATACGAGATAGACCCGGATTGTATGATGCATATTATGTAGAAGATTTTACGAAGCTAGATAAAGACAAGAAAGAGGATATAGAGTCGTGGCAATGTGATTGTATGGTAACCGTGGCTGCTCTCGGCTTCGGAGATATTCCAACGACTGCATTTGTCGAAGCATTCAATATCATCAAAGAACAAGGATGGATCGCTTTCAATATTAAAGAAACATTTCTTGATAATAGTGATGAATCAGGATTTTCTAGAATGACAAGAGAATTGATATTTTCGGAATTTCTTGATGTTTATCACATAGAACGTTATCGGCACAGGCTGTCTATTGAGGGGGAACCACTTTATTATTTTGCAATCGCGGGGCGAAAAAATTCTGATGTTCCAGAAGATTTTCTTAAATCAATGGAAATTACGGCCTAACAAGGTAAATTCACGCGGACGGTATAAAGCGCCGCTGCGCTCTGCTTTATACCGCCGGTGATTTACGACGTTAGCAGTAATAAATAAGTAGCAAAAAGAATTTAAAAGCATAATCAGAATGG
>CAYYLL010000081.1:3645-5329 GCA_964472525.1 uncultured Thioalkalispiraceae bacterium | reverse complement strand
TATGCAGCACGTAAAGATGTGAAAGTTACTATCGGTGGTTGTGGCGGTTAATCTGTCCTTTCGCTAAAGCATTAAGTGTCCATAAGATTAAAAAACGGGCACTAAATTTTAGGAGAATACTATTATGGCTAAGTCCATTCGTATACGTGCCAAAGCTAAAGGCGGCATCGTATTAGTTAAAGCGCTACTGACTCATCCAATGGAAACCGGTCGGCGTAAAAATAAAAAAACAGGTAAGAAAATGCCGGCTCATTTCATTCAGGAAGTTAACTGTACTCACAACGGTAAAACTGTGATGACAGCTGAATGGGGTGCTTCAATTTCTAAAAACCCTTACCTCTCTTTCAAATTCGGTGGTGGTAAAGCCGGTGATACTGTAGGTATTGCCTGGGTTGACAATCTCGGCGAGAAAGATTCCGTTGAAACCAAGGTTAAATAACATCTGTTGAGGATGATAGGAGTTAATTAAAATGAAAAGACTACTCACTATAGCAACAGCAATATCCTTATTAGGATTGCCACTGTTAGCTAACGCATCACCCAAACAGGATTTAGAGCAGTTCCGTGCTTACTTCTTTAAGAAGTTTCCTGGAATAAAACTACAGGAATTTGCAGACGGTATTTATGCCCTTGATTCTGTACGTCGTGATGAATGGTTAAATATTGAAGAATTCCCTCCATATGAAGACGGCATTACAAAAGGTAAATCTTTATTTAAAAAATACGGATTAGCCAAATGCTTCAAACATGGCGGTAAAGCAATCAAACAGAACTACCCTTACTTTGATAGCAAAAGTGGAAAAGTTCATACATTAGTTGCTGATATTCAAGCTTGTATTGTTAGAAATGGTCACAAAGCCATTGGCCTTAAAAAAGGTAAAATGGCAGGTATCGCTGCATACATGGCGTTTACCTCTCGTGGCAAAGCACAAAATGTAGTTGTTCCTAACGACAAACGTGCTTTAAAAACCTACAAACGTGGTAAAACTCACTTCTACGCTAAACGCGGCCAGTTAAACTTTGCATGTGCAGATTGCCATATGTATGGCGCTGGTCTCATGGCTCGTGGTAACTTGTTAAGCACGGCGTTAGGTCAAACTTCTCACTTCCCAGTTTGGCGTCGAAAATGGGCTAAGAAAACCTTTAAGAAAAAAGGTAAAGTAGGTCCATTCGGTGGTTTTGGTACAATCGAACGCCGTTACGGTGGTTGTAACAAACAAGTTCGAGCTAAAGTGTTAAATAAAGGTAAGAAATGGAAATATAAACAAAATCCTGAGTATGTTGCTCTGGAATACTTCCATACTTACATGAGTAATGGTATTAAACTTAACGGCCCATCAGTCCGCCAATAAGTTTTTAACCCTTCGCCATTAAAAGCCCGGACAAGTCCGGGCTTTTTTAGTGCCCGTTTAAAATAATCAGGCCCAAGGCCTAATTATTTTAATTACGGGCACTTATGATCTTTTTCCATCCATTTACCCCAAAACCTTTTACTAGCACTTATGATCTTTTTCCATCCATTTACCCCAAAACCTTTTACTGGCGCTTATGCTCTTTCCATCCATTTACCCCATACAACTAAATAACCTCAGCTTTACATAAGAAACCAGATTGCTTCGCTATCGCTCGCAAAGACAAAGACAAAGACAAAGACAAAGACAAGGTCATTGTGAGCGATAGCGCG
>CAYYLL010000081.1:0-3545 GCA_964472525.1 uncultured Thioalkalispiraceae bacterium | reverse complement strand
CAAAGACAAAGACAAAGACAAAGACAAAGACAAGGTCATTGTGAGCGATAGCGCGGCAATCCTTGTTAAATTTTAGTGTTATTACATGCTTGCAATTCTTATGTGCAGCTGAGGTTAATTAAGGGACGGAAGCTGATAGCTTATACTATGCTTCACTTACCCTGTAAACGAGTGACAAAATCGTATTGATATTGAGTAGCTAAGTGAAGAAACTGGGCTTTAAGGCACAGCCTGATTAAAAAAGATCATAAGTGCCCATAACTAACGATGGAATATTCGACTTTAATAGAAAAGATTCAACACAACCATCATAACGATTAAGAACAATATCGTCATAATGCCACCTGCTTTCATAAAGTCAGCCACACGGTAGCCTCCCGGCCCCATGATTAATGCGTTCACTTGATGGGTTGGGATTAAAAATGAATTGGAGGTTGCGATAGCAACGGTTAGTGCAAACAAGGCTGGATCAGCACCAGCACCAATCGCAATATTAACCGCAAGGGGTACTAATAAAACGGTGGCCCCCACATTTGACATCACCAGTGTAAAAAACGTGGATAACACCGCAACGGCTAGCTGAATAACCCAGATAGGCATACCTCCTAATACAGAAAGCGTTTGGTCCGCGATCCACTTCGCTGTTCCAGTCGTTTCTACCGCAAAACCTAGCGGTATCAAACTCGCCAGTAAAAACACGGTCTTCCAGCTAATAGCTTCATAAGCCTCATCAATGCTCAGCACCCCTGACAAGATCATCCCCACAGCACCGGTTAACAAAGCCACTGAAAGCCGTAAATCTGAAAATAAAACCAAGCTTAACGCTAACGCAAAAAACACTCCTGCATGTACTACTTTGTTCGGACGCACTTCTTCGTGTGGATATTCTGTTGTCACCACCACAAAATCTTTGTCTTTTTCAAGACGCGCAAGGGCACCCCAAGTTGTATGTACAACAAGGGTATCACCAGCTTCAAAGGGTATATTGCGAATATCTTCACCTTCCTGCTTGGTTTCACCACCACGATGCAGAGCCACCATTGCAATACCATAGGTTTTTCGCATCCAGATATCAGAAGCGGATTTGCCAATAATAGCTGAGCTCGGTGGGATAACCACTTCGGCAATACCTGCCTTTGTGGACGCTAAATGCTCAGAAAATGTTTGTAAACTTTTGCGTTGCCTTAAGCCAAATTCTTCCACAAAATCAGTCACTTGCCGAGGTGAAGCTAAAATACCAAGAACCGTGTTGGCTCGAATTTCGACTTCACGAGACAAGCTTCCCGGTCCAATTCGAAGATCTTTAGCCGTCCGGTACATGGCGATAATTCGAATATGTGATTTATGCTCAATATCTCCCAACTCGACGCCTACCAACGGACTGTCCGGCGGCACAACCACTTCAAATAAACCATAGTCAATGGAATAGATCTCCTGAAAGTAATCCATAATATTCGTTGCGCTAGCCCCTTCTGTTTTAACAGTTGGGAGAATAAAACGCCCCGCCACCACAAAATACAAAATACCAACTGAAATCATCACAATGCCAATCGGTGTTACCGAGAACAGCGACCATGTGTCCATTTGTTGGGTAATTGGTAAGGCTTTATTCGAAGTAAGGATTAAATCATTTAATAAAATAAGTGGACTGGAGCCCACCATTGTCATCGTTCCACCCAAAATGGCACAAAAACCCATTGGCATTAGTAAACGCGACATCGCAAGGCCTGAACGTGCGGAAATACGGCTCACAACGGGTAAAAATAAAGCAGCGGCTCCCACATTTTGCATAAAAGATGAGATAACCCCCACCGTACCAGAAATAATAGGAATAATGCGGCCTTCCGTGGTACCACCATATTTCAATATAAGTGCTGCAACTTTACTCATAACGCCGGTTTTATCCAACCCAGCACCAATAATCATCACCGCAATAATGGAAAGTACCGCATTACTAGCAAAACCATCAAATAATTGTGTGTTGGGTACTAAGCCTTTTTCAAGTCCCATTACTGGAGCGAGCAAGGTCGTTAGCCCCAATATAACCATCACGGTTAATGCAGCTAAATCAACACTCACCACTTCAAAAGCAAATAAATAAATCGTAAGAATAAGAATGGCCGTTACCCAAGCAATTTCAGCGGTAGGTACGATACCCGCAAAATAGATGGCGATTATCGTAAAAATAAATGCTGCAACAAGCTGTTTAATGGATAAATTTAATTTTATATTGACCAAAGTAGTCACCCTTTCATTTTAACGATGTATTTCTTATTTTTACCTCACTCGGGCATAATCTTGCCCTATTAGTAGCCGTCATACAATCTATTCCAATTGCAGGGAGCCAATAAATCTCTTAGAATCGTGCTAACAAAAATAAGACTAAATCTTTAATTTTGAAGTGCTTTCTCATTTCACGAGGTTACACTTTTTCATGCCCAGCGAGATATCCCTTCAAATATCTGAACACTTGAAGACCTTTTGAAAAATACCCTTTTTTATAATTATTTCTGCGAGTCTTACGATGGAATGGCTAACAAAACATGTCAATGGTTTACATTTTAATAATCTACGTGGCGATATATTTGGTGGCTTAACCGCCGCTGTTGTCGCCCTGCCACTTGCCATGGCAATGGGACTTGCCTCTGGTGCAGGCCCGATTGCAGGTATTTATGGCGCTATTTTTGTCGGTTTTTTTGCAGCTCTGTTTGGGGGCACACCCGCACAGGTTTCAGGCCCTACCGGACCGATGACCGTTGTTATGGCGATTATTTTTACACAATACACCAGTATGTTTCCCGGTGATCCGGCTCAAGGTGCTACACTCGCATTTACTGTTGTGATTCTAGGGGGCCTGTTCCAAATATGTTTTGGTCTTTTAAAAGTAGGTAAATATATTGAACTCGTGCCACACCCGGTCGTATCTGGTTTTATGGGCGGGATCGGGATTATCCTTATTTCATTGCAAATTGGGCCCTTACTCGGTCAAAATTCTCCCCCCAAACCATTGGAAGCGCTGCTTGCCATCCCTTCTTTTTTAAACTCGCCACATATACATGCGCTCTACCTTGGGCTAATAACCATTGCTCTGGTTTATCTTATTCCTCTGTACCTGCCCCGACTTAACCGCTTATTACCTGCACCTTTGTTTGCACTTATTACTGGCACCCTTTGTTACTTGTTCTTTTTAAACGATACCAACATTCCCATTATCGGCCACATTCCCAAAGGGTTCCCTGATTTTGTTATTCCCACCATCCCAATCGAGTACTTACCCGGTATGGTTAAATCAGGACTAATTTTAGCCGCACTCGGAACCATTGATTCGTTACTCACTTCGCTTGTTGCCGACAACATTACACGTACCCAACATAAATCAAATCGAGAACTCATTGGTCAAGGCATTGGTAATACCTTCGCCGGATTTTTTGGTGGCCTACCCGGTGCAGGCGCAACCATGCGCACCGTTGTTAATGTTAAAGCCGGTGGCCTAACGAGGCTGTAGAAAAACCATCAAAGGACAGGCTTCATCCAGCTTATAATTA
>CAYYLL010000080.1:0-5369 GCA_964472525.1 uncultured Thioalkalispiraceae bacterium | reverse complement strand
TAAAACGGAAGTCGACGAATTTAACGCCGTTATCTTCCATCATTTTCATAACGTTCTCGGGCATTTTTTATTCTCCAAAGTATCGATAGGTAATTTTAAGTATAAAATTTATAAATGGCATATTATGGTGCAAGCTATATGCCACTCTATAAGTAATTGTTAATTAAGTATTTTTTGTAATATTCGTATTAAAGCGGTTAAAGCAGCACCATAAGAGTGCGAAAGATACAGGGCGATGCCCTAAATTGGCACCACTTTAATCGTTGTTACTGAAATAATAATTTAATGGATTCTACTTCATCTAAGGAATCCGCTACAAGCTTAAACTCTACTGCAAATTGCTGTTGCAGCTCAAGTACTGATTGCGCTGGATTGTTTAAAATTTTTAATGGCAGGATAAGTTCGACATGAATTTTATTGTTGAGATAATGCAGAGTGATATTATCAATATACTGGCTGGCGCCAATATGCTTCCAGGCCGCCTCCAATTTGGGTAATAGCTCGTGACGAAGTGGTAAATGGGTGAAATTGGTACTGCTTTCATCGTCTTCAGGGTCGATATGTACCATTACATCACTAACTTCATCAATTTGTTGAATAATGGTTGTGCGGACACCCTCACTAATATAATGGCCTTCCGATACGCTTAATGTCGGGTTAACCTGAATATGTACGTCCACTAAGGCTTCACCGGCCATTCGACGGGTACGCAATACATGTAAGGTATCGACACCGTCAACGTCTAAAATCGCTTTTCGAATGGCCTCGACACGTTCGGGCTCCAGGCTAGTATCAACGAGTTCCTGTGTGCTTTCAGACAGCAAATCCCAACCAATTTTTGCAATAAATAACGCCACACCAATGGCGGCAAGGCTATCTAAATACCAGAGTCCGAACATGCTGCCCACAATACCCACAATGACGATAATGGAAGAAATAGCATCGCTGCGAGAATGCCAAGCATTGGCGCGCAGCAGATTGGAATTATATTTATTGCCCACGGCCATGGTGTAACGGAAAATGATTTCTTTGGAAATAACAGAAATAAAGGCAACAAAGAGCGCCAGATATCCCGGTGTAGGCAGTAAGTCATTATGCAGTAAGCGATTAGCCGCATCGTAGCCAATGCCGATAGCCACTAAAATTAGTGCCAGCCCGAGTACAACGGTGGCGACGGTTTCAAAACGGCCATGACCATAAGGGTGATCATCATCGGCTTCTTGGTGTGCATGTTTGCTAGCATATAACACGATGCCATCGGTGGCTAAATCAGAGAGTGAGTGTACGCCATCTGCGATCAGTGCTTGTGAAAAGGATGAATAGCCCACAATGATTTTAAAAATACCCAGAAGTGCATCAATAGCCGCACCGATTAAAGTAATACGGGTTGTTTCGCGTAATCGTTCATTACGTTGATCGGGGCTTTTGTTGCAGGGAGTTTGAGCCATTACCAGTTTGCCAGTTCGTGATTCTAGTTGGGATAAAGCAATCTATTATATTCGAAAACGCGGGTTTAATTTACCTTAATGGTAATCAAAATGTCATCACCTTGTTCATCGGTGGCGATAATTTTATGCCCGTTAATACGGCACCATGCGGGGATATCGTTCAGTGCGCCCGGATCGGTGCAGGTAATTTTTAAAATATCACCAGCTTGAAGCGTTGCGATTTTGTCCTGAGTGCGGATAACCGGCATTGGGCAGAGCAAACGCCTTGCATCAAGCGTGTGGAGATTGTTAGTCATACGCTGATCATATCAGTTTGCTCACGGAATGTTCATAATTTTATCATCGGAAGTTCATTTTTACTTAATGCTGATGTCATATTCTTTTTTTACGCTGTTGCCCGAAAAATATAATTGATGGAGTTTAAAATGAAAATAGCGGTAAAAATTCTTGTGGCCTCAGTGACCTTGGCACTTGTGTCCACGCAAACAATAGCGTCCGATCATGGGCACCATAAGTTTAAAGTTCATTCACGGGTTTTGACGCGGCCCCTTGATATTGTCAAATTTTCGGATGGCATCAACTACAATACAACGCTGAGATTCAGTACAGGTATTGGCAGCGGTGCTTACCATTATCCCGGTGATGATAGTCATACTGTTTATACTATCGGTGATCGTGGCGTCAATATTAAATGTTCAGACGATGTGAAAATTATCGGTGCCGATATTTGTGCTAAAGGTAAAATATTTCCAGTTACTAATTACGCCCCTTCTATTTTTAAATTACATAAGCAGGGGAAAAAATGGAGCCTTATTGATGTTATTCAAATAAAAGATGCAAGTGGTAAACCAGTAACAGGCTTACCGAATCCGTATACGTCAATGGCAACGGAGATGGCTTATGATATAAAAGGTCAAACTCTTAAGCTGGACGCCAACGGGCTAGATACCGAGGCGATGTTGCGCTTGTCCGATGGTAGCTTTTGGGTAAGTGAAGAGTATGCGCCAAGTCTGGTGCATATTGCCGCCGGTGGTGAGGTTATTGAACGTTTGGTGCCGGTTGGCATTGAAGACGAACTGCAAGCTGCAAATTACCCGGTTGTTGGAGCCCTGCCGGATATCCTTAGCAAACGAAAACTTAATCGTGGTATTGAGTCGATTGCGGTATCACCGGATGAAAAATACCTTTATTTTATGATGCAAAGCCCACTGGCTAATCCGAATAAAGCAGCCTATAAAAAATCTCGTAATGTACGCCTGTTTAAAATGGACTTGCAAAACAAGGAAGTGATAGCCGAGTATGTTTATGTAATGGATAAGCCAGAGACATTTTTAGCCGACAATACTAGCAAGCAAAGTAAAGTGAAAGTTAGTGAAATGGATGCCTATGGTACTGATAAGCTGATTATTCTTGAGCGTGTTAGCAAAACGACTAAGCTGTTTCGGGTTGAGCTAGATGATGCTAGCAACATCTTAAATACACAATGGGATAACGTGGTAACGTCACCCTCTCTTGAACAGGTAGCTGAGCTGTCTAGTATAGAAATTACGCCACTTGAAAAGGAACTTGCTTTAGATTCAGCGGTTGATTTACCCGGCCAATTACCTTCGAAGGTGGAAGGCATTGCTATCTTGAATAAGCATACACTTTTTTTAATTAATGATAATGATTTTGGTATTGCAGGAGCCGATACTTATCTTATGAATCTTAAAGTGGGGAAGGATTTTTTTAAATAAACCGAAGCTAAGTTTTTAATGATGGTAGTCAGGTTCCCATGTTTTTGCGTGGGAACCTGACTTATTTTAGTACGCTAAATTTCCCATTCAATGACCCATTTCCAAGTACCGTTTGCGGCCGCATCGCTAAGACCGAACAAGTAACCAAATTCATATTTAAGCTTTGAGCCACCGTTAAGAGGGAGCTCACCCATAATAACCGGCCCCATCTTATGGTTTTGAGTATCAAAATGGCCTGCATTACCGATTTCGCCAAATTTACTGTAAATTTCGAGAGTCGGTTCCAATGTTTTCTTCCAGCGGTATTTTGTACGCCAGAAGACTTCCAGACTGGTTGCATTGCTTGAATTGGTACCGATTTCGCGTTCCAGAATAATATTAGTGGTATGTACAAACTCCATACCCGGGTGTTCAAGCAATAGTTTGGTCTCTACTTTATCGGCAGCGCTACTATTTTTGGCCAGCTCATATTCTAAATATAAACCAACGTCCATCCAGTGTTCACCCTGGTTGGTGAGCTGAAAAATATTTTCCCAGCCTGTTGCTACAAATTCACGACCCGTTCCCGGAGTTTTTTGCCACTGGCCAACAATGGCAGATGACCAATAATCAGTGAATCCATAGCCGATATCAACTCGGTGTTTTTCGTTATTGTTTTTGGCTGCTGCACTATCACGCGTGATATGGCCGCGGTATTCCAGTTCAAATTCGCCATAATCGACATAAGGGGAATAAATTTTGTCACTGGCATGTGCGGGCTTGATAAAGACAACCGTTGCAATAACCAAGGTTGCCATTACAACTCCCACCAAGCTTTTAACCTTGAACTTTGTGGGTGAGTGATTAATCACTTGCATCAGTATCTTTATAATTAAAATAGTAGCGAGATAAAAAACAACTTGAATACCGCTGGGTTGAGCCGCGTAGCCAATTAGAGAATGTAGAATTTGTCCGATTAAAGAATGCTCAGGCAGAATATGGGAAGTATCCCAGACGGTTGTGACCAGTGTGGGTAGCATATCGGCCTGCGATAAAAAGGCCGCTGCTTGTGCGGCAAGCCCGGCGGCTAACAACAACAGCAAGGTGCCGGTAATTTTAAAGAAATAACGTGTTGGGATATTCACTAAACCAAAATAAATCGTCGCACCCAGACCGATACCCGCGATTAAACCAATACTGCCACCACTAAGCTGTTGCGTGACATCGGCCCCTGCCGCTGTCGTTCCGTATAAAAGCAGGATAATTTCCGCGCCTTCTCGTAAAATGGCTAGCCCGACAATAATCGAAATCGCATACATGGATTTCTTGCCTTGTGATAATTGTTTGGCCATACCATTAACATCGGCTGCAATCTGCATACTGTGTTTTCGCATCCAAACAAGGTGCCATGAGAGCATAACAACAGCGAGCATTAAAATACTGGCATTAAACAGCTCTTGCCCCATTCCATCGGCAAAATCCGCAATGGGATTGGCTAATAAAGCAATCACAGCTGCGCCTAATACACCGACAAAGATACCGGCATTAATATATAGACCTCGGCGTGGTACACCTTGGGTGGCTGCCACGACGAGGCTTACCATTAGAGATGCCTCAAGAATTTCACGAAATACAATAACGGCAGTTGCCCACATGGTTTTTACCTCTACGCTTCTAAATTATTTTACGACAATAACGCCTTGGGCTGTTTTTGGATTGAATTCGCCAAAGAATTTATAACGACCCGGCTTGAGGGGGCCAATAAAGATTACCGCTTTGCCATTGCCTCGGACAATTTTTTCACGATTTAGGACGAAGCTTTCAAATTCTTCGGGAGTCGCATCAAGATTGTTGACGACGAGCTTGATTTTTTCATCAGCGGGAATGGTTAATTCAGCCGGCTCAAAACGATGATTTTTAATGGAAATTTGGAATTTCTCAGCGGCAGCGGCTTGCCCCGTTACAATTAAGACTAAAAAAAATGACATAAGTACGTATTTCATAAATTTTTCTACCTGAATATTTGGGGGTAAAATAAGGTGTTTCTAATATATTAATGATAATCATTATCACTTAGAATTGCAATTACTTTATTTTTAAGTGGGATTAAGTTTGTGGCGCTAGTGTTAGGGTGAAAAACAGTGGGCCTGGCCCTGACGGATCCCCACGAATTTCCTCATAAATCCCCCGCGTATTCATTATTAAT
>CAYYLL010000079.1:0-5997 GCA_964472525.1 uncultured Thioalkalispiraceae bacterium | reverse complement strand
AAAAGTAAAAAGAAAAACAGGCTTCCACCGTAAAAGATGTTGCGCGCCATGGATTTTGTAAAAGTTTGAGACATGCTCAATTCCTCCTGTATAAGGTTAAGTTAAGTTTGTGATAGCTTGGTTTATTGGTACATGATCTAGGTCAAGACTGAATATATTAATTTGTATATTCAACCTGTGGAAAAGAGGCTTAAATAGCACCGATAAAAATAGGGTTATTGCTTATTTAGCTGAATGTGGTCGGTAGAAATGATTACAGATTTCTTAAATTCAGCATATACTTCTATAGTAATAGGGTTAGTATTTATAACAATTAAGATTGGGGTAATACATGGGGTTGTATTTTAAGAAGTTTGCTGTAAATCGAATAAGTTGGATTGTGTTGTTAATGACTACATTGCTGTTAGCGGCCTGTGGTGATAAAGGGATTGATGATTTAAAAAAACAGGGTGAATTGGTTGTGTTAACGCGCAATGCACCAACGACTTGGTATCAGGGGCGGGATGGTGAAGCCGGGTTTGAATATGACCTTGTACAATCTTTTGCAAAAGCTAATCATATAAAAGTACGTTTTAAGGTCATCGATAATTTTGAATCGATATTGCGTTTAATCCAAAATGGAGATGCACAGATTGCTGCGGCCGGTGTTACAAAAACACAAGATAGAATTAACCAAGGTTATTTGTTTGGGCCAAGCTACCAACAAGTGCAGCAGTGGGTAGTGTGTCGCCGAGGCAGCAAGGCGTTACCTAAAAAAGTGGCTGATCTTGTTTCCAGAAAATTAGTGGTGATTGCAGGGAGTTCTTACGCCGAAGCACTGCAAAAACTCAAAATAAAGCAAACCGATTTAAGCTGGCGAGAAGTGAATGACGTTAGTACCGAGCAATTATTGGAACAAGTGTGGAAAAAAAAGATTGATTGTACTATTGCCGATTCAAATATTATTAATATTAGTCGGCGTTATTATCCCGAGTTAGCCACTGGGTTCGCAGTAACACAAAAAGAATCTCTAGCATGGGTGGTTGCACCCAAATGGAAAGGACTGATTACTGATATAAAACAATGGTTGGACAAAATAAAAGAAAATGGTGAGTTTGCTTTAATCAATGAACGTTACTACGGCCATATACAACTTTATGACTATGTTGATAACCGAAGCTTTAACCGTAGAATAAAGTCACGTTTACCCAAGTACAAAAAGCATTTTGAACGTGCTGCAAAAAAATATCAATTACCATGGTCTTTACTGGCGGCTCAGGCATATCAGGAATCACATTGGAATCCGCGAGCTAAAAGCCCGACCGGTGTAAGAGGAATGATGATGTTAACCTTGAACACCGCAAAATCGGTTGGTGTTAGTAGCCGATTAGATCCTGTGCAAAGCATTTGGGGAGGTGCAAAATATTTACAGAAAATGGTTAAGCGTATTCCAGACGATGTATTGGGTGAAGACAGACTTTGGTATGCGCTGGCAGCCTATAATATTGGTTATGGACATCTTAAGGATGCAATAATATTAGCAAAACAGAAAGAACTAAATGCACAGCAGTGGGTCAATCTAAAAACAGTTTTGCCTTTATTGTCGAATAAAAAGTATTATAAAAAATTAAAATACGGTTATGCGCGTGGTTCTGAGCCAGTGCGATATGTGCAACGTATTCGAGAGTATCAGCAAGTGTTAGAACAATCATTGCAAAGTTCTAAATAAACAAGGTCTTTATAACTAACCTGAAGGTTAACGGTACAGTATGTTAAAAGCGATTAAACTTTTTTTTGAAGAAAAAATAAATGTGGTTCAAGAACAAGATCTTGATTACCTTCTGCGTTTAGCCACCGCAACGTTAATGGTCGAAATGATGCTAGATGATGGTGAGACGCATTTATCAGAAAAAAATGTGCTAAAGAAACGATTGCAACAAACGTTTTCGCTATCAACTACAGAAGCCAGTGAGTTATTTGATTTAGCGCATCAACAAGCGAAGCAGGCTGTTGATTATTACCCATTTACAAGCATTATCGCCAAACATTTTTCACAAGCGGAAAAAATAAAAGTAATTGAAAATTTATGGGCGGTTGCTTTCGCAGATAACCATTTAGATCCGTATGAGGAATTGATGGTCAGACGAATCGCTGACTTAATTTATGTTTCGCATACAGATTTTATTAAGGCGAAGTACCGTGTTATCGATGAGACTTAAATTATTTACGCAGTAAAGGGTTACAATCATTTATGGTTACTTTACCTTGCAATAAATTACCGCGAGAATATTCACTAAAATGGCAGGTGTTTGTTTTAGGGTCGTAATTTTCAATCCATAAGTTGTCACCTTTCCATGTTGCGGTAAGATGTAACTGACCTTCGGGGACACTTATAGACATAACGCCACCATAGCGTTTTACAAATATTTGTTGAAAATGAAAGTAGTAAGCACCCAGTCCAACAATAAAAATAATCAACGCTGTAATGGTTGCATTTTTCCAGTTGCCTAGCTTTACTCCAAATAAATACAATGCACCAATGCCTAGAGCGAGAACGGCTATCCAGTATAAATAGGTAATCATGTGTGTTGCTCCAAGTTATTCGTTCAATGAGTCTTAACTATACCGAATTGGTTGGCAATAGAAAATAGCATCAGTTAGCATAAGATAATAATAACTGATATTAAGAAAAATATCGTAAGTGACCGTTACGCAACCTTGAGATTTATTGGCCATTATTTAGAGTAGACATTATAAGAGGAGGCTCTTATCATGGAGGCAATATCGCTTCAGCTCGATGGGATATACATAACGAGTGCTTTCTATGAAAATATTAATAGTCGATGACCATGCTTTATTTCGTGAAGGCCTATGCTATGTTCTTAAAGCCCTAGAGGAGAAGGTCAATATTTTAGAGGCTTCGAATTATAATAGCGCGTTAGAACATGTGTCTAAAAACCCTGATCTGGATCTGGTGTTACTTGATTTAAATATGCCGGGAAAGAATGGCTTTACAACACTGGATACATTAGCAAAAAATTATCCGGCCTTGCCGGTGGTTATTCTTTCTGCCTCTAAACAACGCAGCGATATTCAGTGCGCGATGGATGCAGGTGCAATGGGGTATATCCCCAAAGATACCACCAGCGCGGTTATGCTAAATGCATTACGTTTAATTTTATCTGGTGGTATTTATGTGCCGCAGTGTATGGAGCAGCAAAGTGAACTGGCATTGAGCGATAATGATTTGGTTTTAACAACTAGACAATTACAGGTGCTGAGGTTATTAACACAGGGTGATTCGAATAAAGTCATTGCATTTAAAATTAATGTCGCGGGAAGCCACTGTTAAAATGCATGTGAGTTCTATTTTTAAAACACTTGGGGTTAATAATCGCACTCAAGCTGCGATGGCAGCAGAAAAAATGGGCCTGTGAATAGCAAATATTTAAACATTTCATCTTCATCTTTAAAATAATTCTTTAAGAACTTCTGCAATATCTAGATTTTTCCTTATTAATTTCCATTTAATTTTTTGTTACTGAACGCAGACTAAAGTATGGGTTACTGCAGACTTTAAAAGTGTCACGCTTTTTGTAATAAAACGCAAAAGCCCCACCATTTTAGTCAGCCGCTGATGAGGGTGTTAAGTGAATAATTATTATTCCAGTAATCTGGGGCTTGATGCGTTGGTCAGGAACATAGGTTCAACTGATAGGAAGCTGCTAGGCACTTTTGGTGTGCCACTTGCCAACTTGCAAGCGAGTAACAGTGCAGATTCAAACGGCTTATTCATTAACAGGGGGGCAGTGTATGGGATTAATACGCCTTGCTATGTTATTTAGATTTTAATTGCACATTACGCACAAAGGCACGCAATTTTACTGCTGCCACCGGTTTATGTAATAGTTGAAAACCACTGCTATTAACTTCGCGCAGGTGTTCTACAGCAATATCGCCAGTGACAATCAGAGTGGGAATATCATTATGATATTCAGACTGAATGGCATGAACAGCCTCAATGCCGGTTTGGTTGTTTCGTAATCGGTAGTCGGCAATAATGCCATTCGGTGACTGATTTTGTTGACTGAGTTTACTCATGGCCTTCTGTTTGTCTGTGGCGGTTATTACCTCACACCCCCATGCTTCTAGCAGGCTTTTGGTTCCTTCGCGAACACTGCGTTCATCATCAATTACTATTATTAGTACTTTGTTTGTGGATAAAATATTACTCTTAACAGGAGGCTTAATTTCACTAGTAATTTGAGCTATGTTAGCTTGTTCTAGGGTAATGGAAAATGTAGAACCTTTGCCGGGTTGTGATTCCATACCAATGTTGTGTCCAAGTAAGTTTGCAGTCCGTTGTACAATGGCTAAACCTAATCCCAAACCTTTACTGCGATCGCGTTCTGGGTTGTTCAATTGATGAAACTCTTCGAATATAGCTTGTTGATCTTCTTCGGCAATGCCAACGCCTGTGTCAATAACCTGAATACAGAGTAATTGGTCTTTTGCGATGCAATGAATGTGTACTTCACCTTTACTGGAATAGCGAATGGCATTGGAAATGTAATTACGTAATATTTGTTCAAATAAACTCTGGTCGCTATGCACAGCAAACGAACAGGTTGGCCAGATTATCGTTAAGTCTTTTTCGCGTGCTTGTGGATTAAAATCATTGGCTAATTTGTTGAACAGAGGTTGTAGATTAAAATCGGTTTTTTCTACTTTCATCACACCGGCATCGAGTTGGGAAATATCTAGCAAGGCATTAAATAAACTTTGTAGTGCCTGCACGGAGGCATTGATTTGGTCGACCACCTTGCGTACTTTTGGGTATTGAATCAATTCATCTAACACGGATGTAAAAAGGGTTAAAGCGTGTAAAGGTTGACGTAAGTCATGGCTGGCAGCAGCAAGAAATTTTGATTTAGAAATATTTGCCTGTTCTGCTTCGTCTTTTTGCTGGCGTAACTGTTCAACAAGTTCGATATTTTCGAAACGCAGTGTTAACGATTGGATAAGAGTACGGTTAATGTTCAAACTAAAGTAAGATAAACCAATTATATATGCAATGGTCATTACACCGAGAGAAAGTTGTATCGGTTCTCCGAGTAAAATGAGATGAATACTGATAGGTGCTAGTGATGCGGGAAAGTAAGAAAAGAAGGCGGGGAGATAGGTTGTTAATGACGAAACAGCACCTGCTCCCATAGCGACTAATACAAAAAGTATAAAAAGCTGATATTCGAGTTTTTCAGAGAAAAATATGACACTGCCAATACCCCATAATAATCCGGTTAAACCCGTGCCAATAACAAAGTACAACGCATATCGATGGACGTGTTCTGCTGAGAAGTGTTGCTTATAGAAAAAAAAGCTAGCAACTCGCATAAATAACACTAACCACAATAGCACCAGCCACAGCATCAATGTCTTTTGTTGTGCCACATCCCATAACCCGTAGACAAGAGCCGAGCTCACCACAAGGTTAACAAAAAGTATGGGCAATAGTGTTCGATACTGAGTTTTGATTTGCTCGATTAATATTTTTTGATCTTGATTCTTATTTAGAAAAATCATGTTCATTAGTGTTGACTGCATTTTTTAGTTATCCAGTTTTTATCACAAACAAATAAAACACGCCGAAACGAAGGCTGAAGACAGCTATCCACCGACTAATATGGATGTTGATACTGACGAATCGTTGAATAAATATGAACTATACATAATTGGTTGGCGTTAGAGAATCGTATACGATAATGATAACAGACACTCATGCCTAAGTGAGGCGATAGTTATATTATGGTGGACTCATGCGACCATTTTTTCGATTTGTTTAGTGGAAGCCTCAATGTGTTTTTGTGCTGTATACCTTAAACTATAATAATTACGGAGCAATGTAAGGTGGTTTAATAAGTCATTTGTAATATTAGATGTTTTCAATTTTTCTATCGGGTATGTCAGGGCAAGATCATTATAAATTGAACTAAATAGTAAAGACACGATCAGAACGTT
>CAYYLL010000078.1:0-6239 GCA_964472525.1 uncultured Thioalkalispiraceae bacterium | reverse complement strand
AAAGGGAAGTTCTTCAACATTTGCTTTAGATAATTTTGCATTTATTTTTTTCGATCGCATTTTTTTTGAAGCTATTTCCAACATCTTTTCGTTATAATCAATTCCATGAATATCAAGATTATCTTTCGCATATTGAGTCATCAGGTAACCACTGCCAAATGAAACTTCCAATATTTTCTTACCCTCGATATACGGTATAATTTTTTTAATCCATTTTTTCCATAAAGGGAATACTATCATAAAAGCATCGTATCCCTTAGCCATCCAGTTATACACCCTGTTCATTTTTTCCGTATAGCCAGAATCAATCGTTAAAGTATCTGTATATTTTATTTTTTCAGGTTTTATTTTAAACATATTCAATGCTCTTGTTGCTCCATATCATCACACATAAGTTTGGCTAAGTTGCGTAGCAAACGGGTGCATTTTTTGCGTTCTTTGCAAAAAACGCGCGGGGTTGCGGAGTCAATCTTGAGCCATTTGCTAGGTTCTTTGAAAACTACCAACATACTAATTTTCGTAGGTCTTTCGATTACTAGCACTAAAAAATAAAACATTACCAACTTGTGTAATTGATACCTTGTTAAAACCACTATGTAATATTTCTTCTAATTCATCTTTTTTGTCATGAATATTATTAAAGATACCAGTTCTGTTATAGGCATCCATTATAAATTTTGCCATAAAATTTTGTTTTGTATCGTAGATAGCTGTAGAACCAAAAATAGAACCATCATCTACTAAATGATTACCCAAGTTTAATAAAGCCAAACCTTTTGTTTTAAAATTACCAGGGACGCAATGAAGTACGAAATTAAGACCTATGCTTTTAAATTTTCTATTTGACAAAGGTAGGGGAGCTAATATGTTTGCCTTATAGATAGTAGTCTCTATTGGTTTAATATTTTTTTGAGTAGCTTCTAGGCAATTTTCGCTAAGATCAAGAAGAGATAAATCTTGAATCTTTCCAACATCTAGACATTTTTTAAGTAAAAACCCAGTGCCGGCACCCACCTCCAGATGATTGTTAGATATATTATTTAAGTAAAAATCAACTATAACTTTTGATGGGCATCTAAAGAAAATTGGTGAAACACATTTAAAGACATAAAAATCATAAACAGATAATAAAATCTTGCTATAAACCTTTACTGCTTTATGTGCTTTAGTATTAATATCATTAATATTTTCCATGTAAAAGTATCCTTATTTTAATTCACAACCTAACGACCTAGCTCAGCGGCAGGCGAAAGTGGCGCGAATTTTTGCTTCGCAAAAATCGCGACGCTTTTGACTGTCAGCTGGAGCGCCTTGTTATGCCTTTTATACATTGAAAGTCTTAAAGTTACTAGGTAGCGATTGATGAAATATTTTTTTCTTTCCTGATGTTGTGATTTCGTAGTTAGCAAGTAAAAAAGGCACTGGAATTGAATATCTTGGGTCGTTTTCTCTCATCAAATGAAAATGAAGATGTGGTTGAATTGTATTGCCTGAATTACCAACCCATCCTATTGTTTCACCGGCGTCAATAAATTGACCTACTTCTACTAGTATACTGTTTTTCTTTAAGTGAGCTAAAAGAGCATAGATACCTTCCGATGATTCAATAATTACAAAGTTACCTAGAAAATATGTTGCATCTTTGTTTTGATACTTTTTTGCTTGTATTAGCCCAATAAAAAGGTCTTTTAATAAATTTAGTTTTTCTCTATCTTCTTGTTTGTTCTCAATATCTATAACAGTGCCAGAAAAAGGAGAATATACTTTCTGCTTCCACGCTAATGTTGAAGCAACATTTAAATGTAAAAACAAATGTTGAAATATTTTTACTAAACGATACGGTAGTCCGCTACTGTTTACAGCAACAAAATCTTTTGCATTAGGATGATGACCCGGCGGGTTCATAAATGCCCAACGCCCCTTAACAGGGCTATGAATTAAAACTGGTTCCATATGTTTTTATTTACTGGCAACCGCTGAATTCACCTTGTTATGTTGCGATGCTTATTTGACACATAAGTATTTATTCCCTCGCACTTTATATGTTTTTTTCATGAAGTAGTATATTTTATTACAGTGAGTATGAGAACGTTACTGTTCAAATTCTCCAAGCGCACCAAGCCTCACTGTTAATATTTCAACATCAGTTATAGCTACATGCGGCCCCTGCCGGATATTGGCTGGTGTTATCCAAAAAGTTCCGGTTTCGCAGCGCCTACCTCCTGTTTCCACTATACCGGAAACAACTAGAACATATTCGTTTACTGGATGAGTGTGTGGAGGAATTTTCGTCCCTTTCGACAGTCGTGCGCGATGTATTGAGCCTTCTGGTACTGGCTCGGCTAAAGCTACAAAGCTAACACCAGCCATATCTCCAAACGGCTTCCAATTAGAACTTTCTGCATCATCAAACGTTTGTTTCAATTGTTTTTCCATAAAACTTCTCCATCTTTGAGTAAGTGTGATATAGTAACTTAAGGTTACGATTAACGCAATTACGAAATAATACAATTCATATGAATCAAGAATTATTATCAACCAGCAACCATAATCGAGCAGCTAATTTGCGACAATGCCTGCTTCGCGCATCACGATGTGTCAACGTAATAATTGTCGAGAGGCTACATCAGCGTGGATTCACGGAATTAAGGTCAACACACACTGCACTTCTTTCAAATCTTGATCTCGAAGGGAGCAGCCTAACTTTAGTTTCTCAACGCGCTGGTATCACTAAACAAGCGATGGGGCGATTAGCAGATGAACTTGTCAAACTAAAGTATGTCACTAGAACGCTCAATGACAACGATAAGCGCTCAGTAATAATTGAGTTCACACCATCTGGGCTTGAGCTAATGAATTATAGTTTCAGGATTATGGAAGAGTTAGAAAATCGTTGTGAGCATCGTCTTGGAGGAAATCGTTTTAAAAAATTGCTCTCTTCATTGCAAGAGATTACAAACGAACTTGAAAACACCTCTAAATAGAAATAATGGCTAAAGTGGGTCTAAAACTACCGTTTCTAAAAAAACATAACGACCAAGCTCACCGGCGGCAATGGAGCGAAGCGGAATTGCCGTCCAGTGTAGCGCCTTGTTATGCGACATACTGCTTAACTCTTTTGATCTTCAGGTTTTCCGAAAATTAATTTACCTATCCACCAAATTGATTGCCTAAAATTCGAAATCAGTTGTTCGCCTTGTCTCAGAAACGACTTGCTCTCGTCAATTCCGGCGAGCTTTAAAGCATCTCCAATCTTCGAGCTGGTCGGGTGTGCATCACCTACTCGCATGTCATAAGCGCCAACAATTGCACCAAAGATTTTACGAGCTTTATCGACCCCTACCTTCTGGGCCAAGACATCTTGAAGAAGCTTATTTGAACCAAGTTTTTCCTTCTCTGCATGAGTAGAAAGCTTGCGGAGCTCACGTACATTAAGCCGTTCGGAGAACACACGTACAAGCTCTTTTGCTAACTTCAACAATGACGCCAGATCTTTGCTAACGAAGCGAGAAACATGTTGCATGATTGCGGCATCATCTATGTTGTGAGTGAACAGAGAAATGTGGAACTCTTGACGAAACCCCGCCTCTAGCATCCGCATGCTCTTGAATAGCAACTCTTCAACAGCATGAGTAGATGCTGGCTGAGCTTTCACCTGGAATGCTAGCAACTCAACAGGAACCTTTCCATCCGGAACAACGTTATGAGCAGCCCAAATGTGCTGCTCCCATGCGTCAAGGCGGGCAATATCATAGGCGTACACCGTAATTAAATCCGAGTAGTTAATTCCAAAGTGCGTTACATACCCAGAGGTGGAGCGAATACCACCTGTCTCCGCCGTATACCATCCAAGAGAAAAGCCGCGAAGACCGAGAAGCTCGTTGACTACGCTGGAGCGAAACCACAACCATCGGCCAATGTCTTCATTGTCTAAATCGGCAGACGCCATGCGCGCTCCGTCAGTCTCCACGATGAATTGGGGAAGAGTCTTATCAGCATCTCCTCGAACACGCACGCTCTGCCCTTGATGTTCAATCCATTCGTCTCGCCAAAACTCGCCCTCTACCCGTACACCTTCATAACCACTCCGATGTCCCTGCGAGCTTTCATAGTCAGTGTTGTCATCGCTTTCTGGACCCATTACTGGGGCGTCTTCGTCTTCATCAACATCAGTTCGCCAGACACGGAACGAAGCCCAACTTCCCCCATAGACATCTTCCAGACTGCGAATTAGGAGCTCAAATCGCCCGCCGTCTCGCTGTTCTTGTCGATCCGCTAGATTCGCGTATGCGCTGCCTTCAAGTGTCGCGACATTTTCTACTCTTTCGCGGTAGTAAGAGAGGCGAAGTGAAAGGTTCCTTGTTGCCAAATAGTCGAGGAGAAATTCTCGCTTGATCTCGATAAGGCGATGCTCTCCTTTTTCATCAAGAACCTCACGAGCCACGACAACGAAATTCTCTTCTGGCCTCACCCAGTTTGTTCCATCCTTTATCAGATGGAGCGCAACAATTAGATCAGGATTCAGTATCCATAGCCTTCCGCAACTACCGGTTGAGGGTGCTCGAAAACAAGGTGCACTCCGATTGGTTCTTTATCGTTGTATTGATATTGCTCGATGGACGAGAAGTAACCATCCTTGTAAGCATACGGCTGCACACTGCAACCGATTCCAATATCACTCCAGCCAAGTCGTTCCGCGACTTCCCGATGCTCCGGCGGGAATGCAACAGACCCGCATCCAAAAAATTCGCTGACGTAGCCTACCTGCTCGTCATTGCAGGATGCTCTCAAGGGAACCCAGGTCGCGCTAGAGAAGGCTCGGCGAGTTTCTTTTTTATGGAGAATCCAGTCTTGATTCATAGATAATCATTTACTGTCAGCATAACGAATTAAATAAGGGGCAGCAAAAGGTGATAGCCTTTTGTCCGCCCCAGTGAGAGAGTAGCGAACTGTCTTAATTGCCTTGTTATGCGAGTTATTACTTTATTGATATAGATTCCATAATTTTTTTACCTATCGGTAGCCATAATTTTGATTGCTCAACTGTTGTATTGAAAGAGATAAGTAGTAGGCGATTATCAACAGACGTGCCATACATTATGTTGTGAATTTGTGTGTCCATGGCTGGAGTTATTAGCTCAAACACCATGAACATTCTGCCATTTACATTAATAGTTTTATCTCTTAACCATTTAGCGGAGGGATACATATTGTGGAACATTTTAGACATGCTGGCGCGTGCCTTTTCAATTTGGTAGGGAGACATTGGATTACGTGTGTGATTGAAAGCCAGGGAAACACCGCCAGTAGAGTCACTTAAAACTTCGGTTGGTCTTCTAGAGCTTGGATATTTTAATTCAAGAATATTTTGTGGCATTGGACCAAAGCTTTTAGGAGTAATAAGGCTAACCTTATCGTTCAAAGCGGTACGCTTTATTAATTCATCGGCTTGAGCAAAAGAGATAATAAGTAGCATTGCTATTGGTAGTAAATATATAATTTTCATATTCTTTCCTTATTTACGCATAACGCCGAGCTAAATGGCTCCCAACCGCGATAGCGGTTGGGAGTCCAAGCCATGCCTTGCACAGCGGTTTAAGCGTTTTGTTAGATTGTATTTTTCTCACTTTAAATACCTAAATATAAGCGGCGACCAGATTAGACCAGACACTAAAAAATATACACCTCTATTTGGACTAAACATTACTTCGAAGCCGGCAGTACCAGAAAAAGGTAATGCGACTACACCAAGTAATATTAGTGTTGCAAATGATGCAGCATAACAAGCAAATAAAAACTTAAAATACCACAATATATTTTTATTACTATTTATTGTTATTTTCTCTTGACTCTCTAAGTATGCCTTTCCTTTTTTATTGAATAGAGCCCAACAGGCAATTATTATATATGCCATACAAATTAAGAACCAAAATAAAAAAAATGTTATTTCGAAATGCTTAATTTGTATTTCAGCTAAGCTTTTAATATTAACAATTAATTGATAGACCCCAAAAAAGAAGAGTAAACCCGAACCGAAAAGAAAAACACGGGCAGAACGGATAGATTTTATTTGGAATAATTTCAAAATTAGTATCATTTATGTTCCTATTTCAATCTAGACATAATGACTTCCCACTAAATAAAGAGCCGATCTTCTAGCCGTAACATGGGTTAGCCGCAACACGACCTGACCCTGACGAATCCCCACGAATATTTTAGAATAATATAATAAAAACAAA
>CAYYLL010000077.1:0-6563 GCA_964472525.1 uncultured Thioalkalispiraceae bacterium | reverse complement strand
ACTGGCATCATTTTTTTACATAATTATCTTCGCATGAAACTGTACTTATGTACTTTAATGGGCATTATACGACTGAAATATAATGAATATAGAATTTAAACATGTATTGACCCTGATGAATGCGTGGTTTAGTATGACATAACATTTTAGCATCAATACAAGGAGTTTGAAATGATTCTAAAAACAATAAGTTTATTTCTTCTGGTTTTATTCAGTTATATACAATCTGGTTATGCTGCCGTTTGTTCCCCAATTTCCAGTGTCCCTATTAGTATTACTTCTTCAGGCTCATATTGCTTAGTATCAAGTTTGAAGTGCGACAATATTGATTAATCAAAACAGGAATACATAAATGAGCAAATTAAAAAATTAGGGTATAAAATTCTAGTAATAGTTGAAGACATTGGTCTATTGATTATTGCTTTATCAACTATCATAGCAATGAGTTTTGAAATTATATTAATGTTTAAAGCTAAGACGGTAACATTGTCAGATATTTTATTACTTTTCATCTATCTTGAAGTATTTGCAATGGTTGGAATATACCTTAAGTCGGGAAAGCTACCGATTCGCATGCCACTTTATATTGCTATAGTCGCACTAGCGCGCTATATGATTCTTGACATGAAGAATTTAGATACATTAAGAATGCTTGGTCTTACTGGCGCTGTATTTATCTTTGTCTCTATTCTGGCAATTCGATATGGTCACACTAAGTTTCCATATGATAATGATAGCGACGGCTAACAAATTATTTCGGTGAGAACTGCTCTGGCCGTAAATTTGGAGCTAGAAATTCTTCCGCATCATCAATATCAACGTTGTTATTCTTATGATTGAGCAGTGGTAGTTCGGAGTCGTTCCAGCCGCGAAGGCCAGTTTTAAGGGATACGACTTTTTCATAGCCCATTTGTTGCATTACATCGGCAGCAAAGATACTGCGACTACCTGAACGACAAATAATGACGACTTCTTTCTGACGTGCTTCTACAAGTTCGGGAATAGTGTCATCAAAATCGTATTCGCAGGATGTTTCCAGTATGCCGCGTGGAACGTTAATGGAATTATAAATATGCATGGCTTCAAATTCTTTGGGCTCACGCACATCGATAAGCAGGGGTTTATTATTTTGTTCGAGGATTTCTTCGAGATCCCAAGGGAAAATCTCATCGACACGTTCTAAACATTCCTGTATTAAATGGTTAAATGTTTTCATTTTAATTGGCTTCTTCATCTTTCTTGTTAAGCCCATGCTGCACAGCCATTACAGCGGCTTCAACTCTTGAATGCACTTCCAGTTTTCTTAAGATGGCTTTTACGTGTAATTTTACAGTACCGTCTGAAATCCCTAAATTTCTGGCAATTCCTTTATTACTTAAGCCTTCGGCTAATAAACCTAAAATTTCAGTTTCTCTGGGGGTGAGTCCGGTGAACGGGCTATCTTTAGGTTCTTCTTTAGGCTCTGTTTTTCCTTGAACGGCTCGGGCAAGGATAGGTGCAAGATCGGGTGCAACGACTGTTTTACCGTTAACGATATCACGCAGGGCAATCACTAATTCGTCGGGCTCCATGTCTTTTAATAAGTAACCTTGCGCACCGTTTTTTAATGATTCAACCAGATCGGTTTCATCGGTGCTGGTTGTTAACATCACAACAGGCAGTGTATCGTAAGCATCGCGTAATAATTTTAATACACCTAAACCATCGATACCGGGCATACGCATATCGAGTAGAACAATGTCTGGGCCTAGTTTTTTGACAAGCTCAACACCATCTATACCGGTGTTAACGGATGCAAGTATTTCGATACCGCGGGTAGTGAGCAGGCCCTCTAAACCAACCCGGAATAAAGTGTGATCATCAATAAGTAAAACTTTTAAACTCATTCTTTATCCTTGCGTATTGTCGATAGGGAAGGGGGACTAACCAGTATTTTAGTTGAACTGTTTTCAGTATTTTCATTCAGGTTTTGATGTTTGAATGTGAGTATTGTTCGGGTTCCATCACCTAATTCACTTTCAATTTTAAACGTACCGCCCATACGTTTGGCACGTTCATCCATGATGCTCAGGCCAAGATGATCACCGGAGACTCGATCTGACTCTGGAGGAACATCCATACCAATACCGTCATCTTCAATAAGAATGTTACATTCACCTTGTACGTTGCTGCGCATAATAACCCGAACAGCATGTGCCTGACTGTGTTTACTAATATTATTCAGTGACTCCTGAATAATACGTAAGGCTTGAACTTCGATATTGGGTGACAGGCTGAGTACATTCCATTCTTTTTGTAAAAATATAGTGATATCATTTTGGTACTTAAATCGTTCAATCAGGTGTTCAACAGCAGGTACTAGACCACGTTTGTCGATAGGGGCTCTAAAGTGGGTGATCAGTTCACGTAATTCGAGGTAGGCTTCGTCCAGATTGTTTTCAATTTTTTCAAGCTCGTGCCAGATAGAGGGTTCTTCTCCCAGGCGGATTTTTTCGTCCAAAACACGAACTTGAAAACGTAAACTGGCTAGCGTTTGTGCCAGTGAATCATGTAGCTCATGCGATAAACGGTTACGTTCTTCCATAATCGCAAAGCGATTGGCTTCGTCGTCTGAACGTGCTTTGTCAATAGCCATCCCCAAGTGACGGCCAATACTGGTAAGTAAGTCTTCAATGTCTTCGGGTTCGGCAAAATCTTCTGAGTCAACAAATAGATTGTAAACTCCAAGTGTTTTATCCCTGTATTGGAGTGGTACGGCAATCATATGGACGTTATCAACATCAAAAAATTGACGGCCAATAATTTTATCACATTGGGTTATATTCTTTTGAAACAGTACATTGCCATCACGATAAGCAGTACCACATAGACAATGTTCAGACGGAATAAGTTGTTCACGTTCCATTAAGTCTTTATCAAAACCGAGGCTGGCAACTAGGCGCATCTGGTTATCTTCGGTGACTAATCGTACAACAGCGGCACGTGCATGAACCACTTCTTTTAGGCTATGTAAAAAGCGGGTGAGTAAATCATCCAGATTGCGAGAAACATTAATGCTTGCCGCAACATCATAAACAATTTCAAGTGAGCGTGATTTACGTTCAATATGTTCAGTTTGTTTTTTTACCTGACTTTGCATGTCAAAAGTCAGGGTTTCAATTTGGTCACCCAGTTCATTAATGTTTTTTGCAAGGGTACTGAAGTCGCCGGGTAAATATTCTGGAAGTCGTGTGGATAATTTCCCTGAATTGATATCAATAGCCCATGATTTTAACTGTGATAATGGCAATAATAGGCGTTCCTGTATTTTCTGGTAAAGAATAATTAATGTGGTTAATGCCAGTATTACAAGTATAAGAATAGTGACCAGCTTACCAAGGCTAATGGGGCTAAGTGCCCAGATAGTGGTTGAACCCAGTATAATAATAGTGAGCGCCAGAATCACCATTGGCAGACATAACGGGCTCTTCCAGAAATGGATATTCTTAATCGATGCATTCTTTTGACAAAGAGTACTCTCTTTCGAATTGTTTATCGTTGAGACCATATTATAAAGATGCCGGTACTATAGGTTATGCTCTGAATTATTATCTTCAGAGGTATAACTGGGATCGTTTGGATTTTTAAAAATAAAGCGCTCTTCACCATCATCGAGTTTTACATAATCCATTTCGGTGCCAGTTAGTAAAGGCATACTTTGTGGCGCGATTAAAATTGTAATATCGTGTGATTTAAAAGCTAAGTCTTCCTCTTTTGTTTTGTCTTCAAAGCCAATACCATAATGAAAGCTGCCATCGACATTTTTTTTAGCTGCAATACGTAAAGGCAGTCCTTCACTTTGGCTCTGTTTGGCGGATTCTTTAATTTGTATTGCGGCGGATTCACTTACTGTAAACATAATTAACCTCGTTAAGTTGTCTGTTTGATCTGTGATACAAAGCGAATAAAACGCTGTGTCCAATGATGCTGAGATGTATCACGTAAATGTGTATAGTTTGCGAGTAAATTTTTATAAATTACCCCATCCTGTTGGCCATTAATACCGGTACCCCGTTTAACGTTATAGGCATATTTTAAGTCGGAATCAATATTATAGAGTGATGAGTAATGAAATTCATGTGCAGGTATAAGATTATTAGCCATTTTATCGGGCCATAAGGCATTTTCTGTTTCCTGCAATTGTACATAGCCTCGGCCTTGTGGACATTTATGCATTTTAGAGTCGGCAGGGATAACGCCAACCATTTCAGTTTGTGTTTCATTCCACTGTATTGAGCGAGATAAATACATCAATCCACCGCATTCTGCATACGTGGGTAAGCCATTTTCGATGGCATTTTTAATGCTTTCGCGTAACGACTTGTTCTGGTTCAGTTGTTGTAAGTGTGATTCTGGGAAACCACCGCCAATAAAGAGGCCATCAATATCGGGTAATGCTTCATCGGTTAATGCGTTAATAGTAACAAGTTCGGCGCCATTATTTTTAAGAGATAGTAAATCATCGGGGTAATAAAAACCAAAAGCAGCATCGCGGATAATGCCAATTTTCACTTTTATCGGCTGAATACTCATTGTTGGTAAACTCATTATTTCGAGTTTTTGGGTGCTATGAGCAATGTTAATAATGGCATCAATATCGACTTGTTCATTAACATATTTTTTAATCTGTTCAATTTTATCTTCAGCCCGTTGGCTTTCATTACTAGGAACCAAACCCAAATGACGTTCAGTAATTTCAAGTTCAGGGTTATGTTGCACTGCACCAATCACAGGCACATCGGTGTAATGCTCGATGACCGCTTTTAACTTTTCTTCGTGGCGAAGTCCCCGATATTGGTTAAGGATAACACCGGCAATGTTGATGTCTTTTTCAAATGCCTGATAGCCTAAAATAAGCGGGGCAATACCACGTGTTAACCCTTGCACATTAATAACGAGTACAACGGGGGTTTTGCTGAGTATGGCTAACGCAGCATTACTGTTGCTACCATCCAAATCGAGGCCATCGTATAGCCCCTTATTGCCCTCTATCAGAGTGATATCTGAGTTTTGTTCTGCTGTCGCAATGTTTTGCAGGATTTCTTTGTGCTGCATGGTGTAAAAGTCGAGATTAGTGCAAGGGTTATGTGCGGCACGAGATAGCCACATGGGATCAATGTAGTCGGGGCCTTTTTTAAAGGGAGTAACATTTAGACCTTTTGCATGCAGTGCTGCACACAGTCCAATGGAGAGCGTTGTTTTACCTGATGACTTGTGAGCCGCGGAGATAAATAATCGACCCATATTTAAACCCTGAAGTAGTTTTTGAGTAGAGCATCACATGGATGCTCTACTCATTACAATTTAAGAAGCTTTGTAATGCGGGTCGACGTCTTTGTCGGCAAGACTGGCTGGTAGAAAGTCCATAATTTTCACACAGAAGGCAACAAGGAACAATGAAACAGCAACGCCACCTAAACCTAATAAAATTTCAGCCAGGGTAGGAACATAGCTTGCAATTGCTCCGTCAGCAAAGGTTGTTTCAAGTACTACTTTACCCGGAAATAGTGCCATTGGGTATGCCTGACCACCAATAATGATGCCATAGACTTGAGCAAGGCCACCGATGATAACTAAAAATGCACCAAAGCCAACTAAGCCACGTGAGTTGCCTACTGGTGTATAAAAAATAATGAGTGGTATAACGCCACCAAGAAAAATTTGTACAAGCCAGAACATTTGAGTATAGATGCCACCATTTAGAAGAATGAAGGCTTCAAAACCCTGGTGTTGTGCTTCGTACAGGTTTGTTAAATGATATGCCAGTACAAAGTACAGAACAGCCGCAACAAATACACCTAACAGGTTTTTTAAACGATTAAAAATTGCATCACCCAGTGGACGGTCGGTCCATTTGTATGAAGCCATTAAGACCAGTAAAAAGATAGCCAGGCCAAATGCAAAGGACATAATGATAAACATCGGCGCCATGATGGCAGCATCATAACCTTGGCGTGCAACAATAAAACCAAAGATGGAACCAGTACCCGTTGTAAGCGCTAAACGCCAGATAAAGGCGGCAATACCAGCGATACGTGTGTATTGATTTAAGTTACGCTGCATCATTGTCCAGAGATAAACAATAACAATGGCAAAGAAGCCATTATATAAAAGCATATTCCAAGCAAAAATAGATTTTAAGTTGTAATAGGTCATGGCAATAATTAAACGTTCTGGGCGACCCAAATCCAGTACAAGTACCATTAAACCACCGGCCAGCAAGGCAAGGGCTAAAAGCCCGGATAAGCGAGCAAGGGGTTTGTATGCTTTCTTATTGAAAGCAGATGAAATAGAAGCAACATTTAATGCACCCGATGCTGCAACAATAAGGAAGACGGCAAATACATGTGGCACCCCCCAAACGATTTGGTTGGACATGCCTGTTACATAATGGCCGTGATGTTCCATATAGTAAAAAGCGCCCAGTGATGCCAGTATAAACGCAGCCAGTAGTGCGAGTAGTGAATAATAGCCACTGCTACGGCCTTCAATTGCAATAAATGGTATATTTTTTTTCATCGTTA
>CAYYLL010000076.1:0-6609 GCA_964472525.1 uncultured Thioalkalispiraceae bacterium | reverse complement strand
CTTTTAGCGCTTTACCAGCTTTAAATCCAGGATTTTTTGATGCTTTAATTTGAATCGGTTCACCAGTTCGCGGATTGCGACCCATGCGTGCAGCACGATCTTTTACTGAAAAAGTACCAAAGCCCACTAATGTAACCTGATCACCCTTTACTAAAGCGCCAGTAATTCCATCAATTACTGAGTCAACAGCGCGTGTCGCTGCGGCTTTTGATATATCTGAGCCTTCGGCTACAATATCGATCAATTCTGATTTATTCACTCGTTTTCCCCTTACGTCAGGTGTGTATGTATTATGTACCGCTATTATAACGGAGGTTTCTATTGTCTAAATTAATATGATGCTTATTCTTTAATAATTAAAAACTAAAGAACAATATTTTTTTACAACACAATAGCTATCAGTCACCATTTTTTGGCAAATCACAACTAAAAAATAACAGTTTAATGTGTTCTAAGCGAATTGGGATTATCTTTTTTTGCTTTATCAGATCCGTTCCCAACCTCTTTTGCATCAATCGGTTCTGGCTTGTATTGTAACGCAATATCCAAAACCTGCTCAATCCATTGAACGGGTATTATATCTAATTCATCCGTAATTGTATTGGGAATTTCTGTTAAATCGCGCTCATTTTCCTGTGGAATAAGGACCGTTTTAATACCACCGCGTCTAGCAGCCAGTAATTTTTCCTTTAAACCACCAATGGGGAGTACTTGCCCGCGCAGGGTAATTTCTCCCGTCATGGCAACATCGGCTTTTACCGGAATATTTGTAAATGCTGAAACCAACGCGGTACACATGCCAATACCCGCACTCGGGCCATCTTTAGGAATTGCACCTTCAGGTACATGCACATGAATGTCATTCTTTTCAAACGTTTCTTGCTTGATACCAAGTATGTCGGAGCGACTTCGTACCACTGTCATCGCAGCTTCAATGGATTCTTTCATCACATCACCAAGCTGGCCAGTAACACTGTGTTTGCCTTTACCGATCATTAACGCTGTTTCAATTGTTAATAATTCACCACCGACTTCTGTCCACGCTAATCCAGTCACTTGGCCGATTTGATCTTTTTCTTCAGCACGTCCAAAGCGGAAACGCTTAACACCCAGATACTTATCCAGATTTTTTGCGTTGATATCAATCTTACCTATCTTTTTATCGAGCAAAATTTCTTTCACAACTTTACGACAAATTTTTGCAATTTCGCGTTCTAAATTTCTAACACCGGCTTCACGCGTGTAATACCGAATAATATTTTGTACTGCATCTTCGGCAATGCTAATTTCATTTTCTTTTAAACCATTGTTTTTAATTTGTTTAGTGACCAGATAGCGAATGGCGATATTAACTTTTTCATCTTCGGTATAACCGGATAAGCGGATCACTTCCATTCTGTCCAGAAGCGGCCCCGGAATATTCATGGTATTTGAGGTTGCAACAAACATTACTTCCGACAAGTCATAATCCACTTCCAGATAATGATCATTAAAAGTATGATTTTGTTCTGGATCTAAAACTTCAAGCAATGCGGATGCCGGATCACCACGAAAATCCATTGCCATCTTATCAATTTCATCCAGTAAAAATAACGGATTGCGAGTACCTATTTTTGTTAAATTCTGCACAATCTTACCGGGCATAGAACCAATATAAGTACGACGATGCCCACGTATTTCGGCTTCATCACGCACGCCACCTAAGGCCATACGCATATATTTACGACCCGTTGCGCGCGCGATAGACTTACCCAATGAGGTTTTACCCACACCCGGTGGCCCTACTAAACATAAAATAGGCCCTTTCATTTTATTCATTCGCTGTTGAACAGCAAGATACTCTAAAATACGTTCTTTAACTTTGTCTAAGCCATAATGATCTTCTTCTAAAATGTCTTCTGCTTTTGCAAGATCACGGCGCACTTTAGAACGTTTTTTCCACGGCAGATTAAGTATCCAGTCTAGATAATTCCGTACAACTGTGGCTTCAGCTGACATCGGTGACATCATTTTTAACTTCTGGAATTCAGACTTTGCTTTAGTCTTGGCTTCTTTTGACAAACCACCCGTTTCAATTTTTTGTTCAAGTTCATCAAGTTCGTTAGGCACATCATCCATATCACCTAATTCTTTTTGAATGGCTTTCATTTGCTCATTCAAATAATATTCTCGCTGACTTTTTTCCATCTGACGTTTTACACGCCCACGAATACGCTTTTCAACCTGCAATAAATCTATTTCAGATTCCATTAAACCCATTAAATGTTCGAAACGTTCTGTTAAAGATTCAATTTCGAGTACCGTTTGTTTTTCATCGACCTTAAGTGACATGTGCGCAGCAATGGTGTCAACTAAACGACTGGGATCATCAATACTGGATAACGAGGTTAAAATTTCGGGAGGAACTTTTTTGTTTAATTTTACATATTGATCAAACTGTGTGGTTAAAGAACGTACCAGTACTTCAGATTCACGATCATCTAGTTCTTCTTCTTCATTTTCGATAACCTGTGCAGTGAAATAATCATCCGAACTCAGAAAATGAACAATACGCGCACGCTGATTACCTTCAACTAACACTTTAACCGTGTTATCAGGGAGTTTTAATAATTGTAGGATACTGGCAACCGTACCCATTCGATAAACATCGTCTGTTTCAGGTTCATCCTGAGAGGCACTTTTTTGTGCAACCAATAATATTTGCTTGTCATTTTCCATTGCCGCTTCAAGTGCTTTAATGGATTTATCACGACCAACAAACAAAGGGATAACCATGTGTGGGTATACAACCACATCACGTAAGGGTAATACGGGAATAGCCAACATTTGATCTTCAATTAATTCAGACACGTTCTTCTCTCACTTTTAAGTGGACTTTATACCATTGATATAGGGACACCAATCGTATATTTCAATCCCTGAACCTGAACTTAATTTGAAACTTGCTGAAGAAAATTTACTTTTCTTCAGACGCTGCTGTACGTGCCTCGGTACCTTCGTAAATATACAAAGGTTTACCGCTCTCATCGATGACTGATTTTTCAATCACCACTTTCTCAAGATGTTCTATCGAGGGCAGTTCATACATCGTGTCTAATAACACATGCTCAAGAATGGAACGTAAACCACGCGCGCCGGTTTTACGCTTTGTTGCACGCTGCGCAATAGCTCGCAGTGCATCACTTCTAAATTCAAGTTCAGCGCCTTCCATTTCAAACATTTTTTGATATTGTTTGGTCATGGCATTTTTTGGTTCGGTTAAAATTTGTATTAACGCATCTTCATCCAACTCACTCAGAGTTGCAACAACGGGAAGACGCCCAACAAACTCGGGGATTAATCCGTATTTAGTTAAATCTTCTGGCTCAACTTCATGCAAGACATCACTGATTGATTTAGAGTCATCTTTGCTTTTTACTTCTGCACCAAAACCTATGCCGCCTTTTTCAGAACGGTCTCGTATGATGCGATCCAGTCCAGCAAAAGCACCACCGCAAATAAATAAAATATTACCAGTATCCACTTGCAAGAATTCCTGCTGAGGATGTTTACGCCCACCCTGTGGTGGAACCGAAGCAACCGTGCCTTCAATAAGTTTCAATAAGGCTTGTTGCACACCTTCACCCGACACATCACGAGTAATCGAAGGGTTATCTGATTTGCGTGAAATTTTATCAATCTCGTCAATGTAAACAATACCCGTTTGGGCTTTCTCTACATCGTAATCACATTTTTGTAATAATTTTTGAATAATATTTTCAACATCTTCACCCACGTAGCCCGCTTCGGTTAGCGTAGTAGCATCGGCAATGGTGAATGGCACGTTTAACATACGCGCGAGTGTTTCGGCTAATAAGGTTTTACCGCAGCCGGTGGGCCCGATAAGTAAAATATTACTTTTGGACAATTCAACATCGTCTTTCTTCTGACCATTTTCTAAGCGTTTATAGTGATTATAAACAGCAACGGCCAATACTTTTTTGGCGCGAGTTTGGCCAATAACGTACTCATCTAGAATTTCGCTGATTTCATGAGGTGTCGGTAGCTTGTTACCATCGGTAGACGCATTTTGTTCTTGCACTTCTTCACGTATAATGTCATTACATAACTCGACACATTCATCACAGACGAACACCGATGGCCCGGCAATTAACTTGCGAACTTCGTGCTGGCTTTTGCCACAGAAAGAGCAATACAGTAATTTACCGTTATCGCCTGAATTCTGTTTATCGTCACTCATGTTCGTCGCCTCATTTACTTTTAATCTACCTATCTACCATGCGTTGTTTTTAACTGAGTTTCAAGCCCTTATAGTAAAAAAAGTGACTTGACTGGCCTCTAAATTAGCATTTAATTCCACCAAAGTAAGACTATACTTAATACAAGTTTATCACCTCAGCTAACACAAACGATTCAGCTAATCTTCTGCCATCTCCCGTTGCTCCATTACTTTATCAACAAGACCGTATTCTACAGACTCCGTTGCGCTCATAAAGTTGTCGCGATCGGTGTCATTTTTAATCGCTTCCATATTCTGCCCGGTATGATCGGCCAAAATTTTATTTAAGCGATCCCGAACGTCCAGTATTTCTTTGGCATGGATTTCAATATCCGTTGCCTGCCCCTGAAAACCACCCAGTGGTTGATGAATCATGGTTCGTGAATGCGGCAGAATAAAACGTTTATCTTTAGCTCCACCGGTTAACAACACCGCGCCCATGCTTGCGGCCTGACCAATACACATGGTGCTAACATCCGGCTTAATAAACTGCATGGTGTCATAAATAGATAGCCCCGCAGTAACCGAGCCGCCGGGCGAGTTAATATATAAGTGAATATCTTTATCTGGGTTTTCTGATTCCAGAAATAACAATTGAGCAACCACTAAATTGGCCATATGGTCTTCAACGGGGCCTACCAAAAAAATAACGCGTTCTTTTAACAGTCGCGAGTAAATATCATAGGCACGTTCGCCGCGAGCCGTGGTTTCAACAACCATGGGCACCATTTGTGAACGAATATCCATATTATCGTGTTGCATACTCAGTAGTTCTCCTCGTTATTTTATTATATTCATCTTATAGGCTTATATCGGTCAAGCTAGCGTTTCCTTTACCAGAAAATGCCATTATATGAGTAAAATTAAGAGGCGGCCTGTTTTGCGTCTGGCTGCATTAACTCTTTGAAATTTTTAGTTTTTTCTTCAACGGTGACTTTTGATAGCAGCCATTCGATGATTTGTTCTTCAAAAACTAACGACTCAATCTCATTTAAACGCTGTTTATCTCCGTAATACCATGAAATAACCTGTTCAGGTTGGTCATACGGTTCAGCAATTTCTTCGACTTTGGCACGGACTTTTTTGTCATCGACCTTAATGTCATTGTCTTTAACAATTTCAGCCATAATCAAGCCTAAACTAACCCGACGAGAGGCCTGATCTTTAAACATATCCGGGTTTAACTGGACATCCCCTTGTTTCATTCCCTGACTGGCTAAATTCTGCTGCATTTGTTGCATTAATGTTGTCGCTTCCGGATCTGTTAGAGCTTTAGGCACTTCCATTTGATGCAATTCAATCAATTTATCCATTGCAACCTGTTTTAAGTTAGTTTTGATTTTAGCATCTAACTCACGTTGCATATTTCCACGAATATCTTTGTGCATTTGCTCGATATTGCCATCTTCAACACCCATTTTCTTTGCAAAATCTTCATCAATTTCAGGTAATGCAACTTGCTCAACCGCTTTAACGGTAATTTTAAATTCAACCGGTTTAGCAGCTAATTCTTTTTGTGGGTAGTTTTCAGGGAACGTCAGTGATAAAGTCGTTTCATCCCCTTTTTTCAGACCTTTAAGACCATCTTCAAAACCCGCAATCATACGGCCAGCACCAATTTCAACCGCCATATCCGTTCCGGTGCCACCTTCAAAGGCTTCACCATCAACACTGCCAGCAAAATCAACGCTAACCTGATCACCATCTTCTGAAGCACGCTCAACGGCTTCCCAGGTTTTATTTTGTTTACGAATGGTTTCAATCATTTCGTCAACATCCGCATCGGTTATTTCAGCGGTTTCTTTTTCTAAAGTTACACCGTCAAAACTGGCAATTTCAACTTCTGGATACACTTCAAATATTGCGGTGTATTTCAGGCCATCGGTCGCAACCAAATCGTTACCAATGGTCGGGCCACCGGCAGGACGTAATTTTTCCTGAGTAACGGCCTCATAAAAGGTCGATTGGACCAAATCACTCACAATTTCCTGACGAACCTGACCACCGTAATGCTGTTTAACCACCTTAAAAGGCACTTTACCGGCTCGAAAACCTTTGATTTTCGTTGTTTTAGCCATGCCTTTTAGGCGTGTTTCGACTGCTTCAGCAATTTGCTCTTCATTAATTTCAACCATCATGCGGCGTTCTAGCCCCTGAGTCGTTTCAACAGAAACTTGCATACTCATAAAACCTCTTAAATTTTAATCACTTATAAAATGGTGCGGAAGGTGGGACTCGAACCCACACGCCTTGCGACACAGGTACCTAAAACCGGCGCGTATACCAATTTCGCCACTTCCGCAGATTGACTCTATTATATCAAGCTCTTA
>CAYYLL010000075.1:2196-6639 GCA_964472525.1 uncultured Thioalkalispiraceae bacterium | reverse complement strand
TATGCAGCACGTAAAGATGTGAAAGTTACTATCGGTGGTTGTGGCGGTTAATCTGCTTAGACCAAACTAAACTGCAAGAGTGTCAGCAAAGCTGACACATAAGTGCCCGTAAAGATAAGAAACGGGTGCTAAATTTCAAGGAGAACTATTATGGCTAAGTCCATTCGTATACGTGCCAAAGCTAAAGGCGGCATCGTATTAGTTAAAGCGCTACTGACTCATCCAATGGAAACCGGTCGGCGTAAAAATAAAAAAACAGGTAAGAAAATGCCGGCTCATTTCATTCAGGAAGTTAACTGTACTCACAACGGTAAAACTGTGATGACAGCTGAATGGGGTGCTTCAATTTCTAAAAACCCTTACCTCTCTTTCAAATTCGGTGGTGGTAAAGCCGGTGATACTGTAGGTATTGCCTGGGTTGACAATCTCGGTGAGAAAGATTCTGTTGAAACCAAGGTTAAATAAAACACCTTTGTTTTAATCAGGCGTTTTATTAAAAGAACACCCCCCACAAAAGGCGATACCTGTTTATTAGGTATCGCCTTTATTCACAGCTGTCCCGTTAACTTACTGGACTAAAATAGGTGTGAGTTTGTCGTTGCGAGCGATAGCGCGGCAATCTTGTTTATATGGGGTATATTCCAGCAAGATTGCCGCGCTATCGCTCGCAATGACCAGACTTTCTATATTCAAAGCAGGGGGTTAAAGTTACGCGGAACTGCGGTGGTCTTTATTATTAATGCTTATGATAAACTCCCTGATATGCAAAATCTTAAAACACTCGAACTAAATACTGCCGAAGCACGCTACAGTGTTATCTGGCTGCATGGCCTCGGTGCCGACGGCCATGACTTTGAACCCATTGTGGCCGAGCTGAACTTTAAAAATAAAAATAAAACCCGATTTATTTTTCCACATGCGCCTAGCATTGCCGTTACAGTAAACAATGGAATGGTGATGCCAGCTTGGTACGATATTATTGCTCCACGAATTGATGCAAATCAGGATGAAAAAGGAATACGTCATTCAGCAACACAAATTAATCAACTTATTGAAACTGAAATTGAACGTGGGATTAAAAGTAAAAATATTCTACTTGCCGGTTTTTCACAAGGTGGCGCGATTGCATTGCACACCGGCCTGCGTTTTAGCAAACCGCTTGCAGGTATTATGGCCCTGTCAACCTACCTACCATTAGATACGTTTGTTTCAGCCGAAGCAGATCCAGTTAATAAAGCAATGAGTATTTTCTATGCACATGGCACCCAAGATCCTGTTATTCCCATTGCCCTCGCAGAAACGTCCAAAGAATTTTTAGTTAGTCTGGGCTACAAAATTGACTGGCACCGTTATCCAATGGAACACAGTGTAATACCGCAGGAGATTGATGATATTAGCCACTGGTTAGAACAAACACTTATCGATTAAAGCAGGTTAAAAATAAGGCTGATGTAAGCCTATTCCTACAACTTAAATAAAACTTACTCGTAAATCCATTATCATTTACAAAGTGCGACACCATGTATAGCACATATTTATTTTATCTGTTAGCTTTAAGCACAAGTTAGGCATTATCCTAAAAAGATAATTTCCTAATGTAGGCAACAACAAAGTCACATTTAAAGAATTCGGAATACAACAGGATGTTGATGATAAAAACCCACTTATTCCAATGCCACACAGCAAGAGTAATGGCATCATGAACGAACAACAAAAAACCTATATTGCGGGTACGGGGATGATGACCTCCATCGGTGGCAATACCGCCATGACTGCTGCCGCGGTGAAAGCAGATATTAATCGCTACCAAGCTTCAAGGTATTTTAATCAACAGCAACAACCTATTACCCTGTCAAAGGTTCCAGATGACGTGTATAACTTTATCGACATTGAAATTGATGAAGGCAATTACTACAGTATTCAGTACGACCATATTATAAAAATGGCAGTATTTGCATTACGCGAAGCCATTTCAGAGCAACCAATCAAACACCCTATTCCTTTAGTGCTTGCGATGCCTGAAGAACGTGAGAGTGAATATTACATTCCCCCCGAATTATTAATGGCTAATCTGCTTAAACAAAAAGACTTACCATTAAAAGCGGATAGCCTGCGTTTTATGTCGACCGGTCGAGCAGCAGGTATACAAGGCTTGGAATTGGTGAACCATTATCTTTATGAGCAAGGTGAACCTTATGTATTATTGGGTGGCAGCGAGAGCTATTGGAACGCAGCACGCCTTGATAAACTTGATGAAACTGAACGCTTATTAGCCCCGAACAGAATGGATGGGTTTGCCGCAGGGGAAGGTGCCGCCTTTGTTTTGCTAACACGGCACTCAACCCACGCCCTATCACACAACCACCATATTATTATGCTTTCACAACCGGGTATCAGTCAGGAACCCGGGCACTATTATAGTGATAAAATTTACAAAGGCGACGGTCTGGATCAGGCCTTTAAAGGTGCCTTATCTGACTATACCGGTGAAGGTGTCAATACCATTTATTCAAGTATGAATGGTGAAAGCCACTGGGCGAAAGAACAGGGCGTTGCCATTATGCGCAATAAAGCATTTTTGAAAGATAGCGTAAAAATTGAACACCCCGCTGATTGTTTAGGTGACTTAGGGGTGGCTACCGGCACACTCTTAATCGGTTTAGCGGCAAAAAGTATGTGGCAACAGCCGGATATAAGTACAAATTTGGTTTATAGTTCATCGGATGGAGCTTGGCGTGCGGCGGTGAGAATGGAAAAAATAAATAATATTGATAATGTTAAAAGGAGCCTGTAAATGGAAAATGGAGAACCTTCATCGAGATCAGTTGATAATAGTAAGCAACAACCTGATAATGTAAAAAAAATCAAGATCCGCTTCAGTGTGTTTTTTGATGGCACACTCAATAATCGCACTAATATTAATCAGCGATTACTGGCCGCCAAAGAAACAAACCTGACGGAAGAAGAACAGGAAATGGCGCAAGAGTTAAAGTCTAAAACAGATGTTGATGATATAGTTAAAGCCAAAATGCACTATAAAATGCACGGCTCTAAAGATCCACAAGAGGACAATAGTTATGAAGGCTACTATACCAATATTGTACTTATGGAAAAATATGTCGACCCGAATCCACCTGAAGGCTATAACTCTACTTTAAAAATTTATATTGAAGGCTCTGGTACCATTGATGAGACCGGCGATGAAACATCCGGTTTTGCGTTTGCTATCTGGGAGTCGGGGATACCCGCAAAAGTTCAGTCCGGTGTTAACGATGCAGTTGCTAAAATTAAAGAATCTGAAGACCAAGAAACCATTATCGATGAAATCACCTTCGACGTTTTTGGCTTTAGTCGGGGGGCCGCGGCCGCCCGTAGCTTTATACATTATGCCTTGTTTGGGGGCGATGAGTATTTTTCAGTTAAAATGCAACTAAAAGAATTGGGCTATACCGTGCATCAGGTGAATGTCTGTTTTGCGGGCCTATACGATACCGTATCGACCTACGGATTTTGGAAAACAGTCACTAATATCGGTGCATCCAATACACAAACGTTAAAGTTAGACGCCATTACCCATGCTAAAAAAGTAGTGCAACTCGCCTCGGCCGATGAACATCGTAAATATTTTTCACTCACCAACATTAAAAGTGCGCGCAGTAAAGGCCGAGAGATTTTTTTACCCGGTGTGCATTCAGATATCGGTGGGGGCTATCGTGATAACGGTAATGAAAATGAAATGATCTATGAAGACTATGGCTACTCGCGCCAAGATGCAGAAAAAGACTTAAACGAAAGACTCGCTTCCGGTTGGTTTAAGCCCGAAGAAATAGTATTAACCTATGAACCCGGTTATGAGAATGACGAAAGTGATGACAACTCCGTGATTAATGTTATTAAAAAAGATATTAGCAATAAATATAGTCGTATTCCTTTACATATTATGACGAAATACGCGCGAGAAAATAAAGTGAAATTTAAGAGAAAATTAGAAGTGGTTGAAGAAATTCCTTCTGAACTAAATGATATAAAACAACAAATGGACAACTATATTGCCATCCATCAGCAATCGAAAGCGGAACATTGGCACGGGAATACAGAGCAATGGCTACGAGACTTACGTCATGATTATTTTCATTTTTCAGCCAAATGTAAAATGGGACATACCCCCCGCTTTAAAAATGGCAAACGTTTTAGACTCACCCTTGAAGGTTAATAATAAAACAATGGATAAAAATAAATCCTTTTCTACTATTACAATAATCACTATTTTAGTGTTACTACTTGGAGTGCTAAACATGGCCGGTATCAAACTAATACAAGCGGCACACGCCAGTGCGCCAGTAAAATTTGATCAAGAAAAGTTTAACTGGACTGCCAGCGAAGCAGCACCGTCTAACTACCCCATGGAGATCATTGCCGGTAATTTATCGTCACCCGATGGCA
>CAYYLL010000075.1:0-2096 GCA_964472525.1 uncultured Thioalkalispiraceae bacterium | reverse complement strand
CAAAACGGTATTCCCTTTGGTCGATGGGAAAAATACCACAAGGCACGTTACCCGTGGCGACCGGTGTTCAGCAATATGCAAATTAAGAAAAATCGAGTTACTTATATCCACTTTTATAATGGGGAACGTGATTTTATCGACTTGACTCCCGCTAAAACAAACAACCTGGAGACTCGCGCGATTCCTGACAAGCTGTATTTTGTTTGGATGCGACCGGATGAAAAACCACTCTATTTAAATGTCTACTTCAACAAAAAAGACATCTTTTCCACCTTTGAAAAACTCGGAAAAGATAATCAAGCCTTAACCATGGACATCCACACTAAAACTGAGAAAGATGGGCGGCACCTCGTGGTAACATTAAAAAACGACAACGAGTCTATTGACTTGGCCTATACCTTTAAAACCTATGCAGTACCCGAGCCCGAAGACTAAGTTTTTTTATGTCCTTAAATAATAAAAATGTTGACGCATTATTGTAAGCACCCCAACGGCAAATACCTCGTTGTTAAAACCACAGTCAACTTAATCCTCGAAGGCATTCGCCCCGACAGTTGGCTTACCCCCGAGGATACCGCAAAAGACGTGACGCAATATTCCGCTTAAACGAGGGTGGCATAATTGTAAGCCTATTCCTACAATGTAACCAGAACCTGCTCACAAAAAAACCAACTCACCCAATAAAAATAAAAAACCGTGACGGTGTGCATAGCGCGCAAAACAAAAAATTGCTAGATTCGAATAAAGGGATATTTCCCCCACCTATTCCTTATACATAGATACAACTCAAAAACCGTAATGCCCATGATTAAAAAACGGGCGTTACCCAATACAGGACGTTATGCCATGACACTTGTCTTTAAAAAACCGTTTTCAGTTCGCCCCATTGTATGGGTGGGTCTCTTATTTGCCGTGATTGGTGTGAGTTGTGGCGGCGGCGGCGGAAGTGCGCCCCCGCCACCCACCGATCAGGATGCACAAGGTTTATACACCAATAATGGCGCGGGTTCGGGTACGTTTAAAAATATGGATGCCAGTGGCGCTGATGTTGTTGAAGCCTTAGCGGACATAAAAGGCATGGTGTCCGGCACACTGCCTAATCAAAAATTTATCTTTTTTGATCTTGGCAGCAACGTGTTATACAAAGGTAAAATTCAAACGATTAAACTTAAAGCCTTTACCGGCACGGCCACGGTGTACCATGATGGTGTGATGGTGGATAACAAGGTTAAAGTCAGCGGAACCATTACCACGGATTCAAGTATTGATATGACGTTAGCAGCCAGTGGTAATTTTAAGGGTGGTCGTATTAAAGGGTTATTTTCGACGGCTTATAATAACCCTGCAACCAATTCGAGGATAGAGGCAAATCTAGTGCAGAACTGGGAATCGAGCACAGTAGGCAGTGTAAAAACGGCGATTGCGGGTATGACATTATCCGGTTTTAAAGCGAACATAGATGGTACTTATCAACTTGGTCTTTTTTCTGCAATAGCCGTAGGCTCCTTTTTCCCAGACTGTGATATTAGCGGTATCTTAATATCAGGTAACAGTAAAAATATTTATACAATGAATAAAGAAGTGATGACGGATGGTGGTATCTCGCCTGCTACCATTTGCAAGGATGCCACTCGCAGTATGACCTTAACCCCTAATTATTCCGGGTTTGCCTCGGTGATTACCACCAATGCCTCCGGGCAGGGCACGACCTTGTGGTATGCCATTACCAATGGCACCGATTCGGTATTTTTTATTGCAACACGGAATTTATAGTTAATAAAAAACGGGTTAAGGAGCATTACCCCACGTTGTTCCTTAACCATTAAATTTAGGAAATGAAATAATAACAGCGCAAGGATATGTAAGGGAGAACAGTATGCGGGTTAAACACAATCAGAACGGGCTTTATCGGTTAAGCACAACTTCAAAAGTTGAGCTATTTAAACTTAAACCCTTGGCACTCCTGTCGAGCAGTATTTTATTTTTTCATTTAGGTTTAGTCTCCACTGCCTATGCTTCCCCCCAAGGCGGTGCAGTCGTCGGTGGCAGTGGTACTATCCACACCCACGGCAATACCACCGCCATTCATCAGTCCA
>CAYYLL010000074.1:0-6946 GCA_964472525.1 uncultured Thioalkalispiraceae bacterium | reverse complement strand
AAATGTAATCCGGGAAATAATGCATTAATACTCCCGGATTTCGCTGCGCTACATCTAGGCTACATAAGTAATAAAGATGGGATTGACAGTTTACCAATGTAGATTTCCTTATTCCGAGTTCAGGTTATTTAACAACTCAATTTCATAACCATCGGGATCTTTCACAAAGGCAATAATGGTTGTGCCCGCATTCATTGGCCCGGCTTCACGGGTAATATTGCCGCCTTGTTGTTTGATTTTGTCACAGGCGGCGTACACATCGTCCACTTCAATTGCTATATGGCCAAATCCATTTCCCTTATCATAGCTATTGGTTTCCCAGTTATGGGTAAGCTCGATAACACTGTTGTTTTTTTCATCACCGTAGCCAACAAAGGCAAGGGTGAACTTTCCATCGGGGTAATCTTTTTGACGGAGTAATTTCATGCCGAGTATATCTGTATAAAACTGAATGGATTTGTCTAAGTTGCCAACGCGGAGCATGGTGTGAAGAAGTCGCATTATTAATTGCCTTTGAGTTAATGGCTTATTTTAATCTTAACTGTTTTTCGAAACTGAGTACCAGTGCCGCACTAAAGCCTAACGCCACTGCAAACCAGAGCGTGGATAAACGGCTGATAAGGGCTGCGGCGATCGCAGTGGCGGTATCGGCACCGGACAATGTTAATAGCAGCGTCATCACCGCTTCGGTGGTGCCAATGCCTCCGGGAATAAAACTGGCAGCTCCTGCTAGTAAACTGATGGCATAAATGCCAATGCTTTGCTGTAGCGTGATATTAATATTGAGTGTTGAGAGGATAAAGTAGAATGCAAGCCCCTGAATAATCCAAGCAATCCCGCCAAGTAATAAGCCAGTGTAAATAGGCTTATATGCAAACAGTTCTCTTGCCGTGGTTAACAGGCGTGTTAAGTGTTGCAATAGCGTACGCAGGACACGCCAAGGCACCTGTTGGGAAACAGATTTAAAACATTGAGTGACAAAAGTTTGTCGTAATAGCGGTATAAAACTGACAACAACCAGTACGCTGATCAGGATAAATTGATGATAGTTTTTTGATGACTCGGCAAATTCAAACTGGAGAACAAATAAACTCAGCAATGCAATGATAACCACATCTAAAAAGCGTTCAGTAAAAAAAGCAGCGAGTGAGTGAGTATAGGGAACGCTATGTTGTGCAAGGTAGGTAGAACGAATCGTTTCACCAATTTTTGCTGGGGTGAGGGTAAGCGCAAAGCCCGCCATATAATATAAAAAGTGCAGTTTTAAAGGGAGCTTATGCCCTAAATAGCTTAAATAGTAGTGCCAACGGATAAAACGTAATAGATAATTAGCAAAAGAACAATTTAAAATCAGTAGCCAGTTAAGGCTACTCATTTTTGCGAAAGCGGATAAAATATTTTCAGGTTTGGCGAACAGGATCATCCCAATATATAAAACACAAACTATCACAAGAATAATCGATAAGTTACGTTTATTTTTTAAAAACAAGGTATGAAAGATGGATGGCATTAGCGTTTATATTATTCTAATTTATTGGGTTTAATTGGCGCAATTTTTGCTTCCAGTTAAGTATAAACGCGCTAAGTATTAATGCGTTAAGTATTAAGCGGTGGAATATAACATGCAATGGATTAACGGGGATAGTCCCCAACAAAGTGAAAAGATAATGCGTCATTATATTAGACATCCAGTGGACATTCCTATCGAAGTGAGCCCTGAAAATAATACTCTAGCTTTGTCGCATGGTATGGCGAATAAAATACAAATTGAGAAAATGGAAAATGTCAGTTTTGGTGGTTTAATGTTTCAGTCGGCCATCCCGTATACACAAAATAGAATCATGCGGATTAAAATAAGCAGCGTTAATCCTGAATTTGAAGCACCTGCAACGGTAAGTTGGTGTCGGAAGTCGGGAAAGAACTATCTGGTAGGATTAGAATTTACGGATAAAGACAGTGAATTTAAAGTTCGTATGGTTGAGCAAGTTTGCCATATTATGCATTATCGGAATCAGGTTTTGGCAACGGAAGGACGAGAATTGGGTAATGATGAAGCCGCAAAAGAATGGATTGCACAATACGCTGCGGATTTTTTAAAGTAGTGAATGTTCGGTAACCTGTTTAGAGCATAGTTATTTATCGGCATTTTACGGTATAATAAAGGCTATTTATAATTTCAGGGGATCCGTAATGGCAACAACTGTTGATGAACTTACTGTTAACTACGAAGAAGATGGTCGAATTGTTTCAAAAGAATTAGACAAGGTTATTCTAACAAAGGGTGCTTGGTCGACTATTATTTTCCGTTATCAAGATTTAGACCGTAAAACAGATGAGTTCGGCCCTGACAAATTCAGTATTCGTCGTTACCAGAAACGTAATGGTGAATATCAATATAAATCAAAATTTAATATTTCCAGCCGCGATCAGGCGACTAAAGTTGTGAATGCACTGAATACTTGGTTAGCAGACGAGCCTGAAAAAAATTCCGAGAAATAAATACTCCAATCCTAGGTGAATTTAATCGTAAGAAAAATGAATTTGCTCGCTATCCAGACCTTGCGCCATAAAGAAAGTATTGGCAAATTTGGTTAATGATTCAGGAATAGCTGAGTAAATGTCAACGTTAGCCAAGTCGGCATGATCTTTTATCAAGCTTGAAAGACATGCTGAAAACACATCCTGATTGGGTGTTTCATTATGACATAAATGCGCAACATTGATGGCGGTATAACTAAAATTATCCAGAGCATCATTCCATGCACGACAAATATTATGTAGGTATGGTTCTTCGGTTTGAGTGTTTATCCAGTAAAAATGAATATATTCGGCTGCTTCAAGGCTAAGTGCATTTTCGATTAAACTTTTAACAGGCGCAAAACCCGTATCCTGTGCAATAAAAATAATGGGTTTAGTCGAATCATTATCTAACACAAAGTGGCCATGTGGCCCATTAACCTTTACGGTATCGTTTGGTTTTAATTCATTGTTAATGTAATGGTTAAAGGCTGTACTATTATTTTTTATGTGAAATTGAATAAAAGACTCATCACAAGGACAGCTTGCAATAGGTAATGTTTTTACAAGCTTGTCTTTTAGAGTGAGTTCAACTTCCTGACCGGCTAAAAACCGGAGTCGGTGTGTACGTTGTGTTTTTAAAGTAAGAACAGAAACATATTTGTTAATCTGTTCAAGTTTTTTTACTTTTGTCGAGAGTGACTGCTGTGGTATGTCGTTTTCACTGCCTGCTATTTCAGCTTCAATTTCAATATCGGTAACCGCAGTATTAGAACACATTAAAAAATAGTGCTGATTTTTTTCTGCCTGTGAAAATGCATATTCATGTGGTTTTATTTTTTCGATTTTACCCGAAATAAGTTTGGCTTTGCACTTGCCACAATTACCATTGCTACAGCCATAATTAAGCGCACTGCCGGTTGTTAACCCTGCTTCAAGAATAGAGTTTTTGCCTTCGACAAAATATTCCAGTCCACTGGGCATAATACGAACTTGTGCGGCCATAATACGTAATAAATCATCTTTTTTTAGTAATGGTTCAATTTTAGGCATATTAGTCATTAAATTTTTATTTGTATTGTTTAACCATGTTGCTAAGGTTTTATATATAGTGGCCGCATCATTGTTTTCGTTCGACTTCTCTGAAAGATAATCGTGCAATTTATCAAGTAACTGCTCGTTGTGGTACAGTGCAGTTTTAGTTTCGGCTAATTCCCGGCTTAAGTTGCCAACGCGCGAGATAAGTGTTGTGGTATCGGGCGTAATTAGTTTTTGAAATTGTGCATAGCGAGTACGCTTAAGTGCCTTGGCAATAAATTCTTCAATTTTTTCAAAAACCTCATCTTTTTCGATATCAGAATCGGGATAAAGTTCGACAAGTTGTGAAAGTTTAATCTTGCCTTCAAAGCTAGTGAGTTCACCATTTTGAATATGTTTTTGGATAATACCACGTGGTACACCAACAATGGATGCTGCACGCGACGCTGAGAGTAGTCTAGCCATAAAATCCTTGTAATAAGTGCAATATTAAAGTGTTTTTTTGTGTGAGTTCTTATATATTGGTACATATATATAAATTGTCAAATATTAAGGTTTGGCTTTTGTGAATGAAGTTATACAGCTATCGATATGAGGTATCTACATGGAAAGATCTTTATTCATTTTTTTGTTTTATATTATAACTTCAACGGGGAATGCTGCATTACCCGATCTTGAATTTAGTTTACATAAAAATGGCCCGGCGAAGAATGGGCCTACCTTGCTTGTTATTGGCGGTATTCAGGGTGATGAGCCGGGGGGATTTACGGCCGCTTCATTGTTGGTGACGCATTATAAGATCACATCAGGTCAGGTCTGGATTGTTCCTAATCTAAATTTTGAGAGTATTATAAAAAGGTCTCGCGGTGTTTATGGCGATATGAACCGGAAGTTTTCAAAATTAAAATCAACCGATCCAGAATTTGAAACGATTCAAAAAATAAAACAAATTATCACTTCACCGGATATCGACATTATCTTAAATCTACATGATGGTAGTGGTTTTTATAATGAAAAAAATGTTGATGCGATGCACAACCCACAGCGATGGGGACAAAGTCTTATTATCGATCAGGCCAAAATTGGAAATAAACAAATTAATGTTGGCCAATTTAGCCATTTAGAAGAGTTGGGGCAATATGTCGTTTCTCAGGTTAATTCATCTATTCCTAATCTTTTACACCAGTATCGTTTAAAAAATACACATACGGCATTAGGTGATAAAGAGATGGAAAAAACCTTAACTTATTTTGCAATTAATCATGCAAAACCTGCATTTGGAATAGAGGCGAGTAAGCATTTTTTAACGCATAAGCGGGCGCATTTCCATTTGTTAGTATTAGAAGCTTTTATGAAAAAAATAGGGATTAAATTTGAACGTAAATTTGAGTTAACCGAAGCCGGTATTAAAAAAGCAATGTACGATAAATTGCAGCTTGCTTTTTATAATAAGAAAATTTATCTGGATGTTGCCAATGCACGTAAAAGATTAAACTATGTGCCCTTAAAAAAGGATGCCGATATTGATTATATTTCTGGTAATCCATTACTTGCTGTTGTGAGTAAAAATAATCGTTTTAATATTCGTTATGGCAATCGTAATTTAACATCGATACAACCTTCCTATTTTGACTATGATGATTCTCTGGATGATATTACAGTATCAGTCGATGGTACTATCAAAAATATTAGTTTGGGGAGTATGATTGATGTAAAACAAAATTTTAATATTCATCCAATATCCGGTTATCGCGTTAATGTGATTGGTTATACTCGAAAAGGGGTGCGAGATGAGAGTAATCATACCATTAAGTTAAAAAATATACGTAGACGTTATTCTGTTGATAAGCAATCAAAAATATTTCGGGTAGAAATTTATCAGGGTAAGAAATATTGTGGTATGATTTTAGTACGTTTCAATAAGCTCAAGAATAGTAACAAAAGAGCCACCTAAAAAAATAATAACAGGGTTACAATGATGTCTGAGTTACTTTCTTTGCCTTATATGCAACAGTTTAAGTGTATCGCAGATAAGTGTGAGGATACTTGCTGTCAACACTGGCATGTCAGGATTGATAAAGTACATTATAAACGTATGCAGGAATGGGTCGATGATAATCCAATACAAAAACAACTTTTTTCTGAGTCTGTATTACTAAATAAATCAAACATTGCTTCGGATAAAAGCTATGCTTATATTCAAATGGATAAAAATGGGTACTGTCCATATTTAAATCCCGAACAACAATGTACATTGCATATTAAGAAAGGTATAGAAATTCTTTCTGATATTTGTGCTTTTTACCCAAGGATTATCACTGAAAAAAATTCACTTATGGAGATGAGTGGTGCTTTATCATGTCCGGAAGTCGTTCGTTTATGCTTGTCAGCAGATATGGACAACCATGTATTATTAAGTCTGGATAATTCAGTTTTACCTGACAGAGAAAATATTCCTGTGCATCGTTCATTATTTATGGATGATAACAGCCCACTTTATGAAAAATATTTTTCAAAAGTACAACAAACCTTTATCGATATTATCAAATCAGGTGATTGTGATTACTTTACCCGATTGTATATTCTGGCAAGTTATTCTCATTCAATCTCAACCATTTATTTTGAAAATTGTGTAACACTGGATCCAGATGCTCTGGAGAATTATCGCGTACATGTATTTGATTCTAATTATAAGCAATCTGTTATTCATTTTATGAGTCAGTATGAAAATGAACAACCCCTTGCATGTATTATTATTTATTCAGTATTGCAATTAAAACAACAACAGGCTCCCGATGAAAAATTATCGGTAATGGTAGAGAATGTCTTTGAGGATTATGCAAAACAATTAGGTTTTTCCAGCTCAACGGATGTTGACAATGCGGCTGATTACTCTGTTGTATTTCAAAAACGTTACCAGATGTTTTCCAATCAAGTCCACCATCAAGTTGAAAATTATTTAACAAAATATTTATTAAATTGTTTTTATCGTGAATGGTTTATTACTATGCCCAGTGCCTTTATTTATATTCAGATGCTACTAGTGCGGGTTGCGATTATTCGTTTTATTATTTATAGCCGAGTTTTACCTGAAATGAATACAGAAGAAATTAAAAAGATTTCAGTTGAGGTAATTTATCAATTTGCACGAGCGGTTGATCATAACTTGCCTTTCTTGCAAGTGGTATATGAAGCTTTAAATGAACAGCAAATGTTACATTTTGATTATTCTACGCCATTAATTAAGTTCTAGGTATTTTTTGTATTAGCCACTGTGTTTGTTATTTCTTGTCAGTTTGTATCGTGTCGGCATTAATCCTTTCATATTATATGTTGTTAAATCTAAATTCCCCGTCCGCTTGCGGCGGGCTCAAAACCGTTGGGGTTTCCA
>CAYYLL010000073.1:0-7160 GCA_964472525.1 uncultured Thioalkalispiraceae bacterium | reverse complement strand
TAACACGTACAACGGGTATTCTTGCCACCCTCTTTTTTATTACAAGTTTAACGTTGTTTGTTTTAGCCACCCAAGCTAAAACAGCAAGCAGTGTTGTTGATCAGGTGAAATCTGAACAAAAAGTAGAAACAAAATCAGTTAAACCGGCCACCGCACCGGTATCCGAATCGGCATCCGATGTTCCTGCCGCAGACGATAAGGCAGTCGACATCAAAGCCAAACCAGTCACAACAAAATCGTCTACTCCAGACGTTCCCGCTGCCGACTAGGTCAGCATTTCTTTAGCCGATGTGGTGAAATTGGTAGACACGCCATCTTGAGGGGGTGGTAGCGTAAGCTGTGCCGGTTCGACTCCGGCCATCGGCACCATTTCAAAGTTCAGTAACTTCCAGTAACAACCTGTAATCAGATTTAAAACAATGAATTACAGGTGATTATCTTCCAGTTTCATCCAGTAATATCCCTTGCCAACCAATAGTTTTGTTGGTACTTTTGTTGGTATTTCTTGCCCTAATACGGAAAAGTACCAACAATGGCACTCACAGGTACCCAAATAAAGCAGTCTAAGCCCAAAGATAAGCTGTTTAGGCTTTCTGATGGTGGTGGTCTGTATTTGCAGGTTCAGTTGTGATTACCAGTAATTCATCAATGATTTACCTGTTTTCTCAGGAGGGGGCCAAGCAGTTAGAAAAAATTATTAATAATTAGTTAGATAGTGTGTTAAATGAGTTAAGGGAACATTTGCGGGAAGCAGGTTAGCCTGTTCATGTCTAGGCCATCGACATGAGCAAATTACATGTCGAAATAATCAAATAATATCGATATCAGACACCCAAAATGGCTACAAATTATAATAAAATTCTTTCTTATTTTACTTTACCCGCTAAAATAAAATAACCATAAGGCTTATTTTAGGTTAATGGGCCAAGAAAACAAGAATAAGGCAACAACAATGGATAGGGGATTAACAGGGGAATACATCTCAGCTATTGCAGGCGGTATCGCATGCAAAGCATTCGTACCTGCGCCATTACCGCCCAATCCACCTTTAGAAATAGACAGTAAGCTTCAAGGCCGAATCAACCAAGCCATGCTTTCACTGGGCCGGTTAGATGCTATCAGTATATTATTACCCGATGCTCACTTGTTCCTCTACAGTTATGTTCGCAAAGAAGCGGTCATGTCATCTCAAATTGAAGGAACACAATCTTCACTCAGTGACATTATGTTATATGAAATGGAAGGTGTGCCAGGTGTGCCAATGGATGATGTGCAGGAAGTATCCTGCTATGTCAGTGCACTTGATTTAGGCATACAACGTATTCGTGAAGAACAACCAATCAGTTTTAGATTGCTTACAGAGTTACATCAAGCACTAATGACATCAGGGAGAGGTGTAAATCGTTCACCGGGTGAATTTCGTAGAAGCCAAGTTTGGATTGGTGGCCATCGGCCAGATGAAGCTACTTTTGTTCCGTCACCGGCAAATACAATCGCTGATAGTTGGGCTGAACTTGAACGTTTTATTAATGATGTACCCGAACAAACCGATCCATTGATTAAAGCGGCACTTACGCATGTACAGTTTGAAACGATTCATCCTTTTATGGATGGTAATGGCCGGATAGGGCGCTTACTTATTACATTGATATTGGTTGATGCTAAAGTATTAAGTGAACCACTGCTTTATCTTTCAGTTTTCTTTAAAAAACATCGACAAACATATTATGAGCGTTTAAATCAAGTTCGTTTAACAGGTGATTGGGAAACATGGCTATTATTTTTTGTTGATGCTGTAGCAGAAACAGCTAACCAAGCAGTAGAAACTGCACAACAATTAAATATCTTAAGGACAAATGACAAAGCACGTTTAACGGAGTTAGGTCGTCAAGCTGGGTCAGCAAATCAAATTTTAGATGGCTTGTTTGAACAACCTATTGCAAGTGTTAATAAACTCATTGAGTTAACAGGCATTAGTGCCGCAACAGTGGGTAAAACATTAGATGCATTAGAACAACAGCTGGCAATTGTAAAAGAAATAACAGGCCAAAAGCGTAACCGTGTATTCGCTTACACCGCCTACATTGATATTTTAAACCAAGATTAATATCGCACGTCATTCCCGTGAATGCGGGAATCTAGTGAACTATAAAAAATCTTGTCATTAAGAGCAGCAACGCAGCAAACTTATTGAACAAAAGTAATATAGAAAAGAGAAGAACATGACGAATAACGGCATTGTACAAAAACTTTGGAATCTTTGTGATGTATAGCGTGACGATGGTGTTAATTATAGTGAATACGTAACTGAACTTGTTCTACTGCTATTTATAAAAATGGTACACAAAAATCATGAGTCAGGTTTGTTAAAAACATATCCATTACCAGAACCGTGTTTCTGGACAGATTTAAATGATAAAGATGGATTGGTTTTGTTATGATGAGTACAAACGTATTTTATATGTACTATCAAATGGTAAAGACACTGAAGGTCGTAGTGAAATAATGTTTCCCATCATTTATGTTTTAACAATCGTTAAACTAGATTAATAATAAAAGGAATTTTAATGTCACTAATTTGGGTTGTTTTAGGAACAATATTTCAAATATTCCTTTTTAATTTTGTAGCTATGGTTGTTGCATTTTCAGCCGGAGGAATTGTAAATGGCCATTCACTCAGTAGAGTACAAATGTTTATTTTAGATTTGTCATTATATCTGTTACCTATATTGTGTGTAGTAAGTGCTGGCATAGTAATTTATCAATACAATATCGGAGGTAACACTAATTTTTATTGGTGGTACATCATGCCAATTTTAGCAACAGTGGTATATTTAATTTATGCTGTGATGCTTAATAGAACATAAAAAATATTTTATATTTAACAATAATAATATGCTTAAAGGCAAAACTGGCGGTCTCGGTATTATAAAATGCTGTACCGCGTTTAATAGCCTTAAACCAAAAATTAAAGAATTTATGCAGCACCTGCAATTGTGATAGCCATCACATTTATTAGTGAGTTTTAAAACAAGCCTGTCCGGTAAGAGAGGAACGGTGTATTCTGTCCTACATGTTATTAAAGACCTTTATTGCAATATGAAAACAGGGTTACGATTTATTATTGCTTTTTTTTTATTTATCCTACTGGGAGGAACCGCTGTGGGTTTAAGTGATATTGGCAAGGTCTGCCTGTTTTCTGCTATTTCAGGTGTAATTACGCTTAATGGGCAACCTGTTGCCGATGCCAAGCTGATTCGTACAGCGAATAGAGCTGGGAAAAGAGATGAAACCACCACTGATGCAAAGGGACAGTTTTCGTTCCCTGCACTGTATGAGCGAACCATTACCAAATATTTGCCACAGGAATTTGCTGTCGGACAATTGATAATGGTTGAATATAAAGGAAAATCTTATGAACTCTGGTCAGGAGTAAAAGGTAATCCCGAAGAGAACACTGAATCTCGAGGTAGACCATTAATAGTTCAGTGTGACTTAGGTAATCAAAAGCAGTTAAAAGAAGTCAATTCATCACCTATTTTTAGTTTATGCACATGGGATGCTGAACCTGATCCTAAAAAAGAATTTAAACATTATTTTGAACCGGGTACCTAATCCAAATCTTTGACGGAAGGAAATATATAAATATTATAAGGAGATACTAATGCCAGCTTTATATCCAGAATTTGTAGCAAGTCTCGCTAAAGATGTATACAGAGTCACAGAATATAATACTCTTGAAACAGCATACACGTATCTTAATCATACGTATAAAAATGCTTTTATATTTAATAATGACAACCTGCTTAAAGGCAAAACCGGTGGCCCCGGTATTATTAAATGCCGTACCGCATTTGGCTTTACTCTAATAGGCCAAGGTCAATTTAAAGGCCATGCCTTTATTTTATTCCGCGGCACAAAATTTTTAGCCGACTGGCTCACAAATTTCAATGCCAGTGTCTCCAGCTCGGCTTGTGGCCAACCAGTGCATGCGGGTTTTAATGACACGTTTAATACGATGAAACGAACAATTAAAGAATTTATATACTCCCCTGCTATCGCGGCAAAGTTATCCCATACACGATCATTGTGATGCCCATCACATTTATTATCATGCGCGAAACCAGACCTGTTAGGCAAGAGTGGATCGGTGTATCCTGCTAGTAATGTTTAAAGATTTTTAATGATAATATGAAAACAGGTTTACGATTTATTTCTGTTCTTTTTTTATTGATCCTGTTGGGAGGCACGGCTGTGGGTTTAACTGATATTGGCAAGGTTTGTTTATTTTCCGCAATATCGGGCGTGATCACAAAAGACGGTCAACCCGTTGCGCATGCCAAACTGATCCGAACAGCAAAGAAAGAACGCAGTCATCAGGATGAAATTACCACTGATGAAAATGGGCATTTTACGTTCCCGGCCATGTATGAACGATCGATAGCCAAGTATTTGCCAATGGAATTTGTAGCATCACAAAAAATAATGGTGGAATATCAAGGCCAAATATATAAGCTTTGGTCGGGGGTAAAGCGAAAAGAAGAAGAAAATACTGAATCACGCGGTAAATTGCTAGTTGTAAAGTGTAAACTTAACAGCGAGGAAAAAGATATTTCTGTTGATGGCTCGATATTTTTTACATTGTGCACTTGGAATGTGGAACCTGATCCACCTTTCGATACAAGTAAGTTATTTGATTCAGACCTTGATTAACAGGCATGTAAATAATAGATAATTTTATTGATATAGGGATATAGCGTATGACTGAAATGACTCCAGATTTTGTAGCAAATCTTGCCAAAGCGGTTTATGCAATTACGAATGAGGGTATTACCTTACAACAGGCATACAGACGGCTAAATAATAGCTATAATGGTATTTTTAGATTTGATAATAAAAATCTTCTAAAAGGCAAAACTGGCGGTCCCAGTATTATCAAATGCCGCACTGCATTTGGTTTTACTCTAATAGGCCAAGGCCGCCTTAAAGGCCACGCCTTTATTTTATTCCGCGGTACTCAGTTTTTAGCCGACTGGCTCACCAACTTTAATCTCAGTGTCTCTAGCTCGGCTTGTGGCCAACCGGTGCATGATGGTTTTAATACCACGTTTAATACGATGAAACCTAAAATTCAAGCGTTTATGCAGCATTTGCAAGCGCAACAAATTCATTCTGTACATTGTATCGGCCATAGTTTAGGGGGTGCAATAGCCACTGTTTGCGCCGAGTGGATAGCAAAATCCTATCACCCCCCGTATTTGTATACATTTGGTAGCCCACGGGTGGGGTTAGTTGGTTTTGCCAGTTCCTGTACACGCAGACTCGGACAAAATCATATTTTTCGTGCCTACCATAAAACTGACATTGTGCCGCTTTTTCCTGTTTGGCCTTTTATTCATACACCCAATAGAGGTAAAGATTATTATATCCCTTCACCCGGCCTTATTCCGGGTGGCCAATACCATTACATGGATCAATATATTCGTTCGGTGAGTCATCGCTCATGGAAAACATTAGGTTCGAGACCGGCTGTACATACTAACGCCGGTATTGAACGATGGTTAAAAGGAAACGCCACCTTCGGATTTACCCTTTCGAATATTGAATGGTTGAGTGATGCGTTGTTGTATGTTTTAAAAAAATGTGCCGGTGGCGCGGCATGGGGTATATCGAATACCTTTACCTCCTCCTTTTCACTGATGGATCAAATTGCTTATATATTAAAAAAAGGATTGGATGTTGCACAGTCGATATCAACTTGGGTTGTTCATTTATTGAATAAAATTATGTTTATGCTAGGTTATAACCGCAGTGCCGTTCTAGCCATGGAATATAGTCATGAAATTATACGTTTTCTTTTTATGAGGCTGCAATACAGGTTTAGTTCTTATGCAAACCGGGCATTAAGTCAGGTATTGGTTAAAGGCCATTCTATTTAACCCGATCTCGGGTTAATTAAGTTTTAAAACTACTCATTCTTTTTTGTAGTTCGGCTGCCAGTCGTTCGAGTTCTTGACTGGAAGCCGCGGTGTGTTCGGCACCTTCGGCAGCTTGTACCGACAAGGTGCTAATAGAAGTGATATTATGATTAATATCTTCTGCAACAGAAGACTGTTCGTCTGCTGCGCTTGCGATTTGGGTGTTCATGTCAACTATTTTTGATACTGCTGCGGTGATTAACGTTAAGGCTTCACCGGCTTGTTGTGCTTTATCGACAGTTTGTTGAGTTTTTTCTTCACCTTGCTGCATGGCTTTAACGGCTGACTTGGCACCTCCCTGCAAGCGTTCAATCATAGACTGAATTTCTTGAGTGGATTCCTGAGTCCGGCTGGCTAACGTACGGACTTCATCGGCAACAACGGCAAAACCACGGCCTTGTTCACCTGCGCGAGCCGCTTCAATTGCAGCATTAAGAGCTAATAAATTTGTTTGTTCGGCAATACCTTTAATGACATCCAATACGGTACCAATTTGATCGGCATTTTCTTCTACAGTGTGGATAACTTCAGCGGTATTATGAACTTCAGTGGCTAAATCACTAATGGAAGAAATTACTTGTGTGACCACATTCTGGCCGTTAGTTGATTCTGAATCGGCTTGTTGAGCGGCACTGGATGCCTCTGTTGCATGGCGTGCAACTTCTTGTACGGTAGAAGCCATTTGGTTAATAGCGGTGGCGACTTGCTCAATTTTTGATTCCTGCTGGTTAACATTCAATTTTGTATCAACACTAATTTCAGATAGTTGTTGTGCAGAACTGGTTAGTTGTAAACCTGACTCGTTGGCATCATGAATTAATACCTGAATTTTTTCAACAAATTCATTGAACGCTTTTGCGAGTTGCGCGGCTTCGTCTTTACCTGTTTCATCCAATCGACGGGTTAAATCACCTTCGCCACTGGCAATATTGTTCAACGAGCCAATAATACCACTTAATGTTTGCTTGATAAGTCGAGTAATCAAAAAGGCAACCGTAATCGTGAGTGCAATGGTAACCAGTGTAAAGATAAGGGAACTGAGTTTAGCTTGTGATGTTTCCTTTAACATTTCTTTTTTTAATTGGATGACATGTTTTTCTTCGGCGAGGACTAATTTTTGAACACTAATTCTAACTTTTTGCCAATGAGGATGTTCTTGTGTAATTAAAATTTGTTTTGCAG
>CAYYLL010000072.1:0-7471 GCA_964472525.1 uncultured Thioalkalispiraceae bacterium | reverse complement strand
AACGTTCTGATCGTGTCTTTACTATTTAGTTCAATTTATAATGATCTTGCCCTGCGCCAGTTGGTTTTTGCGGCTAACCTTAATTCGGGCCCTGTAAACGAAGTGTATGTCGTAAATAGGGATGGCACTAACGAGAAAAAAATTAATGGCAGTGTCGGAAATCCCGCTACGGTTGAAGCAAAAAACCCACAATGGTCGCCCGATGGCCGTTATATTGTTCAAGAAGTTGCCAGCTTCAGTAATGGCTCTGGCGATAAATACGCCTTTGCTTTAAATATTTATGACTCCAATATTACAGCAAGCAATAGCCGACGACTTGTTACAGCAAATACGGATAGGATCATCAAAAACGTACACTGGTCACCCGACAGTAAACGCTTAGCCTTTACTTCAGACATTAGTGTTAAAGATGCATTTCAAGTTGTCGTTATCAACATTAGTGGTCCGCCAATCAAGCAAATGACCATCCATGGTGAGTTCAATAGTGCCTCTGAATGGTCACCCAATGGCTCTGAATTAGCTTATCTTGATCATCCCAGTTCGCCGAATCCTGCCGATTTAATCGTTAGTCCTGGCAATGCTAACTCACTCAAACGCCGTCTGGTCTTTGTGTCAAATAATAACCGTTCGGTAAAAGACTTTCATTGGTCTCCCGATGGTAGCCAAATTGCTTACACGTCAGATGAAGATCAACAAAATGTGTATGAACTCTACGTTATTGCAGCCAATGGCAGTGGTACACCCACAAAAATTAATGGCTCACTGGTAACGTTTGGTGACGTGTTTGAATTTCAGTGGTCACCGAATGGCAAGCAAATTGCTTATAGAGCAGACCAACAAACCGACAGAATACAGGAATTGTTTATAAGTAATAGCAATGGTACTGGCAATATCAAAATAAGCAGTGGACTCACAAACTCTAGAGTATTCAAGTTTGACTGGTCGGCCGATAGTAGTCGGTTAGCATTCTTTGAGGGCCCTTCAAGTCGCCGAAGTACAGGTGACCGCGTTTATGTTAATACCACCGATGGAGGTAACTTGTTACAAGTAAGTAATGTAACAACTGACGTCATTTCATCACTTAGTTATAATAATTAAAATGGAAAAAGGGAGCCAGAAAAATACTTCTTTTGGCTCCTTTTTAAATTTAGTCTATAAAACCAATTAAAGGGTTTAGTAACAAATATGAATCATTTGTGTTTGTCACCGCCCCTTTTATTCTTAATCTCGTAATATATCGTCACACTTATCACAAGCAAGTATATAGTTTTATCCCCACATGCGATTTCAGCTGTTCCCCCAACCCTTACTTCCCATTCGCACTGCAACTTTTTCAGTGACGAAGTTCCTTTAACATAACATGGAAGATAATCATATTTGTCGTGCATTATTTTTGTTGTAATTATATGGCCGCGCTTAAAAAATAAAATAGCCTGTTTATCTGACAAATGGGGTATTTGGGATCAGAGTAAAAATTCTGTTCTACTGTATCAAAATCAAGAAAGTTTGAAATAGTTTTTACTCTGACCCCAAATATTTATCAAGGAATTACCCTCTTTTTATGGGTGCAAGGAAAAGCGGGGGTACTCTAGTCTGCCCCCCCTATTGTCTTTTGCTTTAATCTCGAGAAGTATTTTCGAGATCCCTGATAATGGTGTGTTTTGTAGATTCTGGGATATTGGCCTTGCGTACATTTTCTATCAATGTAGTCCTCATATCCCTAAATAGTTGATTTTTAACCTCTTCCGGAATATTAGACTGGTTAATGGTATCAATAATTTGATTAAACTCAGAGATATTAATTGAATTAGGTTCCTCAGCCATCACATTAGAATTAATAAAAAAACTTGATCCAACCATCAAGCTAACTAAAACAATCGATTTAATATTGTGGATAAACATACTCATCAAACCCTCTTTCTAATATGTAAGGTATATAGTCATAGCACAAATATTGGCTAATCGCATGTTTTTTCCATAATAATTTTCATCTGAGTATATCTTGATTCATCAGGATCAGGTCTTGCCTTTTGCTTCAACAAAAATTTAAATACTTATTTTTTAACAACCTTAGCTTTTACAAAGTGAAGTAACTCTTCCACCATTGCTAAGCACTGAGCAGGCGTGGATATTTGGGGTCGTTTTTAACATACTGCGTAAAGGTTAAATGGGGCGGTGACAAATCTAAATCATTCATATTTGTCACCGGGCCCTTTTATTCCAATGTTTAAAATCTCACTCTCTGCCCAGCTCGTAATTGAGCGATTGAGTAGTGAGTACCACGCCAGTCAATCCCGTCATTTTTTAAACATTTATATGCAGCCCAAATCATCATTAACGTTAACATTATTAAACCCAATGGAAATAACAATAAGCTCCATGTTTCAGATTGTTTTTCTTGCACAAAGAAAATAGAAAAAATTAAATAGAGGGAAAAAACAAATCCGACCAAAGACCATACCAATAGACTATCTGAATTAAATGCAACAAATGGTGCTGCCACTAACGCCCACATAAGCAATACTTGAAAGGATAATTTAAAAATATTGTAACCAGGTCCTGCACCAAATAAGTTCTTTTCTAGGCCTGTAAACATAGCAGGTATACTTTCATACCAGCCTAAACGCAGAGCTTTATTAGCAATAGCAAAATGTGTTTTCCCACCGGCATTATGCATCATTAGTCCAAGCCCCATATCATCAACTGTCTCCATACGTAACCATTGAAAACCCGGCGTCTTATCAAACGTTTTTCTTTTAATCAGGTTAAACGCACCCACACCTATCACGGCTTTAGTGGCCGGTTTATTAACACTCGCCGCACGGGTTGTTAATAAAAAAATCAAACCAAATGTTCTAATCGCCACCTGTAGCCAAAAACTGTTCATTTGAACACCCGGCATCAACGCAAGGTGATCAATATCTTTATTTTCTACATAAGAAACGGCTTTACGCAACACACCATCAGCATAATTAATATCCGCATCGGTTATTAAAACCCAATCACCCGTAGCCTGTTGCATGCCTTGATTTAAAGCATGTACTTTACCTATCCAGTTATCAGGTAAAGTTTCAATATGTACCGCCTTTACTCGAGCTTCATCAGCTGCAAGTCGATCAATAATTTCTCCGGTATTGTCTGTTGAGCGGTCATTAACAAGTATAATTTCGAGTTCAGGATAATTTTGGGCAATAAGACTTCTTGCTGCCTGTTCGATATGTTCAGCTTCGTTACAGACTGGCACAATAATGCTGAGCTTTGGCCACACTTGAGGGGCTATCACTACAAATTTTTCAAATAAAGGTAACTTCCGCCCCGTGTACATTAACGATAAATATATCATTATCCAAATACTACAAAACACCATTTCATAAACCAGTAACAACACATCCATATTCAGACACCTCTGTTACGACAGATACTTTTAAACCTAGACCAAGTTTATATAATATGGAATATCAAATTAGGGAAAAATGCCACAGTAATTACAATAGCGTGATTAAATTAGATAATGAGCTCTTCGATCACATCATTCCAAGCGGTTTTAATATTTTCAAGATTATAACCACCACCACCCATGGCGAGTAATTTTCCATTGCAATGTTTTTTTGCCAATAAGAATAAACGTGATGCTACAAAGGCATGAAATTTTGAGCTCAGGTTAAGTTGGGTAATGGGGTCACCGGATAAACTATCTGCACCGCACTGTAATAATATAAATTCAGGTTTTACTTTATCAATAAATTTTTCAGCAGACACCCATAATTTTTTTGCAACGTCATCGTTCGTGTTAGGGGGTAATGGAATATTGAGCTTTGTGCCTGCTGCATCACCTTTACCAATTTCGTTACTGAAGCCAGTGCCGGGATAGAGAGTGTTGCCATCTTGATGAAAGTCGATAAAGCAAAGGTCGGCATCCGATTCAAAAGAGTAAAAGACACCATCGCCATGATGGGCGTCGATGTCTACATAGGCAATGCGTTGTATATTGTAGCGTTGGCGCAGGTACTCAATGGCAATGCCGCAGTCATTAAAAACACAAAAGCCGGCGGCAGAGTCACGGGTTGCATGATGTAATCCTGCGATAGGACTAAAAGCCTGTTGGCAATCGCCTTGCATAATTTTATCGATGGCGTTCAGCGTAGTGCCGACGACGATACAAGCTGCTTCATAAATACCTTTACGCGCAGGCGTATCCCCACTATCCAGATAACCGACGCCGCTGATCGACAGCCTTTTAACCTTATCGATATAGTCCTGAGTGTGGAATAGCTTAAGTTGTTCTTCAGTAGCAGTTTGAGGTGAACACAAACAAATATTATCTTGCAGGTTTCTTTTACTATTTCTGAGCTCAAACTCTTTCTCAAAAGCCCAGTAGCGTTTTGGGCCAAAAGGATGCTCTTCACCAAAATGGTAACTGGCAAGTGCATCGCCAAGCATTAGACACATTTTTGTTTGCATATTATTTATGGCATGTTATCACTACATATTTAATATAGAACAAAAAATAGTGGGGTGAAAAATCTAAATTATATTTATTTATCACCGACCCCTTTTATTTCTTCTTGGTTGTTTTCTTCTTGGTTGTTTTCTTCTTGATTGTTTTTTTATTTTTATGATCAATATCTGTTCTAAATATGGAATCAACTAACCTTGAAACACTAGAGGTAACTCGAGCTAAAACTTTCAATTGTTCACTACATGCCAAACTTTCTGTCTTATGCGGATAATTTAATTGATGATCTACTTCGCCCCATACTTCTTCACTTAATGTTCTTACCTGAATTTCACAAGTTGTTTTCTTTCGTGAAGTAGATTCAATTACATAATGTACACTTGTATACATTGTCTTACTATTTTCTGAATCAATATCATGTTCTAAAAAAAAATCTCTATATTCATCATCCCATGTTCTAGCAAAAGGCCCTTGAATTAGATTGAAATTTTGTTGGTAAAATAATGTTTTCAAGCTGGGATTAATATCTGATATCTGTGCCGTATATAAATGTAATATTCTTATTCCTGCAAGATCATTAATTTTTTCCAAAAGGTTTTCTTTTGTTATTTCAAAAGATTTACCTTCTTCTTTTGAGCTTATAATTTTCCTTTTCAGTTTATCACGTAAATGTTCTGGATCTTTAATTCTATATTTAATCGAATGAACGTGCTGTTTTAGTGATTCATCTTCTTTAATTGTAATTAAGACTGCCTGCAGAAACGTACTTATTAACTTCCTGCTTTTTTTAAATTCTTCTACAAGAACTTCAATCAGCTTTTCATCTTTTTTTGATAAGAAAATTGTCTTCATTTTTAATTACTGAGCGAATTAATTCGTTTAATAATTTTTTTAGCTATACCTGTAAACGTATCCATTGCATGTGTACGTTGAGCATCTGTCCCATTTTCTGCATTTGCAATTGGAACACCTATTTGCTGTGAAACTGGAACTAAGCTACCATAATCTTTTACTTCTCCTAATTTGAAATCCATCATACGTCCTTTCGCCAGCTCTGGATCTACATCACGTAAAACTGTAATAATTTGGCTATAAATTTCTTTTTGAATTTTTTGTATAAAGCCAGAATGAATTCTAGCAACTGCTCCACGATATATACGAAAACCTTCCGGAATATAGCCGAGGAATGCAGGCCTACCTAGCAATAGATAATGATCTTCAGGTGCTAAATCAGCAATACGTGACCATTCAGTAATCCACGTTATCAATGAATTGCCGAGTGTCTTTAAAGCACGCAATGAAAATAAATCACATGCAGCAGGGACAATAAAATAATCACAATCCAAGAGAATTATTCTATTTAATGGGCCAATATTTGGTCCTGAATCATAGAAAACAAAATCGGCATCAACAGACTCTGATACTTTATTTACTAGTCGACTAAACGCCGTAGTTCCCCTAAATCCTTTTGGCTTAAGAAGTGAGCTTTGCCCCCAGAAGTCTGTTAATTCAGTTTCAAATTCAGATAGCCGAATATCTCCAGGAAGTAAAAATAAATTATCACCTTCCAAAGGTATCGAATTAATTTCTTTAATATCACCTTCCGCTTCTGCTATCGGCTTTAATGCTGACCAAATTGTTGCCCCTGTATCATCGTCTGAATGATCTAACAAGTCATCAACAACTTCTTCCGCTACCAAATAAGATGTTAAATTGCATTGAGGATCGGAATCGACTAATAAAACTCGCTTACCCATAGCAGCAAGTGCAAATGCAATATTTACTGTAAGAGTTGTTTTGCCAACGCCTCCTTTATGATTAAATATTACTAATCGTTTTGCTTTGCTGCGCTTTTCCACGAAAAATATTCCTCACTAGTTCAGTTTTTTTTCTTAGCAACACGTTTTCTTTTAGGCCTTAAATTGATTACTGCAGATCTTGCAGACTCACGATCTGGTAATGCTTGTACAAAAACTTCACCAATAGCTCCTAATTGTTTCTGACCCTTTGTAGCAGGTACTAAATATTCATTCCTAGTTGCGTTATCTACCGCTTTTGCTGTATTTGCAAACTTACGTTGTGCCGCATCAGTATTCAATTTACTAATATCAATAGTCTTAAAATGTGGCGTATCTCTATAGTGCGTTAAATAATATGCGAGGCATGCAACTCGTTCAACATCCGTTTTTGGTTGTTTTTCAAGTAAAAATTCTTTTGGTGACATAGTTCTGTCATCAGAAAATCTTGGCACTTCAGAACTATTTCTAACATATGGTTCCACGCGTTCGATTTTAGAAACATTACTGCTTGCACTAACTGGTGACTCTAAGTCAAAAAATGTCACTACAGTTTTAACTAAACGGCTTCTTGTATCTGGACTAACATTTTGCAATACAGTAATAATTCGACTTAAAGCAGTAGCTTCGTCTTGGAAATTTACTTCCCCCTCAGTTTCTTTATCAATCATAATTATTACCTCAGAAATATTTATAAGACTAACTATTATATATAATATACCTATAACCACAAGTAATACATAGGTTTTTATAAGAATTGATACTGTAAAATCATTATGTTTTTCTGTGTAAAAAGAGGATTAATTAGAGGGAAGCCTCTAACCATATGATTTAACTAGATTTAATAACAATAGTAACAATTGAAATATCCTCATATTTCAACGATAACTATCAATATGGCTAGAACACAGTTAAATGGGCAAAAACTAAGCCTTAGTATAAATCTCACTACCCTGTCCATTCGTCGCTCCCGGCTTCCTGCCTCCCGCAACATTTGCGCATCCATGTGCTTCAACTCCTTTACTGAACTTAATCATACTTCCTTGTAGATCTCTGCACCGTCTTTAACAAACTTAACAGCTTGTTCTTGCATACCTTTTTTTAGAGCATCCTCTTCAGAAATCTCTTCCTTCGCTGCATAGTCCCTCACATCTTGCGAAATTTTCATTGAACAAAAGTTTGGCCCACACATTGAACAAAGGATTCGTCAAGGTCAGGT
>CAYYLL010000071.1:0-7589 GCA_964472525.1 uncultured Thioalkalispiraceae bacterium | reverse complement strand
TTCTGATCGTGTCTTTACTATTTAGTTCAATTTATAATGATCTTGCCCTGGGTATTCAGGTGCTTAAGGGATAAGAAACGCCCACTGAACCGTATAGGTTGTTGAGTCCGTACCGGTTTTTAGGTTAGTTGCATTCACTTCAAATTTCAGTGAGTTGGTATCGTCTACATCGTAACGCAGCGCAAATACATTATGGCTGGCCTCCGCTGCGGCGAGTACTTTGAAATAGCTGTCGTTAGAATCAAAACTTAAATCTTCATAACGTACAACGGTTTTAAGCGTTTCTGTTACCCAATAACCAAGCTGTACATAATAGGCTGTTCCGGTATAAGTGCCTGCGGTGCCGACTTTATTGGTGTTTTCAATACTGTAGTATTCAGCAAGCACATCAAAACTGTCGTTATCGTAAGACAAGTCAAATCCGTAAATGGTTTGGTCAACTATCGCTGAACCTTTAGCGGTTACCGCTGAACCAGTACCATTGGACTCGGCTACAGTACTGTTCATAACAAACACGGCCGTTTGCAAGGGGATGTCATCGGGTTTGTAAATGGTGCGTAGTATCATCGCTTTATTACCATTGGAATCTGATGTGTTATTAATCTCAATATTCGGTTTATTGGCGAGTGTTGCTGAGAAGCCGGTGGTTGATGTATTCAATGACGGCCCGTTGCCAATACCAAATTCATAATTAATGTCACCACCTTTTAGGGTGAATGTACCATTGGCCATTAAGCCCACAATATGCACGGGTAAGATACCGGTTGCGCCGTCTTCAAATTCTAAAAAGAAGGGGCGTGATATAGTGTCCTGTAACATCGCTCCATGGTGATAAGTGCGGTTCCATCGGCCTAATGGGGTATGGAAACGTCCGGCGGCTAATACAAAACGGTCATTAAAGGTATGTGAAATCCAGATTCGTTCCAAGTCGGTGACTAAACCGGTTGAAGTACTCTCAAAAACATATTCGACAAATCCTCGTGTTGTATCGGATATATCATGCGTCGCATAAAAATCCAACACACCGAGTGCAAAGGCATCATTCGTGCCGGCTTTATCGCTGTTGTTGTAGGTGACATCGCCAAATAAACCAAAGTTAACGGCATAGGCGGGTGTAACTTGCAGCCCAAAAGCAATAATGGCTATTAAACTTATTTTTACTATTTTTAACATAATGATAATCTCCTTATTTGGCAGTCAGTAGTGACTTGACTGTGCTATTAACAGCGGAGCTGTCCACGTAGCCAAGCCCCCCAAGGGTACTGGCAACCCATTTAACAATGGCGGCATCGTCTTTTAATTGTTTGGGAGGGAAACCTTTGCCTGTAAAGGTTATTTTGGCCCAATAGGCTTTAAGCTGGGAGGGTTTCTTTTTAACGACCGTACTATAAAAGGCTTCAAATACTTTGCTTCCTTCAGTTTGATCAACAACGGTCACTTTCTCGCCACTGAGTTTTTTTAATTTACCTAGCCAAAGTTTTTTCGCTTGTTTGGGGGTGATGCTGTCAGCATTGATACTTGTATTACCGATAACAACAACATCCGCTTGGCTTGCTATGGGAGCCAGCCCTACTAGGGATAGTAGTAAAATATGCGGCAAGGCATATCTTTTGAGTTGAATAGTCATGGATATTCTCCTTTGGTAATACCATGTAGGTTTGGGGAAACGGTTCATGTTTTTATACTGACTTTATTAGTAACGCCACCTGTCTTTTAATTTGCCAGTGTCAAAATTACGTTATTAAAAATCATTATTTTGAATTAAAGCAAAAAATATGCCGCTTATACGATATAAATAATATTGTAAGGGGTCTTACTGTTATAAACAGAAAAAGATAAGACACTATATTTTTTTTGTTGGTCCTGTCTTAATACATTATTTTCTTTATGTGTTTTTTCTGCAACATGATGATAAATGATCGATATTGTGTTTTTACCATCTCTGTAAAGTTGGGGAATACAGTGTTTGAAACCATTAATGGTTTTAATCTTTTAGTCGATACATATGTATGAGTTTTACGTTGGATACTATTTTTTCTTAACAAATAGAATTGTTGATATGCAATGATTTAAAAATAAAATATAAGATCATGGCGGTTGCTCTGGTCGGTGTCCTAGGTTTTTCTGTTTACCTTATAATCAATTATTAGGTTACGCAAACAAATTCATTGCGGTTGGATTCTATTCGCAATGTCCATTTCCCTTTGCTTGAGCGTATGGATGCTAATATTGTGCGTCTGGATCGGATAGTAGTGTTATTCAATTAAGTACGGTGTCTGAGCGGTTGTTAAAAGCCATGAACGAAACGGCGGATCATGCAAAAGAATCGACTGATAATGTACAGAAAATGTCTGAACTTTCTGATTCGCTTGCTGAAATCGTGGCTTATTTTAAGGTATGTTAGAATTTATTTTGATAAATTCTCGTATTAGTTTTTTTTAATGCCGGATAGGCACACCCAGTCGCTTTCTTGTTTAAATATTTTTATATCAAACATGGGTGAGTAGGCTCGAAGTACATCGTCAGTCTGTTCTGCTAATATTCCTGATAACGCCAACCGGCCATTGGGTTTTATCAATGTGTTTAAATGAGAAGCCAGCTTGATTAAAGGTTTGGCTAATATATTGGCTAGCAGTAGATCGGCTTGTATAGTGGGAGTAGGCTCAGGAAGTTGAATGTTAAACAACTTAACAACTGAGTTTTTATTGGCATTATCTTCGGTTGCGATCAGTGCTTGTGGGTCGTTATCAATAGCAAGCACATCACTTGCTCCGAGTCTGGCAGCTGCGATAGCAAGAATCCCTGAGCCACAGCCATAATCAATCACGCTCTGCTGTTTGGGCGGGGTTGCATCTAAATATTCTAAACACATGGCTGTTGTGGGATGGGTGCCGGTACCAAAAGCTAAACCTGGGTCGAGTAGAATATTAATGCTGTCAGGGTGTTGCTTAATATGTGTATCGGCATGATGGCTGGGGACTATCCATAAATGCTTACCAAAACGGGTTGGTTTAAAATGACTCATCCACTCCCTTACCCAGTCTTTGTCTTCTAAAGGGTTTAGAGTGTAATTTGGGCAATGGCCTAATGCTTCTGTGATTAAAAGCAAGACCTCATCCATGTCGGTATTGGCATCGAACAATCCAATTACTTCTGTTTGTGACCATAATGGCGTTTCGCCGATGGGTGGTTCGTATAAAGGTTGGTCGGCGGCATCGCGCAAGGTGACAGCACTTGAACCGGCCTCCGATAAAATATCGGACAAGGTTTGTGCTTGCTCGGTATTTGTTTGTATTACAAGTTGTAGCCAGGCCATGATTATTTAATAGTTATTCCTGATGGGTAGCCGATTCTTTTTAAAGACGTTGTGTTTAATTACGTCATTCCCGCGTAGGCGGGAATGACGTACATGGTAATTTCAGACCAAGTAAAAATATATTTAGCTAATACCCAGCAATTTTTCGAGGTAATGAATATTGACACCACCGGCAGCAAAGCCGGAGTCGCTACATAATCGTTGGTGTAGCGTAATATTCGTTTGAATACCATCAATGACCACTTCACTTAAAGCGCCGCGCATTCTTGCCAGTGCAATCTCCCGTGTATTGCCATGGGTAATGAGCTTACCAATCATCGAATCGTAATACGGAGGGACGACATAGCCATTATAAATATGGGTGTCAACACGCACACCGGGACCACCAGGTGGATGGTAATTATTGATCATGCCGGGGGACGGCATAAAGGTTTCTGGATGTTCGGCATTTAAACGACATTCCAGCGCGTGGCCATTTATTTTAATATCGCTTTGCTTATACTCAAGCGGTTCGCCTGAGGCAATCAGTAATTGTTGACGAACAATATCGACCCCCGTAATCATTTCAGTAACCGGGTGTTCAACCTGTACCCGAGTATTCATTTCAATAAAATAAAATTCATCGTCCTGATATAAAAATTCAAAGGTGCCGGCTCCGCGATAATCGAAGTCGACACAGGCTTGTGCGCATTGTTCGCCAATACGTTTACGCACTTCATCGCTAATGCCAGGCGCAGGTGCTTCTTCAATTACTTTCTGGTGACGGCGTTGCATCGAGCAATCACGTTCACCTAAATGAATGGCATTGCCATGTTCGTCAGACAAAACCTGAATTTCAATATGACGCGGGTTGCCGAGGAATTTTTCCATGTAAACCACATCATTATTAAAGGCGGCCCCGGCTTCTGCTTTGGTTAACGCAATGGAATTGATTAAAGCTGCTTCGCTATTTACAACTCGCATACCTCGGCCACCACCACCACCGGAGGCTTTAATAATAATCGGGTAACCAATTTCTTTGGCAATGCGCAAATTGGTGTCGGCATCGTCACCGAGTGGGCCGTCTGAACCGGGTACACAAGGCACACCGGCTTTTTTCATCGTTGCAATCGCGGCAACTTTATCACCCATAGTGCGAATATTTTCAGGACTGGGACCAATAAAAATAAAACCAGATTCTTTTACCCGTTCGGCAAAGTCGGCATTTTCAGATAAAAAGCCGTAACCTGGATGAATCCCCACCGTATCAGTGACTTCCGCCGCACTGACAACAGCCGGTACATTTAAATAACTATCCATTGAAGATGCCGGACCGATACAAACGGATTCATCGGATAAGCGTACATGTTTTAAGTCACGATCTGCTTCGGAGTGGACGGCGACTGTTTTTATACCAAGCTCGCGACAGGCACGCATAATGCGTAATGCTATCTCGCCTCGGTTTGCGATAAGGACTTTTTCAAGCATGAGGGTTCACTACCTTAAAAATAAGTAATTTTGTAATTGTAAAGATAAAGAGCATCAAAGCTCTTGCTCTATTCAATAACGAATAAAGGCTGGTTGTATTCAACTGGCTGACCATTTTCAACCAAGATAGCCTTAACCACGCCGGCTTTATCGGACTCGATTTGGTTCATTAATTTCATTGCTTCGATAATGCACAGGGTATCGCCAACGGCAACCGTTTGCCCAACTTCAACAAAGGCTTTGGCCGTGGGGCTAGCGGCACTATAAAATGCGCCTACCATGGGGGACTTAACCACATGGCCACTTATTTCTTTTTTGGCTTCTGGGGTTGCCGGTTCGCTACTTACTGCTGCGGCGACAGGTGCAACGGGTGCGGCAACAGCGACAGGTGCGGCCACAACTGCATTTGCAGACTGACGACTAATTCGAACTGATTCTTCACCTTCGTGAATTTCGATTTCGGCAATGCCTGATTCTTCAAGCAGTTCGATGAGTTTTTTAACTTTACGTATATCCATTTTTTTATTTCGCTTTAAATTTAGAATGTTTGGGGGTTAATGTTCATTTTAATTTACTAATAATAGCTTCAAGAGCAAGCTGGTAACTTTGCGCACCTAAACCACTGATAACACCAACGGCTAAATCAGAAAAATAGGAGTGTTGACGAAATTCTTCACGCGCATGTACATTGGACAAATGCACTTCTATAAAAGGTATTGCAACACCGGCAAGGGCGTCACGTACAGCGACACTGGTGTGAGTAAAAGCCGCCGGGTTAATGATAATAAATTCAACGTTATCCTGTTGAGCCTGATGGATACGGTTGACGATTTCATGTTCTGCATTGCTTTGAAAACACGCGAGTGAGTGACCGGCTTGTGTGGCTTGCGTACTCAGTTGCTTATCAATATCGTCAAGGCGAGTCGCGCCATAATGCTCCGGTTCTCGGGTGCCGAGCAGGTTCAAATTTGGGCCATGAATAACGAGTAAATTTGCCATTGTTTTGTATTTTTATACCTGTTTAGTGGAATTAGCAGCAAATTAGCTAATTTTGGCCACATTTATTGCTGTTTTGCATGTTTTCTGGGCCATATTGTGCATGAAAAGGCTTCTATTGTCCATAAAAACGAAAATAAGCACAATTAGCCGCATTTTGCCGGAGTTTAAGACTAAAAACAGTGATAGGGGTGGGATTACCGGTATAAAATGTGTTTTTTGGGATCTGGCCTATCCCCCAACATATTTTGTGGGACAGGCTTAAGTTCTTCGTTAGGATTAAGTCAGGTTAAAGCAAAAATTTGATGGCTTCTTCAATGTCCTTATAAGAGACTTCGCGAGAAAAGCGTTGGGTGATATTGCCTTTGCGGTCGATAATAACCGTAAAAGGCAAAACATTGAGTCGGTTGCCATAGTCTTGCGCCAACTGTATACCTTTTTGTTCGGCGATAAGAATGGGGTAGTTAATGCCCATGGGATCGGTAAAACCAGCAACGGCATTTTTTTCATCCAAAGCAATACCTACAAAAGTAACGCCTCGACCTTTGTAAGCATCCTGAAATTCTATAAATGTTGGCATTTCGCGGCGGCACGGTGGGCACCAAGTTGCCCAAAAATTAACAATAACGACTTTGCCATCCCATTCAGAAGCTGAATGGGATTTGCCTTCTAAATCCTTCAAATTGTAATCAGGACGGTGGCTTTCTTTGGGTACATTGGGCTGAGCTTTTGCTTGTTCAGTCTGGGGCTTCGTTTGCTGTCGGGCATAATATTGGTTAGCGACAATGCCCGCAATAATACCAATGGCGGCAATCGCCATGATTAATTTGTTATTCATGTGCTTCCTTTGGAAGTTTTTATTTTAAAACCAGTTTTAAACGTTCTAAAAATTGTTCGGAATTCATGCCACCGACAACTCTAAAGCGATGTTTTTCCTGGCCATCTTTTTTGTCAAAAAACAAAATAGCAGGTGGCGCCTGTACTTTTACAGAATTTAATAACGCCTGGTCAACTTTATCATTGGCAGTAATATCAGCTTGTATCACGATAAAGTTTTTATTTAGTACGGCCTGCACTTTAGGATCGCTAAAAACGTAATCTTCATAGGCTTTGCAATAAGTACACCAGTCTGCATAAAAATCAAGCATAACATATTTACCACTTGCTTTTGCTTGTGCCAAAGTGGCCTGCAAATCACTCGCTGATTTAATGCGCTTAAAGACCAAGTGTTGGGTTTGTGACGGGCCACTGCCACCGCCGCCCATAAAGGCCGAGCCGTGCATCGGATCATTCACATTGCGTGCGCCGGTTAAGCCGCCGAGCATCACGATAAAGCCGTATATAATAATAAAGAGGCCGAGACCTTTCCATAATTTAATCCAGCCGGATGCACCTTCTTTAATTTGTTCGAGCGCGCCAAGATAAACGCCCGATACGATAAACAACACAGCCCATAACATCATGATAATGGTTGTCGAAATAAAGCTGACACGTTCTAACATAAGGATGGCGATGGCTAATAAAATAACCCCGGCCGTGTATTTAACAATGTCCATCCATGTACCGGCTTTAGGCAGGAATTTACCGCCAGTGGTGCCGATAATCAGTAAGGGTAAACCTAAACCATTACCCAGGGTAAACATCGACAAAAAGCCCAGCCACATGTCACCGTCTTTGGCTGCAAGGGTGAGCGCACCAATAATAATGGGGCCTGCACAAGGGCCAATAATAAGTGCAGACAACACGCCCATAATGCCGACCCCCACCAGATTGCCCCCTTTTTGCTCGTTACTGATTTGGCTTAATTTGC
>CAYYLL010000070.1:4668-8169 GCA_964472525.1 uncultured Thioalkalispiraceae bacterium | reverse complement strand
TAAAGCTGCGCGTTAATTGGGAGATTAAAAAATGAGCGATCATCCTACAGGTATTAAACGCTGGTTGTTTACAACCAATCATAAAGACATCGGTACAATGTACCTATGGTTTGCATTCACCATGTTATTCGTGGGTGGTGCGTTTGCCATGGTTATTCGTGCGGAATTATATGAACCCGGCATGCAAGTTGTTAATCCTAACTTCTTCAATATGATGACAACCCTGCACGGTTTAATTATGGTATTTGGTGCCATTATGCCCGCCATGGTCGGTTTTGCTAACTGGCAAGTACCGCTTATGATTGGTGCGCCGGATATGGCATTACCACGTATGAATAACTGGAGTTTCTGGATTCTTCCATTCGCTGCGATTATGTTAGTGGCACCTATCTTTATTGGTGGCGACTTCTTATCGGGTCAAGGCCCAGCGTTCGGTTGGACTTTCTATGAGCCACTTTCAGGGCAATATGACAAACTGGCATTCTTTATCTTTGCCGTGCATTTGTTAGGTTTCTCATCCATCATGGGTTCTATCAATATTATCGCAACCATTTTAAACATGCGCGCGCCTGGTATGACCTTAATGAAAATGCCTTTATTCGTATGGACATGGTTAATCACAGCATTCTTATTGATTGCGGTAATGCCGGTACTTGCGGGTGTGGTAACTATGATGTTGACCGATAAATACTTTGGTACTAGCTTCTTTGATGCAGCCGGTGGTGGTGACCCAGTGTTGTTCCAACACGTATTCTGGTTCTTTGGTCATCCTGAAGTCTATATTATGATTCTTCCTGCTTTTGGTATTGTTTCGCAAATCATTCCAACATTTGCACGTAAGCCTTTATTTGGTTACGCATCGATGGTGTATGCGACAGCAGCCATCGCATTCCTGTCGTTTATCGTATGGGCTCACCATATGTTTACCGTGGGTATGCCAGCAGCGGGCGAGTTATACTTTATGTATGCGACGGTAATGATTGCCGTACCGACCGCAGTTAAAGTCTTTAACTGGACAGCAACTATGTGGAAAGGCTCAATGACATTTGAAGTGCCTATGTTATGGGCGATTGCCTTTGTATTCTTGTTTACGATAGGCGGGTTTACAGGTTTGATGTTGGGTGTTGTTCCGGTTGACTTCCAATACCACGATACTTACTTTGTGGTTGCGCATTTCCATTATGTTCTTGTAACAGGTGCCTTGTTCGCAATTATCGGTGGTGTTTATTACTGGATACCAAAATGGACAGGTCATATGTTTGATATCACACTTGGTAAATGGCACTTTTGGATATCAGTTATTTCGGTGAATATTTTATTCTTCCCTCAACATTTCCTAGGTCTGGCCGGTATGCCTCGTCGTATCCCTGACTATGCGTTACAGTTTGCAGAGTTTAATCAGATTTCATCCATTGGTGCCTTTATATTTGGTACTACGCAGTTGTTGTTCCTTTATATTATTATTAAATGTATTAAAGGTGGCGATAAAGTATCTAATGAAGTATGGGAAGATGCGAAAGGTCTTGAATGGGAAGTGGCTTCGCCAGCACCTTATCATACCCATGTAACACCGCCGGAAGTTAAATAGCTAACCACCTCGCTTGTACTATTACAAGCGAGGTTAAGTGTTATCAGGTTAGAGAATGTATTAAAGAAAAATTGTGTTAGGTTCGAGTAAAAATACTAATGAATGAAGAACAAAAAAAAGGTGTACGGAAAACAGTTATTATCCTAGTGATTGTAGTTGTGGTGTTTTACGCTTGGTTATTTATTCAAACATCAAAGTAGTAAAATAAAGATGGAAGCAAACAATAAAAGTAAAACAACTAATGGTAAAACGGTTACAAAACTTTTTATTATTGTTATAGCCATGTTTGGACTGGGTTACGCTCTGGTTCCTTTATATAGTGTTGTTTGTTCTGCTTTTGGTATTGGCCGTTTCACCGATATTGAGAATGGCACGTATGACCCAACAACAATCGCACAGCAGCAACATGTAAAAGAGATGGCCGCACACAAAGATCTTAAGCGGAATATCACAGTTGAATTTATTACCGCTGTTAACAACGCAATGAGGTGGAAGTTTAAAGCCTTGCAAAAAGAAGTTGTTATTCATCCGGGGGTTATGACAACGGTTCATTTTTATGCAAAGAACAATACTGGGCGAGATATGATTGTTCAGGCCGTACCGCGAATATTACCCGGTAATGCAACAAAGTATTTTACTAAAATAGAATGTTTTTGTTTTACACAGCAAAAATTTAAAAAAGGTGAGGGGCGAAAGATGCCACTTCGATTTATGGTTAATCCGGCCTTACCAAAAAGTATTGATAGAATTACGTTGTCATATACGTTTTTTAATGCAGAAGCAGTAGCATCAAAATAAATTTAATTTAATTAAATCAAAGATAAATAAAGAGGGGTAGTTATGTCACACGCTGAAGGCAGCTATTATCTTCCAGAGCCAAGTCACTGGCCCATGGTTGGTTCAATCGGTTTATTTCTTAGTACGAGTGGATTTGCATATGCGCTAACAACGTCGACCGATGCAGGTTTGGGTAACATGACCGTTATGTATATTGGTCTTGCAACGGTTATTTTTATGTTGTTTGGTTGGTTTGGTACGGTTATTAAAGAAAGCATTGCGGGTAAATATAACGGACAAGTCGATACATCTTTTCGTATGGGGATGATGTGGTTTATCTTGTCTGAAGTGATGTTTTTTGCTGCATTCTTTGGAGCCTTATTTTACATGCGTAACTTTTCCGTACCATGGTTAGGGGGAGCGGGTAACAATGAAATGACGAATGCTGTTTTGCACAATGGTTTTCAGGCAGTCTGGCCAACGAATGGTCCGGGCAATGTCGGCGGTGACTACACTGCAATGGAAGCGACAGGCATACCATTATGGAATACCATTATTCTTTTAACGTCAGGTGTTACTTTAACTTGGGCTCACCATGCTTTAAAAGCAGGTAAGAATGGGCAGTTAATATTAGGTTTACTGGTTACCGTTATTTTAGGTATTTCGTTCTTGAGTTTTCAGATGTATGAATATGGTCATGCCTATAGTGCATTAAATCTAAAATTAACAACCGGTGCGTATGGTACAACGTTCTTTATGTTAACGGGCTTCCACGGTTTCCATGTATTCGTGGGTGCGACCATGTTATTGGTTATGTTAATTCGTTCAATGAAAGGTCATTTTACCGCAGAGCATCACTTTGCTTTTGAAGCCGCAGCTTGGTATTGGCATTTTGTGGACGTGGTTTGGTTAGGTTTATTCATCTTTGTATATTGGCTAATATAACAAAGTCGAAATAGCCACGGAAAGGCGGAGCTTGGCTCCGCCTTTTTTAGTCCTGCTTATTTGGGACAAATTAGCAGGACTTATGTCGAGTGAGTAAAACGAGTGAGACTTTAGCAGGTAGGTACGAACTCCAAGTTTATTTGGGACAAATTAGCAGGACTTATGTCGAGTGAGTAAAACGAGTGAGACTT
>CAYYLL010000070.1:0-4568 GCA_964472525.1 uncultured Thioalkalispiraceae bacterium | reverse complement strand
TAGCAGGTAGGTACGAACTCCAAGTTTATTTGGGACAAATTAGCAGGACTTATGCCGAGTGAGTAAAACGAGCGAGACTTTAGCAGGTAGGTACGAACTTTAATTTAGTTCGAAGAACTTAGTCGCACTTATGTCGAGCAAGATTCTAGCAATACAGCACATACTCCAGGCTTAATTAGAGAGCCTTAACAAGGCGGCACAGTACTCGTATTTGGTAGATAGTTTCGCTTGCAGGGGCTTGTTTGCTTTGCAGTTAGGGTGGGGGGTGCTTATCTGGTAAGGTCTCGCTCGTTTTACTCGCTCGACATAAGTGAGACTAAGTTCTTCGAACTAAGTCTCACTAAAAAACCTTATGCGGTGTAATATAGCCTAGTTTATGCATAATCAGTAAGAATATAAGCAAAGCAATTGAACCTGCAATACGTATGGTTAAGGCTTTAACCGTTCGATTTGTTTTGCCTTTATCTTTTGCCATTGTATATAAGGCAAAAAACAGACTAAATACAATGAAGAAAAAAACCAGTACAATTAAAATTTTAACAACCATAGTCTATCTCCGATATGTAAACTGCGTAGTTTGCTAACAATGTCCAGATATTCTAACTTAGCAACCGTCTTTGGCAAAGCATATTTATAATGGCAATTCAGTTCAAACCAAAATTAGCACCGAGTATTGCAACATTGATTGTGCTACCGATTTTAATGTCACTTGGTTTCTGGCAAGTTGATCGAGCTGAATTTAAACGACAAAAAATGGATGAGTATACAGCGCGTTCAGAACAAGAAGCGCTTAAATTAAAGGCGACTGATAGCCCTGATTTGATAAAAACTGCAGATGCTATGTATCAAAAATTTGTAGTAAGCGGACAGTACGATGCTCAGCATAGTTTTTTAATTGACAACCGGGTACATCAGTCTCAAATTGGTTTTTATGTTGTAACACCTTTTCGGCTGGGACAGTCTAATAATATGATATTAGTGAACAGAGGTTGGATAAAAGGTAAACGCTACCGTTCCGAGTTACCCGAATTTAAAACAACAACAAAAAAAATAAGTATAAAAGGGACCGGATATATTCCTTCAAAGAATTTTTTTGCCATGGGTAATGTTAAAATTAACCCGCAACAGTTTCCGGCAGTTATACAGAATATTGATTTTCCGGCAATAAGTAGCGTATTGAAAATGAAGGTCTATCCATTTATTTTACGTTTAGAACCGGGGGATAAATCAGGTTTTGTACGAGAATGGAAAGTAATAACTTCCTCGCCAGAAAAGAGTGAAAGTTATGCAGCCCAATGGTTCACGATGGGCTTAGTCGTATTATTATTATTTTTAAGATCATGTTTTAAATCCAATCAGGAGAAGACTGCGTAGCAGTTAAATATTTTATGTCAGATTCTAATAAATCACAACAGCAATCAACTTCAATGCCTGATGAGGCACAGATTAGGAAAAATAAAAGAATAATGGTTCTGTTATTTCTAATGTTCCTTGCCCCCATTCTTTTTGCCATTTACCTTTTTAATACACATTCATCTGAAGATTATGTTACCAAAAATAAGGGAACTTTAATTCGTCCGGCAAAAGAATTAAAGAATGTAAATTTAACTTATTTTGGAAATAATAGACTATATAAACTGGCTGCTCAGGAACATCAATGGGTGATGGTTTTTATTGGCGCAGGTGAATGTGATGATAATTGTAAGCACCAACTCGTGGTGATGCGTCAAACAAGACTTGCACAAGGTGGTGACTTTACAAGAATAAATAGGCTTTATGTTATGTTAAACAAGCAGTCTGATAAATTTATGAAAGAAGTAAAAGAATATCATCCTGATATGGATATTGTAACGGGAACACCAAAGCAGTTAACGAATATAACCAAACAATTCAAACTTGCCGATAAAATAGAACCGGGTAAATCTAATCGGATTTATATTGTTGACCCCATTGGTAACCTCATGATGTATTATGAGTTAGATGCAAATGCATCGGATATTGCAAAAGATTTAACGCGTCTGTTAAAAGTTTCACAAATGGGATAAGTTAATTAGGGTAAATAATATGCAACAATCATACTTTGGTAAAATTGCAATACTCGCGACAATACTTGCACTATTTGTAGTTGTACTAGGTGCGTATGTTCGGTTATCCGACGCCGGTTTAGGTTGCCCAGACTGGCCGGGTTGCTATGGTCATTTAACTGTTCCAGAAGCAGAACACCATGTATCGAAGGCTAATGAAGCCTATCCAGAACATCCGGTTGTTGCTGCAAAAGCTTGGAAAGAAATGATCCACCGTTATTTTGCAAGCACACTGGGTTTGCTAATTGTTATCCTTGCTGTTATCGGTTGGCGTAATCGAAAAATACCAAACCAACAATACCGATTACCGTTGTTTTTACTAGCGTTAGTTATCTTTCAGGGTTTACTGGGTATGTGGACCGTGACCATTAAGTTAAATCCAACGATCGTTATGATGCACTTAATTGGTGGAATGACGACTTTATCCCTGTTGTGGTGGATTAGTTTACGTCAAAGTAAAATATTTGTGCCGTATTCTTCATACCCAACTCAGCTTAAACCTTATGCGAGTATTGCCTTTATAGGTCTAGTTCTTGTTGCTTTTCAGATAATGTTGGGTGGCTGGACAAGTTCAAACTATGCTGCTTTAGTGTGTGCTGATTTCCCAACCTGTCATGGAAGTCTTATACCTGCGACTGATTTCAAAGAAGCCTTTAATTTATGGCGAGGAACCGATATAAATTTTGAAGGTGGTGTTCTTGATAATACAGCAAGGATGACCATTCATTTTGTCCATCGGCTCGGTGCATTAATAGTTTTCCTGTTTATAGGTTGGATGAGTTTAAAATTAATTTTTGCAAAGGACGTTCCAATGTTGCGAAAATTAGGCCGGATATTATTATTCATTCTTGTTTTACAAGTATCACTTGGTATTGCAAATGTACTATTGTCACTCCCTTTGTTAGTTGCAGTTGCACATAATGGTGTTGCGGCTTTGTTATTATTAACCATGGTTACGGTTAATCATGCAATAAGACCAATGTCACAAATTTAAATTAGGTATCCTCAGCATGACAAATTCAAGCTCCGTATTGCATGATTACTATGAACTCTGTAAGCCCCGAGTTGTTATGCTTATTATATTTACCGCGGTTATTGGTATGTTTATGGCAGTACCCACGCCGCAAGACCTACCTATTATGCAAGCGCTATTTGGTACACTTGGTATCGGTCTGGCTGCAGCATCGGCTGCGGCAATTAACCAAATAGTCGAACAAAAATTTGATGCGGAAATGAAACGGACTGAAGATCGTCCTTTAATTACCGGTGGTCTTACTCAAAAACAGGCATTAATATTCGCAGCAGTCATTGGCATTGTTGCTATGGCGATATTAGTATTCCTAGTTAATGCACTCACAGCCGGATTAACTTTTTTATCTTTAATTGGTTATGCTTTTATCTATACCATTTATTTAAAACACGCAACACCACAAAATATTGTTATTGGTGGTGCAGCCGGTGCGGCTCCACCGGTGTTAGGTTGGGCTGCTGTTACCAATGATGTTACCGTACATGCACTAATATTATTTCTTATTATTTTTGTATGGACGCCACCTCATTTTTGGGCATTGGCGATTGCCAGAAAAGATGATTATGCAAAGGTTGGTATTCCAATGTTACCGGTAACGCATGGCGTAAAGTTCACGCGTTTACAGGTATTGCTATATACTATTTTGTTATTGATTGTAACGGCATTACCTTTTTTGTCCAAGATGAGTGGAATGATTTACCTAGTTTCAGCGACTATTCTTGGTGGAATATTTATGTATTATGCGATACGAATGCAAGATCCTAAATTAAAAGGTTTGCCAATGAAAACTTTTGGCTATTCAATATTATATTTGATGCTGCTATTTAGCTCATTACTAATAGATCATTATGCTATTTATTTTTAGTCCCTCTTAGTTGGGACAACTTAGAGGGACTTATGATTTTTTTGTTGGCATTCCCCCGAACAAGTTAGTGGCACTTATGATTTTTTTGTCGGCATTCCCCCGAACAAGTTAGTGGCACTTATGATTTTTTTGTCGGCATTTCCCCGAGCAAGTTAGTGGCACTTATGATTTTTTTGTTGGCATTCCCCCGAACAAGTTAGTGGCACTTATGATTTTTTTGTCGGCATTTCCCCAAACAACTTAGAGGGACTTATGATTTTTTTGTCGGCATTCCCCCGAACAACTTAGAGGCACATATGATTTTTTATCGGCATTTCCCCAAACAACTTAGAGGGACTTATGATTTTTTTGTCGGCATTGCCCCGAACAAGTTAGTGGCACTTATGATTTTTTTGTCGGCATTCCCCCGAACAACTTAGAAGCACATATGATTTTTTATCAGCATCCCCCCGAATAACTTAGAGAGACTTATGAAAATTTCGTAGTGCCACCTACTTAAGCTTAAGTTTGTATAATGGTTTCAAACATGTGATGGCACTAAAATTTAACCAGATTGCCGCGCTATCGCTCGCAACGACAAAATGGGGTC
>CAYYLL010000069.1:0-8635 GCA_964472525.1 uncultured Thioalkalispiraceae bacterium | reverse complement strand
TTTCAGGATCAGATCAGCATACGACTTAAAAGTTCAATCGTTTTTCAACAGTATCACCCTAAAGCAGTCGTTCAACGATGAGATATTTAGTTGTTGTCCACCTCAGGGCGTGTTGTTATGCGATTTTATCCAAACTAACACCGTGCCAATTTTTTATGATAATAACTCTAACTTATCTTCTGAGTTAATATACCAAAGGTAAGCCTCATCAGAGCTTGCATCGAAGAACCCAACCTGATGTTTTTCTGCTAACTCGAACATTTTTTTATAAGCAGGCTCCACAAGAGACCAAGAGAATGCAGCATATATTACAGATGAGCCTATAGAATAATCAGTTATTTTATCGTTATCATCATCTTGTATTGAATAAGGCCCATTCATAGCGGGGAAATGATTTATCATTTCCATAAACCAGTTATTTAATTTTTCTGAGCTTACTTTTGGATCATCATAATCATGTTCTTCTTCCCATTCAGTTTGGGATTCATACCATTCCATAAATTCAATTTTATTTTTTGGTGCCACATTCAGATCAAACACCATTAAATCATAACTCATGTTTTTTTCCTTTTACGCATAACGTCTCAAATAATCGGCGAAGCGATAGCGTAGTCCGTGTTGATTTGCCTTGTTAGAGCTATTCAAACTTCACCCTTTAAATTTACTACCAATAAATACCCGCTATGTACCCAACCTATCTTACTTGTATTGCTAATGTAGTCAAAAAACTCAATTTTTACCCAATCTCGATTCCTCTCTAATTCCATAACTTTTTTATTTCTTGGAAGAACTTCAATAACTTTGTGATCCGTGCTCGGCCCCTCTCTGAGGTTCAGCTCCCTGTCTGGAACCAAGAAAATATAGTCTGTGTCAGTAGGTTGCAGAACATTTAGCTGTGTCGTTATAGTTTGTTCCAAATCATTCATTCTTTCGAGCATCCTTTCCTCTGATTCTGTTGCGGACATTTGAGAAAGATAATAAAGAAACCCATGAATCATCTTCTTTTATATCTGACATTTCATCGACAAGAAGCTCGTATGCTTCAGAGAAAGCCAAGACACCATAATTATGATTGAGTTGGTCAGCTATTTTAGAAAATGCTTTTATGGTAGGACTGACTTCAAGTGCTTTTATAGCCCGTAAAGCAGGAGAATCCTGCATTTCCCTTATGGCTTTGAAAGCTGTCGAATTTTCAAGATTTTTAATCATTTTTAATGCTGGTGAATTTTCTAAATCACGCATAATCCGCATTGCGGGTGATTCCTCAATGTTACGAAGCATCTGCATCGTCGGTGAGTTTTCAATTTTGCGCATCATTCTAAGTGCAGGTGAGTCGCTCATATCACGAATCACTCGCATTGATGGTGAGTCCTCTATTGCACGAATAGCTCGCATAGCAGGTGAATTATCAAGGGCACGAAGAGCATTTAACGTAGAATTGTTAAAAATATTTTTATTCATTAAGAAAACCTACTGTTCCTTTTGTTTGTGCTCAACACCGCCATAAACGGCGTGCGAAGCAGTTGCACGACCGGCGACCGTAGGGAGTGAATTTGATGGCTTTGTTAGGCAACGTTTGCACTAGAACCTCTATGTACCTTTTCGACAAAATCTCTGAGACCTGTAAGACGCTCATCATTTAATGGGATACTAGAAAGTAATTTAGTAACAAATTTAGGGCCATGCATACCGATATCTGGGCAGAAATTCTCTATCTCTCCGACAGGAATTATGTAGATTCCGATTGCTTCTAATGCATCCCTAAGAGAATTATAGTCCCCTTGTGCATCCCCGTTTGGAATACCAGATGTGCCATATTTTTTAACTTTATTCCAAGGTTTACCTTGTTTCATTGCTTCAATTACATCACTCTTAGGGAGAGCATCTTCGTCGGCTCCATTAAAAATTTGAGTTATATCAACTTTAATCTCTGAATTTGATTTCGGCCTAATTCCATCTCTAACAGCGGAATCAACACGGTTCCAGAGTGGCTGAATATCGTCCCAACTCCCACCAAATGCCTCGACTGTAGCTTTTACTAATGCTTGCTCAGATAAAAAGTCGATATCAAAAACAGCTTTTATTGGAACACCTATATTGCGCAGAACACTAGCAACCTTTGGGATTCCATGTTTTCCACCTGTAGGTACATAGGCGGTATCTTGCCATGAGTCATCAGTATCGCTAGCCAAATGGTCTGCTATGGAGTTAATTAACCTGCAATCACTATCATCTTCACAGATTATTGTTTCCTCATGGAAAATACCCTCTAAAGCATTTGAATATCTTAGTTCAGGCTTTTCCCATAAATCTTTTATTACATCTGAAGTTGCTTCTGAAACAATATTAATGTCTCCCTCTCTGCGAATTCTGAGAATTCTGATATTTCCTCGGGTGCCTTCAAGGAAACCACGTAAAATATCACTACTATGAGTTGAAATAACTAATTGCCCTTCAACTCTCGAAGATAATGTCTCACCAAGTCGACGCATTTGAGGAGGATGTAAGAATGCCTCCGGCTCATCAATTAAAATGACATCCAAATCATTAACTAAAGTTTCAAAAAGTATTCCAGCATAGCTTTTCATACCATCACCCTGCATATCTAACAGTGGATTACGTCTTACAGCGTGTACATATGCATCCCCTACTCTATCGGTAAAAGCTTCTATATCTGATAAATTTCCTACATGGATAGGCATCTTATTGCCTCCACGAAAATCAAACATTAAATCCTTACCAAAAGCTTCACGAAATAAATTGCTAATATTATTCATCAAGGCTTCATCATCATAGAGAATATGTTGTGGTAGTGATTTTTGCTCCCCAGGTGCAATACTGTTTTGTTTAGCGCATATATTAAGCCTGTTATTAGCATCAATGTTCTTTAAAAAACCAGGACTTAAATTATTAATGAGATACTCATGATCCCAAAATTGAATATGATTTTCATGAATTTGCCAACTTTTATAACAGTATTGAGGATTTACATAATCAGAATTTTCAATTAAAAAATCTTTAAGGTTATCTGCAGTGCCTTCTTTTAAAAGTCTTAAGCCATTAATAACAATAGTTCGATCAGTTTTACCATCGTTACATATACTAACAATTTCTCTTAATGACTGTGATTTCCCACTATTATTAGGACCTACAAGTATAATTTTTTCGTTCTTATGGAACTGAAAACATTGCCCACTAGAAAATGTCAATTCGGATATTGATACAGTTGGTTTAGAGGTCAATTCTGATGCTCCATTATCGGTTAAGAAAGTTGTCTATCAGTTATATAGACAGATCCTGTCTATACCTTTATAAATTCTAAGTAACCTTAACAAATTATTTTTTTTACTACGACTAAAATGTAATGAAAATAAGTACTTGATTAGTATTTAGGCAGGTTTGTTCCAGTTTTTTATTGATGCTCAATTAAAGCAAGGACAGAAGGAAACTATTTTTATAGGTCTTATTCTTATCATACACACTCTATATTAGACTTTACTTAACGACCGCTTCTGCTGAACAACGGACATAAAGATAGTTCTTAATAATGACAACTTTGGGTCGTAATTAGCCTACTATAATTATATTGCGAATATCTGCTTTTAGCTAACTTTAAACTATGTACAAAATGTCAGTTCATATCAAAGCTCGGGTCATCATTTTGTAAGTTCAAGTCTGAGCTACTACATATAAATCATTTCGTCTTTTTTACAGAACTATTAACTTGTAGCTGGCTCATCATCTGTGTTTGATTTGTCTTCCGTGTCAGCAGAAATATCCATATCGGGTATCTCGCTAGCCTCGGCATCATCCTCTGCTTCAGTAAATTCTTTCTTTTGTGCCAGTGTTTGGCGTAGCTGATACATTTCATTTTTTACGCGTTTTTCACCTTCCTTTGCACCACCTTCATACATGTTTGCAAATTCAGTGGTCATGCGCTCCATCGAATCCATTGCAGCATCGAAATCTATTTGAAGCTGTGAATTTTTCTCTTTTAACTCTTTCTTTTCTTCTCTTAAGTTCTTGATTTGTTTCTTAAGATCATGTGATGCTGTATCATCTTTATCAGTACTATCATTTGAATCTGATTGTTGTTCAAAAACATTGAGCGAACAATCTGCAAGAGATTTCATTTCTTTTTCTAGTTCTGGTAATGAATCAGGGTTATACCCCATATATAATTGGGCAATATGTAAATATACTTTTTTTTCAGATTCAATTAAGGCATCAACCAGTTTATTTCTGGTCGCTTCATCCAGTTCAGTTGTTTGACTAAAACGTTCTTTTAATGCTTTGTCACGTTCAGCTTCATAACTTTTAACTGTTCCTAAAAAACTCTGGGTTAATTTTTTTTTCTTTCTCCGGCCGCGGAAATTTATAATAAAAACAATAATTAAAATAACTGCCAATAACGCTGCAATTTCTGACACAACAATCAGTGAAGTAAATGAACCTGTATTGACTTCACTCATAAATCCATTTCTTCCTGTTCCTGAGTTATTTTTGCCTTACGTTTACGCCAAAGAAGATAGCCGACAGCGGCAAGAATAAGGAGGACAATATTTGCATACACAATAATCATGGTTGTTGATAACCAGTTAAACCCTTGTTCATTTTTATCTTTTTCAGTCTTGGCTGATTTTTCATGTTTCTTCTGCTTTGTTTCTTCTTCTGGAGCGGCTGTAGCATGTTCACTAGGCTCTATTACTGGCATCGGTGGTGGCACATCAATTGCAGCCTGATGATCCTGTGATTCACTTTTAACGGCCGGCGGAGCAACCGGAGCATGTGCGACTTGTGTATCCAATGATAAATGTTGCTCCCCACCATGACCTACTTGTAATATTTTATCAAAGTCAACATGGAAAGGTTTATCATTCACTCGTGTTCCAACCAGAGTAACGGTTATTCGTTGACCCGTAAATTTTTTGTCCAGTACTGCATACCATTTATCATCATCATCCTGCTCTAAGGTTTTTTTATTACCGTCTGGTAATGTCACCTGAATTGAAACCGTATGCGGAACCAGTAATTCCATTCGAGGAGCAACTTTCAGTTTAAAATTACCATCAGCCTGTTGTTGAATATTCAAGTCAGCCGGTGTCGCATGAATTTTTATAATATGTCGAACTTCGCGTTCAAAAGCGGGCGACTTTGCTTGTATTGTTAACGATACATCACCACTAGTTTGGTCGGTATTAAAAGCCACGCTATACACGCCATCGTTTGCTAACCTATCCGCACCACGACCATCATCTAACATCACGGTCTGGCTTTGTGCGGTATTAGTCACATCATGATTGGCCGATTTTTTATGCTCGGCTGATGTTGGTTCCGTCATGGCCTGTTTATAAATATTAAAATTAACTAATTTTAATAGTCTTTCCTGAGTAACGGTTTTACCTTCTTGAACAAGTTTAGTGGTTAAAGTTAAGCTATCGCCATACATAATATTATTCGGGAAGTTATCCGTTACCAATTTCAAATTAGTCACCACCATCACTCTGTTGTCGGGATCAATAGCAGCTTTAATTAGCCATTGACCCACTTGTGGATTTTTACTCGAAATAAGATCGTAACCAGTGTCGTGATACCACTTCACTCCAGCCGGATGTTTTTTATAACTCCATGTTTTTTTGTCTGGGGTAATTAACTTAGTTTTTGATTCTCCTGGCTTGCGGAAAACCAGAATAGTCATATCTTTAATCGACTTATCAATAGAGAAACGGTTTTTCTCCAAAGGTACCGTATCCACATTGGTTGATTTTTCAAAGATATGTAAGAACACACGTTGCAAATCTTCGGCATTGTCAGCCGCTTCGTACCAACCGTCTGTCATCCCGGCCATGGCTGCCAGTAATTTTTTATCGGCATTCGCCGACAATGCAATCGTATGGATAGTCACACCGGCTTTTTTTAATTTGGGTACGATACTATTTAAGATGCGTTTACGCGAGGCTTCATTGTCCTTGGGATTTTTGGAAATGTCGACCATCCCATCTGTTAATAATATTAAATGTCGTCGCTCTTTACGATTGGGTTTTTCCCATCCTTGTGTAGTTCGCTTTAGTGCTTCTTCAATATTAGTGAACAAGCCACGAGAATGTATTTTCTTAGATTCGAGCATTGCCAGAGCCTTCCATGCGGACGTTACTTTGCCATGCTTGACCTGCATATTGACATACTTACCAAACGTCCAGATACCAGACTTTGCGTTTGCCGGCATTAAACCAACCAACATACGCACTGCCGGAGCGCGGAGGTTTTTAGGATCATTCTTTTTCATACTGCCGGATATGTCGATAATGACACGCACATCACTGACAGGCTCGCTACGTGCAAATGCAGAATTTGCGACAATCGTCGCCAGAATAAGAAAAAGACTATGCGAGAAACACCGCATAGCCCATTTTTGAGAAAATGTGCTTTTTAAATTCAACCGCTTAAATCCCTAACCTTTTTTATAAGGATAGGACAAAGGCATTAAAAAGCAAACAGTTAGGGGAAATAGTTAAAGTAAAGTTTGTTTAATTATAAACCATACTTAAACGCTGTTTTAACCGCCAAAAACAACCGATAAAATGCTAAAAATACTAAAAGCAATCAATGCAATGATAAAAGTAAGCGGGAAATTCTGAAAAGTGAACCATTCTTTCATGATCTGTCCTCAATCAAGGTTATATATTAGTTAATTCTAATGTTATTGGCGTGCAGATTCAACAATATTGAGTAAAAACCACACTTAATATTGTAGCCAAATATGGGCTAATCACACTTATTTACAGATGATTCTTTGTGATCTTTTGGTTTTTTAGCTGAATATTTAGGAATAAGCGGATCATCATCATCCATTAAAATACGGTATGCGGGGCCTTGCATATCTTCAAATTGACCCGATTTTACCGCCCAAACAAAAGCACCGATTGCGATACCCAGAATAACGATACCCAGTGGAATCAGTAAATATAAAATTTCCATAGCGTTATCTTACCGCATATTCATTAGCTCGTATTGTCTTGAACCTGTATTTTCATTAAGCGTAACGCATTGAGTACCACAAAAAGCGAACTGGCCGACATCCCAATCGCAGCTAACCACGGCGCAACATAGCCTAAGGCTGCCAGAGGCAAGGCCGTTAGGTTATACAATACCGCCCAAGCTAGATTTTGTTTAACGATACCCATCGTTTTTCGTGCATGAATAATACTCTGAGGTAAATGATTTAGATTTTCACTGAGTAGAACCATATCGCTACTGGCCTGTGCCAATTCTGTCCCACTGCCCATGGCTATCGAAACCTGCGCCGCAGCCAAAACCGGTGCATCATTAACACCATCTCCTACCATGGCAACAATATGCCCTTGCTGTTGCAAGTTTTTAATCACATTTAACTTATCGTCCGGACTTTGTTCGGCATAACATGTTTTAATATTTAACGCCGTTGCTGTATTATCCACAACCTTCTTCTGATCGCCGCTTAACAATAAAGTTTTAACATTTAACAGACTTAAATCTGCGACCATTGCCGAGGCATTATCTCGTAATTTATCTTCTAACGTAAATACCGCTAGCCACTGTGTTTCACTGGCAAGATATACTTGTGAATTTACTTTATTACCTGACAAGTTTGATTGCTTACCAAGCATTGTATCTTTAAGGTTCATGGATGTCAGTTTAGCAACCCAAGCTTGTTTACCGATGCGATAACGTGTGTTATTCACCATCGCCTCAACACCTAACCCTACTTCCGCCATTACCTGAGAGCAGCTGAGTTGCTCAAAAGATAAATGTTGAAATGCTTTGGCAACTGGATGTTCAGAAGCCTGCTCTAAACTAAAGGCCAGTTGTTGACATTCACTGGCTGACAAAGAACCCAGTTCTTTCGTTTGTTGTAAGGCGAGTTGCCCTTGAGTTAAGGTGCCGGTTTTATCAAATACAAAAGTATCTACTTTAGCTAAACTTTCTAGTGCATGGGCATGCGTTATCAACACACCTAAACGTGTTAATGCGCCAGTTGCTGCGGTCATCGCAGCCGGTGTTGCTAATGACAATGCGCAAGGACAGGTAACGACTAACATCGACAGAACAATCCAGAATGCACGGCTACTGTCTATTTGCCACCAGAAAAAACCCACTGCCAAAGCAAGTATTAAAATTACCGCCACAAAAACACTCGCAGCCTTATCGGCAATACGTGCGATATGTGGTTTTTCAGTTTGCGCACGATCAAGCAGCCGTTGAATACCGGCTAAAACGCTGTCCTCACCTGTGTGCGTCACTTGAACAATAATAGGCGACTCAATATTAACCGTTCCGCCAATCACTTTATCATTCATCACTCGGCGTAAAGGAAAAGATTCTCCTGTTACCAGAGATTCATCAATGCTACTTTGCCCATCGATAATAATGGCATCAGCAGGAATGGTTTCACCGGGTTTGACTTGAAGGTGATCACCGGCTACCAATTCATTTACAAGTACTTGTTCAACTTTATCTTTAATAACGCGTGAAGCCATCACGGGTAATAATTTTATCAGCGCGTCCGCCACTTCACCTGAACGCTGTCTGGCGCGTAATTCAACAAAACGCCCGACCAATAAAAAAAATGTAAACATGGTAACCGAATCAAAATAAA
>CAYYLL010000068.1:0-8829 GCA_964472525.1 uncultured Thioalkalispiraceae bacterium | reverse complement strand
AATTCAGAGCCCTTCGATGCAGTCATTTCCAGAGTGGGTTTAATTTACTTCCCCGATCAACAAAAAGCACTTTCAGGAATGAAGCATCAGCTTAAACACGGCGGTAAAATCGGAGCCATGGTTTATTCAACCGCAGAAGCTAACCTGTTTTTTTCTATTCCGGTTTCTATTATTCGTCGCCGCGCTAATCTACCGGCCCCTTTAGTTGGCCAACCCGGCCCTTTTAGTTTAGGCACAGAAGAAAAATTGGAATCTATTTTTGATGAGGCTCGATTTAAAAATATTCATATTGAACGTGTCAATGCACCAGTTCGTGTTGTTTCGGCCGCCGAATGTTTACAATTTGAACAGGAATCCTTTGGCGCCTTACATCAAATGCTATCAAGCTTATCTGATACAGAACAGGATGAAGCTTGGCATGAAATTCAAGAAGCACTTGAACAGTTCGAAAAAGATGGTCAATTTGAAGGACCTTGTGAAATGCTGATTGCAGTGGCTGAAAAATAATTATTATGACAATAAAAATAGTGGCCTTATAATAAGGCCACTATTAAAAAATTTTGTATCACATATATTATAAATAAATATTTTATTCAACCGTTACCGACTTGGCTAGATTGCGTGGTTGATCCACGTCGGTTCCTTTTAATATTGCCACATGGTAAGACAATAATTGCAAAGGAATGGTATGAATAATGGGTGATGTTTCATCTTCGCATTCCACTACGTTCAATACATGAATATTTTCTTCGGCTTTAAAATTTGATTTTTCATCCGCAAATACAAATAACTCACCACCACGAGCTTTCACTTCTTGCAAGTTGCTTTTTAGTTTTTCGAGCATATCGTTATTCGGTGCAACCGAGATAACCGGCATTTCACTGTCCACCAAGGCAAGCGGGCCATGCTTTAACTCACCGGCCGGATAGGCTTCGGCATGAATATACGAAATTTCTTTTAGCTTTAACGCGCCTTCCATTGCCACCGGGTAGTGCAAGCCACGGCCTAAAAAGAGAGCATGACGTTTATCGGCAAACATTTCAGAGACTTCTTTAATCTCTGCGTCCATTTCTAAAACCTGATCGATTTTTGCGGGCAAGGCTTCGAGTTGCTTCACTAATCTAACTTCTTTTTTGTCATTAAGACCATGCCGACGACCTAGAACAATCACTAACATTAATAAAGCAACCAATTGCGTGGTAAAAGCTTTAGTAGAGGCAACTCCAATTTCTGGCCCGGCACGGGTTAGCAAGGTTAAATCACTTTCACGCGTTAAAGAACTTTCAGGCACATTACATATTGTTAATGACTGACCAAATCCTAAACGTTTGGCTTCTTTTAAGCCCGCTAAAGTGTCGGCTGTTTCACCGGACTGAGAAATAGTGACAATAAGCGAATTTTTTCTAACCACTGGTTTACGGTAACGAAATTCACTGGCAACTTCTACACTGCAAGGAATATTAGCCAATGTTTCAAACCAGTGCCTCGCTACTAGGCCTGAATGATAACTGGTGCCACAAGCAATAATATGTACACCATGAATATTATCAAAAATTTCTTTTGCTTTTAAACCAAAACTTTCTTCCAGAATTTTATGGCCACTGATACGACCTTCTAACGTATCGGTTACCGCACGTGCTTGTTCATAAATTTCTTTTAGCATGTAATGGCGGTATTCGCCACGTTCAACAGAATCTGCGGTTAATTCACTTTCTTTAATTTCACGTTCAACAATATTATTATTGATATCATAAATTGTTAAAGACTGGCGGGTAATATCTGCAATATCACCTTCTTCTAAAAAGATAAAACGTTGTGTAACCGGTAAAAGAGCCGCCACATCGGAAGCAATAAAATATTCACCAATGCCGACACCGATCACTAATGGACTGCCACTGCGCGCAGCAACTAAATGACCTTTTTCATTATTGCTAATAACGCCTAACCCATACGCACCTTCTAATTCTTTAACCGTGTCTTTAACTGCGGTTAATAAATCTTTTTTCTGGTTGATGTGGTGTTCATAGATTTGGTGTACGATCACTTCGGTATCAGTGTCCGAGGTAAATTCAAAACCAGCTTTGGTTTGTGCAGCGCGAAGTTCTTCATGGTTTTCGATAATACCATTATGCACTACCGCCACGGATTTTCGACACACATGGGGGTGTGCATTGTTTTGTGTTGGTTCGCCGTGTGTTGCCCATCGTGTATGCGCAATACCCGAGTGCGCGCTAAGCTTAACTTTATTGGTTTGCTTTTCAAGCTCGGCAACTTTGCCCGGCATTCGCACACGGTCAATACAACCATCGCTATCCACTACGGCCACACCGGCAGAATCGTAGCCACGATATTCTAAACGTTTAAGTCCTTCGATAAGAATGGGAACGACATCGCGTTCTGCTACTGCGCCAACAATACCGCACATGATTGCTTTACTCCGTTAATTATTACAGCCTAAGTCTTTTAATTATTTCTCTTTTTTTGGTCGCTGCCAACCTTTAATCGATACTTGCTTGCCACGCGTTAGGGTGAGTTCATTTTCTGGCGTGTCTTTGGTGATGGTTGAACCCGCACCGATGGTTGCGCCATCGCCTACTTTAACTGGGGCAATCAATTGTGTATTAGAGCCAATAAACGCATTATCGCCAATCTCGGTTCTAAACTTATTAGCGCCATCGTAGTTACAGGTAATCGTACCCGCACCAATATTAACACCTGCACCCATATCGGTGTCACCAATATAACTTAAGTGATTAATTTTACTACCCTTTGCAACGGTTGAATTTTTAATTTCAACAAAGTTTCCAACGTGTGTTTCATTCGCCAGTTTTGTACCGGGACGAATACGCGCAAAAGGCCCCACTTTACTGTCTGCACCAATAATGGCCTGCTCAACACAGCACATGGGTTGCATCACCACGCCATTTTCGATAGTCGTATCTTTGATAACACAATTTGCACCAATGCTAACATTGTCACCAATAACGACCTCACCCTCAAGGATCACATTGATATCCAACGTCACGTCTTTACCCACGGTGACATTGCCGCGAATATCCAGACGAGTTGGATCGATTACCGTCACACCCTGTTCCATTAGGCATTGTGCCTTGCTAAGTTGGTAATAGCCTTCCAGCTCGGCCAATTGCAATCGGCTATTCACACCAAGAACTTCTTCTTCACTTTCTGGATGTACCGTTTTAACCGCCATGTCATCATTCACCGCCATTGCGATCACGTCGGTTAAATAATATTCACCCTGCGCATTGCTATTATCAAGCCGCTTTAACCAGCTACGTAATTCACCCGCATTAACGGCTAGGATCCCGGTATTAATTTCTGTGATTTGTTTTTCTTCTTCGTTGGCATCTTTATGCTCAACAATCCGCTCAACCTGACCATCTTTATTTCTAACGATGCGACCATAGCCAGCAGGATCATCTAAATAAACCGTTAACAAAGCAAAATCATTTTTAGCCTGAGCTATTAACTGTTTTAATGTTTCCGTTTTAATTAACGGCACATCACCGTATAAAATTAAAGCCGTTTCATTATCTTCAAGTTCCGGCATGGCTTGGTCAACGGCATGGCCTGTGCCTAACTGCTCTTCCTGAACAACCCAGTTCACCTTATTATCATTGATTGTTTTGGGAACAATGTCACCACCATGGCCATACACACCAATAATTTTATTCGCATTCAACTGATAGGCGGTATCAATAACATGCTGAACCAGTGCTTTGCCCGCAATCGGGTGCAAAACTTTTGGCAACGCCGACTTCATTCTAGAGCCTTGACCCGCGGCTAAAATTATTACGCTAATATTGCTCATATGGGTATTCTCTAATTTTAGTGTTTTCTATTATCTGGAATTGCATTTTGTGCAGCAATACCTGAACCTGCTTCTTCTACCGTTGCATCCCGAATTTCTTTTATATTTAATTTAAACGTCATGGTTTTGCCCGCATAAGGGTGGTTGCCATCAAGTTCAATTTCACCATTTTCAATTTTGGTGACTATCATTATTTTTGTTTGACCGTTTTCGTTCTGGAACTGCGCTTCTTTGCCAATTTCACAGTATTCTTCCGGTACATTTTCTATCTTGTCTCGAAAGATTAGGGCTTCATCAAATTCGCCAAACCCTTCTTTAGGCAAAACAGCGACTTCGATGGTCTCACCCACTGAATGACCTTCCATTGCTTCTGCAATTTTAGGAATAACACGATCGTCTGAACCATGCACATAGGCCATGGGTAAATCGGATTGTTCTTGTACATTACCTTGCTCATCCATAATAGAATAGGTAAAGGTAACGACTTTTTGGTTTGCTACTTTTTCTGACATTTTTAAACTCTTTTTGGCTGATTCTTCTTCCACCACCATAACCATAAAGATGGGAATAATGGCCTTGCTTAAATTTTAAATATAAAAAAAGGCAGTATAACCGCCTTTTTTAACGAAACAGTTAATTAATAACAATTAACCTTTTATTTTATTCCGCATACGCGCAATAGCCTGAAGTTGAGCCATCGCCTCTGCCAGTTGTGCCTGAGCATCGGCTACATTCTGATCGCTGCTTTGATCTTTAAGTGCTTGCTCTGCTTTTTCTTTCGCTTTTAATGCTGCGGCTTCGTCTAAATCAGCAGCACGTACCGCCGTATCCGAAAGAATGGTAACAACGTGAGGTTGTACTTCCAAAATGCCACCCGAAACATATATAGACTCTTCTTCGCCGCCTTGCTTAGTGATGCGAACTTCACCCGGCTTTAATGGCGTTAGCATTTGGGTATGACGAGGGTAAATACCCACTTCGCCCATAACCGCCGGTGCTATTACCACTTCGGCAACACCCGAGAAGATTTCCTTCTCTGCGCTTACAATATCTAAATGCATTGTCATCGGCATGCTTATTTACCTCAAAAACCTTAATTAATATTTAAAGCGTTTTCGCTTTCTCTACCACTTCTTCGATACCACCAACCATATAGAACGCTTGCTCTGGCAGGTCATCGTATTTGCCGTCTACAATTTCTTTAAAGGCTTTAATTGTTTCTTTTAATGATACGTATTTACCCGGCGCACCCGTAAAGACTTCTGCAACAAAGAAAGGCTGTGACAAGAAACGTTGAATTTTACGTGCGCGGGTGACCGCCAACTTATCTTCTTCCGATAATTCATCCATACCCAGAATCGCAATAATATCTTTTAATTCTTTATAACGTTGTAATGTACCTTGAACAGCACGGGCAACATCATAATGTTCTTCACCGATGACCAATGGATCCAGTACCCGTGACGTTGAATCAAGCGGGTCAACCGCAGGGTAAATACCTAATTCTGCAATTTGACGTGACAGTACTAATGTCGCATCCAAATGAGAGAAGGTAGTGGCTGGTGACGGATCGGTTAAATCATCCGCAGGTACGTAAACGGCTTGGAACGATGTGATCGAACCGGTCTTTGTTGATGTAATACGTTCCTGCAACACACCCATTTCTTCTGCAAGGGTTGGCTGATAACCTACCGCAGAAGGCATACGACCAAGCAATGCTGATACTTCCGTACCCGCAAGAGTGTAACGATAAATGTTATCAACAAACATAAGTACATCACGGCCTTCATCACGAAAATTTTCAGCAATGGTTAAACCGGTTAATGCAACACGCAATCTGTTTCCTGGCGGCTCATTCATTTGGCCATAAACAAGGGCTACTTTATCGAGTACGCCGCCTTCTTCCATTTCGTAGTAGAAATCGTTACCTTCACGAGTTCGTTCACCTACACCGGCAAACACGGAGAAGCCACTATGCTCTACGGCGATGTTACGAATTAGCTCCATCAATGTCACGGTTTTGCCTACACCCGCACCACCGAATAAACCAATTTTACCACCTTTGGCAATGGGCATAATCAAATCGATAACTTTTACGCCGGTTTCTAAAATTTCTAAACTAGACGCTTGTTCATCATAAGCCGGTGGCTTACGGTGAATAGACATTTCTTTTTCATGTCCAATTGGGCCTGCGTTATCAATGGGATTACCTAGCACATCCATGATACGGCCTAATGTTTTTTGTCCAACAGGTACTTGAATTGGCTCGCCAGTATTTATAACTTCAAGCGAACGTTTTACGCCATCGGTTGTACCCATCGCAATGGCGCGCACAACACCGTCACCGAGTTGTTGCTGCACTTCCAAGGTTAAGCCTTCTGACTCTACTTTTAGTGCGTCATAAATTTTTGGAAGTGCATCGCGTGGAAATTCCACGTCAACTACCGCACCGATAATTTGGACAATTTTTCCAGAACTCATTTGTCGTTCCTCGTTAAATCTTAAAGTTTAAAATTCTGTATCTTGAACTAGTTAAATTTTTATCTAACTAATTTTAAATAAGTTATACCGCAGCCGCACCACTTACAATCTCAGAAATTTCCTGAGTAATTGCGGCCTGACGTGCTTTGTTATACACCAGTTGTAAATCATCAATTAAGTCGCTGGCATTATCCGTTGCGGATTTCATTGCGACCATTCGTGAAGCCATTTCACAAGCAATGTTTTCAACAACGCCCTGATAAACCAATGACTCAATATAGCGAATCATTAAGCCATCTAATACTTCTTGTGCGCCGGGCTCATAAATATAATCCCAGTGATGTTTTAATTCAGCATCTTCTTCAATGGATACAATCGGTAATAACTGATCAACCCGTGGGCTTTGGGTCATCGTATTAACAAACTCGTTGGATACAATATAAAGACGGTCAATTTCACCGTTATTGAAAGCATCCAGCATCGATTTAACCGTACCAATTAAATCTGTCAAAGAAGGTGCATCACCTAAATGTGTTGCTTGTGCGCGTAAATTACCTAAGCGTTTAAAAAAGCCAAGAGCTTTTGAACCGATAGTACAAAATTCTACTTCGACTTTTTTATCCATCCATTCGTTCATATGAGCTAGCGTTGCTTTAAATAAATTATTATTTAAACCGCCGCATAAACCACGATCAGATGAAATAACAATATACCCGGCACGTTTTACATCACGATCTAAAAGGTAAGGGTGCTTGTATTCAGTATGCGCATAAGCCAGATGCGCAATCACCTGACGCATTTTTGCTGAGTAAGGGCGAGAAGCGGCCATGCGATCCTGCGCTTTACGCATTTTACTCGCAGCAACCATTTCCATTGCACTGGTGATTTTTTGCGTATTCTGAACACTCTTAATCTGAGTGCGAATTTCTTTTCCGCTTGCCATAAACTATTTACCGTTTAATCAGCTAATTAATAAGTGCTGTTTGATTTAAAAGCTTCAATCGCTGCTTTTATTTCAGCCGCAATCTCGTCGTTGTAGTCACCCGTGTCATTAATTTTAGCAATTAAATCTGCACTGTTTGACTTCAAGTAAGCTTGCATAGCCGCTTCAAAAGCAACAACCTTGTTAACATCAACATCATTCAGGAAACCTTCGTTTGCCGCAAATAATGAAAACGCCTGTTCCGCAACACTCATGGGTGAATATTGGAATTGCTTCATTAACTCTGTTACACGTTGGCCTAATTCAATCTGCTTACGAGTAGCCTCATCAAGATCAGATGCAAACTGTGCAAACGCTGCAAGTTCACGATATTGAGCCAATGCTAAACGTGTACCGCCACCGAGTTTCTTGATGATTTTAGTTTGTGCCGCACCACCTACTCGAGATACTGACAAACCCGCGTTAATCGCAGGGCGAATACCCGCGTTAAATAAATCAGACTCTAAAAAGATTTGACCGTCGGTAATTGAAATTACGTTCGTTGGTACGAAAGCCGATACGTCACCTGCCTGCGTTTCGATAATCGGTAATGCTGTTAAAGAACCGGTTTGGCCCTTCACTTTACCATTAGTAATTTTTTCAACATGCTCGGCATTAATACGAGAAGAACGTTCAAGTAAACGAGAGTGTAAATAAAACACGTCACCGGGGTAAGCTTCACGACCCGGTGGACGGCGTAATAATAACGATACCTGACGATAAGCCCATGCTTGTTTAGTTAAATCATCATAAACAATCAGTGCATCTTCACCTTTATCGCGGAAGAACTCACCCATAGAGCAACCAGCATAAGGTGCAATATATTGCATTGCTGCTGATTCAGCAGCGGAAGCTGCCACAATAATAGTATGTGCAAGTGCGCCATGTTCTTCTAGCTTACGCACAACCGCAGCAACCGATGATGCTTTTTGGCCAATCGCAACATAGACACATTTAACACCCGTGTCTTTTTGATTGATGATGGCATCAATCGCAACCGCAGTTTTACCTGTTTGTCTGTCACCAATAATTAATTCACGTTGACCACGACCAATCGGCACCATGGCATCAATCGCTTTTAAACCTGTTTGTACGGGTTCATCCACTGATTTACGTTCAATAACACCGGGGGCAATTTTTTCAATGGGGGCCGATAATTTAGAACCAATAGGACCTTTACCGTCGATAGGCTCGCCAAGTGCATTCACAACACGACCACAAAGTTCGTCACCGATAGGCACTTCTAAAATACGACCGGTACATTTAACTTTGTCACCTTCCGTAATATTACCGTAATCACCTAGGATAACCGCACCCACCGAGTCTCGCTCTAGGTTAAGCGCCATTCCGTATACGTTGCCGGGGAACTCAATCATTTCACCGTACATAACGTCGGCCAAACCATGAATTCGTACTACACCGTCCGCAAGCGCTACGACTGTACCTTCGTTTTGTGCTTCACTTACTTTTTCGAAGCTCTCGATTCGTTGCTTAATCAGTTCACTGATTTCAGATGGATTAAGTTGCATGATGT
>CAYYLL010000067.1:0-8859 GCA_964472525.1 uncultured Thioalkalispiraceae bacterium | reverse complement strand
GCAGAGGATTGAAAATCCTCGTGTCCCTGGTTCGATTCCAGGTCCGGCCACCATTAATTCAATAACTTGCGAAGGTTCTTCTTCTTCAAAATTATCCTCTGCTACCAAACTACTACCATCAAAGCGTAAATTGTGCCCAATAAATTATCATTCATTTTATAGCAAGCTTAACCTCTGCTTTTTTAACCGTGACGATTAATCAGGAGGTTTCCAAACCACAAAAACAATTCTGAATTGAGTCTATTTGTTAACAGTTAAGTGTACTCACAACAAAACTGAACATAAGACTTCTGAAGAAGCTTATATCAGCACTTCGGTATAACTTAACAAAACACAGTTTAATATTGTATACTGATCGATATATTAATTCGTAAAGCCTGCCTTCATGCTGAACAATAAACCTGAACTAAAAACCCCAGTTAACAACACCCATGATACGGTCGAGCAAATTTGTGAGCAGGGTTGCAGCGTTGTAAGAGAACACATTGAAATTTTATCTTTGCTGCAACAAGATCCCCGCACTCACCATACAGCTTCCCTACCTACACTGCTTATGCAAATAGCACCCAAACAACAGCAGGAAATACTAAAAGAATTACAAACTATAATGGCGGTTTACGATGATAAGGACTGCGACGATGCTAAGTAATTTGGCATAAAATAAAAACCATAAAAGAGTAACAACACAATTAACTTGATGTTATTTTGTCTTCACAGTACGACAACCAGTCTTTTGTTTTATCGCCATAGGCAAAAAAGTGCGGGTTTAACAGGCTGTCTTTGGTGTTATAGCGCAACGGTTGCAAGTTTGCGTCCACTAGATAACCCCCGGCTTCCTCTAAAATACATTGAGTTGCGGCGGTATCCCATTCGGAAGTTAACCCAAAGCGTGGGTAAATATCAGCCCCGCCTTCAGCCACTAGGCAGGACTTTAGAGCACTGCCTAAATTAATCACCGTGCATTCGGGAAGATTATGCACAAACGCAATAAACTCATTATTAGTAAAAGACTGGCTACCGGCCACGCGCACTGACTTGGCACAATGTTTAGCAACATGGATTTTTTCAGCACTATTATGTGCAGACGTTTTATAGCACCCTTTGCCCTTAATTGCGTAATACATCAATTGCAACACAGGCGCATATACTACGCCTAGAACCGGCTGTTGGTCTTCGATTAAGGCAATATTAACCGTAAACTCACCGTTTTTTTGAATAAACTCTCGTGTCCCATCTAAGGGGTCGACCAGCCAATAACGTTGCCATTGCGAACGTTCAGAAAAAGCAGGAATGTTAGCTTCTTCTGACAGCACAGGAATATCCGGTGTTAATGCCTTTAAACCGGCGAGGATGATTTCATTGGCCGCCAAATCGGCTTGTGTCACGGGCGTGTGGTCGGCTTTAATATCAATGCTAAATTCAGCTTGATAAACTTCAAGAATTTTTTCACCCGCCATACAGGCTAAGTTTCGCACCGCTTCTAAATATGATTGCAATATATCCATAAGAACGCGATTTTGACAGCTTAAGGGGCATTCTGCCAGTATTACCGGATAAAAATACCCACCATATGCACTCAGATTTGTGAAATAACCCAAAAGACCTCAATCCAGAACACCTGAAACTGGCTTTTTTAATCAGTGCATCATTCATGTTTCCATTGCATAATAAATACCTTAATTGAGCCTGACTTAGCGTTTTATTTTTTACTAACAATTAAAATACGACAACACCAGGCATCACCACAAAATACAAGTTGAAATAATAGTATGATTAATTGGGAAAACATTAACACCGTGCTACTGGATATGGACGGCACTTTACTCGATCTGAATTTTGATAACCATTTTTGGCAACACCATGTTCCTATTCGTTACGGAGAAAAAAACAACCTAAGTTTTAATAAAGCCTACGATACTTTAATGCCTATCTACAAAGAAGTTGAGGGTACAATTGACTGGTATTGCGTTGACTACTGGACCGAACGACTGGAATTGGATATTGCCCAGCTTAAAGCCGAGGTAGCTCATTTAATTGCGGTACATCCCTTTGTACGCGAATTTTTACAGGCGTTAAAACAACAAAAAATAGAAACGGCTTTAGTCACCAATGCACACCAAAAAAGCTTGGCGCTTAAACTCGACAAAACTCAATTGCATCATTACTTCGATCATATTGTTTGCGCACATGACTTTGGCCTACCCAAAGAACAACCGGCATTCTGGGACAAATTAAAGCAACAGATCCCTTACGAGAATGACTCAACACTGTTTATTGATGACAGCTTATCGGTTTTACGCTCAGCAAAAAAATACGGTATTAAATATTTACTGTCTATTTACAAGCCAGATACTCAACAAGGTATTAAAGAAGTAGAAGAATTTCAAGCGATTCATAGCTTTGAGGAAATTTTGCCATAAATATTTTAACCATACTGTCAACTCGTAAACCGAATACCCCATTTTTTAAATCGCTTCTGACAATATGTATTAAGTTCATCATAAGTTTTAAAATAAAACTGGAAACCTTTTTCAGCCGGTTCATCAAATTCACAATAGTCATTCGAATAGTCCCGACAAAGTTGTGGCCGTGTCTCATAAATACCGCACTGGCCATTATTACCCAAAAACTGACATTCATTGTTTACTAACAAAAACCATTCACCTTCGTCTTTATAAACCTGAATATTCTTATGCGCCATTTGCCAGAGTAAATGGTCAAAATCATCTTTAGTTCTTGGTGTGTCAATTTGCTGAGTCGTGTAAACACAACACTTGGTGCCATCACAAAAGCTACATTTATTTTCTGTTGTTATTTCGGTTTTAATTTTGGATTGTTTCGTCATAACTGTTTTATTAACCCTGTTCCTGCTTTATTATGAATATATGGATATTAAAAAAATTCGCCAGTGCCTCCATTATAACCCGGAAATAGCACAAACCCTTGTTCGTTTGGGAATATGGTTATTTGCAAGCACCTATATTGGTCTGGGAATTAAATATGGTTATGTTAGCGCACCCCCTATTGATTTTATTATCTTTTTAGGTGTTTTCCTTTTGGTTACATTTATTAACGCCATCAGCGTTATTTTATATCCCAATGTACCGCTACGGCGTTATTTAATGGTGCCTTTCGATCTTGGTTCGGTTACCTATTCCATGGTCTTAACTAGCACCAGTGCATTCAGTGCTTTTTATTTACTCTATCCGTGGATATTTATTGGTTACGGTATACGTTATGGTCGTGGGCCATTATTAGCGGCAGTTATCACAGGTTTTGTCAGCTACCAATGGTTATTAGTTGGTGAAGGTTATTGGGTAAACGACACGTCAACGTCTCTGGTTTACAGTTTTTTTCTTCTTATTATGCCGCTCTATCTCAATAGGATGCTAAAAAACTTGCAAGAGGCGCGCGAGATGGCCGATACCGCAAATAAGGCTAAAAGTGAATTTCTTGCTACCATGAGCCATGAAATACGTACACCAATGAGTGGTATTATTGGTATGACTAACTTGCTTAATAACACAAAGCTTGATGAACAACAAAAAGATTACATTGATTCCTTAGACGAATCGGCAACCGCACTACATTCACTTATTAATGACATTCTGGATTTATCAAAAATTGAAGCAGGGAAATTTGTATTAGATAGTGAACCCTTTAATTTGCCTAAAATAATAAAAGGTGTCAGTGATATGTTTACACCGATTACAAACAATAAGGGTTTAACACTCAAGACTCATTATGATAAAAACCTACCCACTACCTTTATCGGTGATGCAAATCGCCTGCGCCAAATTTTGCTTAACCTAATCAGTAATGCCGTCAAGTTTACTCAAAAAGGAGGTATTACTATTAAAGTTAGCCCCATTAATAAAGATGAATTAATCTGCCGAGTTCGAATTGAAGTAATTGACACAGGTGTTGGTATCAATGCTGAACACTTACAGTATATCTTCGCTCCATTTTATCAATGTAAAAATAACTTAAAAGAAACCGGCACTGGATTAGGTACCACAATTGTTCAGAACCTTGTTTCACTTATGAATGGCCGAATTGATGTGTCTAGCGAGTTAGAGAAGGGTTCCACTTTTTGGGTTGAGATTCCATGGGAATACAAGCAGAAAAGTCTGGAACAAGACAAAAGTAACCTACAAAATTCTGTGGCACAAAACTTAATACAAAATAGGGCAGAACAAATAACGCAACAGCCCTTATCCATTCTTGTTGTCGAAGACAGCCTGATTAATGCAAAAGTTATCAGCGCTTTTTTAAAGGAAGCTAAACATACGGTTACCCATGTTGAAAATGGCGCGCTGGCATTAGAGCAATTAATAAATAATAAATACGACCTCGTAATTATGGACATGCGTATGCCAGAAATGGATGGGCTAGAAGCCACCAGAAAATGGCGGCAGCATGAAGGGCATAAAGCACATATCCCCATCATTGCGCTAACGGCAAACGCAACACATGAAGATCAACAAACTTGTTTTAATGCTGGCATGGATGAATTTTTAACAAAACCAGTTGATAAACAAAAATTGTATAATGTTATTGCAGCGCTTGTTTAACTCAGCGAGTTGCTAAAACTTTAGTATAGGTGCCTCTTTCCTACGCCGTTTTGCACTTTCTAAAATACAGGCTCGTCGGGAATTATCGGCCGGCCCCCATTCAATAATTTCATCCACATGACGAAAACAGCCCAAACAAATATCATCTTCATTCAAGCAGCAATTTCTGATGCAAGGTGACTCAATCCGATTATTTAACTTGTTGTTTTGTTTTACAGCCATACCCTATCCTAATTTATGCTAATATCCACAGATACAATTCAATACCGCACCTATATTATGAAACAAGTTCTAAGAAAAATCTGTGCGCCAATACTTAATATTTTTGAGCGTGGCGATGAAGAATATATTGCCAAACCCATTAATCGAAAAATTCTGATGGTTATCAGTGTTTTATTTAGCGGATTGGCAAGTCTTGTTTTTTACTTAATTCCGACCAAGACTGATGTAGGCTATTATTTACCTGTTTTTATTTTTGGTGCTATTGCACTGGTGGGGGTTATTGTGGGGGTTCTGGGAACCGATCGTGCTGTTGCTAAAATCTGGGGTAATCGTTCTTAAACTTCTAACCAGAATGTAACCGGTCCGTCATTCACAAGGCTTACCTGCATATCCGCACCAAACTGCCCCATCGCATTATTCGAATATTGTTGTTCGGCATATTGCAAAACCTGATTAAATAATTGTTCACCGAGTTCAAGGGAGGCACCGCGACTAAAGCCGGGGCGATTGCCTTTTTTTGTATCGGCTACCAACGTAAATTGTGATACCCACAATACTCCACCATTAATATCTTTTACCGATAGGTTCATTTTGTCCTGTTCATCTGCAAACAAGCGATAATTTAGAACACGTTCGACTAGCCGTTTTGCAGTTGTGTTGTTGTCTTGTTTTTCTATCCCCACAAACACCAGTAAGCCTTGTTTAATTTCACCTATCACATCCTTATTCACGCTAACACTGGCATGTTGCACTCGCTGGATTAAGGCTATCATTTTATTTTTGTGAACATTTTATCGGTAGCTTTTACTAAGGCATCAATAATCCCTGTCTCCATTGCCGAGTGGCCCGCGTCGGGAATAATATCTAACTCCGATATTGGCCAAGCCTGATGTAAATCCCATGCCGACTCCATCGGGCAAACAACATCATAACGACCTTGTACAATAATAACGGGAATGTTTTTTAATATATCCATATTATTTAAAATCTGATTTGGTTCTAAAAAACTGTCGTTCATAAAATAATGGCATTCAATCCGCGCTAGACTCACCGCCATATGCAAGTTGCTAAAACCATTTACTACTTCTTTACTCGGTTTCAATGTTGAGGTACGTCCTTCCCAAATTGACCAAGCCTTGGCAGCCTTAGTACGTATCAATTCGTCTTCACTGGTTAAACGTTTATAATACGCCGCCACCATATTGTCGCGCTCATCTTCTGGAATAACGCGGCAGTAATCCTGCCATGCGTCAGGAAAAATTCGGCTTGTACCTTGCTGATAAAACCAGTCAATCTCCTGTGGCCGACATAAGAAGATGCCACGCAGAATCATTGCCAATACTTTTTGTGGGTGGGTTTGCGCGTACACCAACGCCAGAGTCGAGCCCCATGAACCACCAAACAAGATCCACTTGTCTATATTAAGATATTCACGGATTGCCTCCATGTCAGCAACAAGATGCTGCGTGGTATTGTTTTCTAAACAGGCATGTGGAGTAGACCGCCCGGCTCCACGTTGATCAAATAAAATAATACGATATTTTTCAGGGTTAAAGAAGCGCCGATGACATTCCGCACAACCGGCTCCCGGCCCGCCATGAATAAAGACAACGGGGACACCATCTGGCGAACCAGATTCTTCAATATACAGCTCATGTTCAGCATCTACTTTTAAACGATGCGTTTGATAAGGCTGAATTTTCGGATAAAAAATACGCATACTTAGTCAGTTACAACCTTGTTCGTAAAACTCTTGATGGTCACAACACCGGTGAGCAATAAGCCCGCTAAAATAGCAACGGGGCCGATACCAGTTTCAAGTAAGGTGGTCGCCCACGATAAGCCAAATATCGTTCCTAAATACAACATGCCCGAATGCATAATGGCTCCCACGATAAATAGCCAACTGATCAACTGTTTTATCCATGCGGCCGCTGCAATAAAACAAAGAGTGAGGCCAGCAATAATATTTAATACTGACTCCAAATTACCGTGTGTATGTGGGCCACCTTTAATTGCATCAATTTCTGCTGCAACATTATTCAGCTTATTAATCCCTAAAATACCGGCCGTATTGGCCTTTGCTATTTGCATAGCAGTCAATGGTTCCAGTTCTTCTTCGAAACCACTGCCTTTTAAGGCCTGTAATCGCCCAACACTGACCTGTTTTTCTTGTGCGGCGACACCAAAATCAGCATATTTTTCGACCATCACAACGCCCAATGAGGCAGTAAAAACTAAATATATAAACCCAAATGCAATATTCTTTTTCCCAATCATTTTCTCCATCCTCTATAATTATACTGTTATTAACCTTGTTCCAACGTTGGTTAAAACATACTCCACCCATCCAAAGGACGCAACTCCCTTATACCCGGATTAATTCTGCTCATTTATGCGCTTAAAGGCGTATTTACTATTCGCAGCTTTCGCGTAAATAATGATATTATATAAGGTATTACTAAAATTCAGTTTTAATACAACTTAAGATTATGACAATGAAGTACAAAACAGACGACCTACGCATTACCGGACTACAGGAAGTAATTCCGCCACAACAGTTATTGAACGATGTGAAAGTGAGCGATATGGGTCGCAAAACTATTTTTGATGCCCGTAATGCCATTCATAATATTCTCACCGGTAAAGATGATCGTCTACTGGTCATCGTTGGCCCATGTTCAGTACACGATCCAGAAGCCGCAACCGAATATGCCGAGCATTTAAAACAGGCGCGCGATAAACACGAAAAAGATTTACTTATTGTGATGCGTGTGTACTTTGAAAAACCACGCACCACCGTCGGTTGGAAAGGTTTAATTAATGATCCCGGCCTTGATAATAGTTATCAAATTAACAAAGGGCTGCATCTGGCAAGAACTTTATTAGCCAACATTAATAACATGGGCGTACCTGCGGGTACTGAATTTTTAGATTTGATTACGCCCCAATACCTTGCCGATTTAATTAGTTGGGGTGCCATTGGTGCACGTACCACCGAGAGCCAAGTGCATCGAGAACTGGCATCGGGCTTGTCCTGTCCAGTTGGCTTTAAAAATGGAACCGATGGCACCTTAAAAGTTGCCGTGGATGCACTCACCTCGGCAAGTCAGGCGCATAGCTTTTTATCGCTCACCAAACAGGGACATTCTGCTATTTTCACCACCACCGGCAATGATGACGTGCATATTATTTTACGCGGTGGCAAGCAACCTAATTACGATGCAAACAGTGTTAATATTGCGGCGAAAGAATTAAATGCTTCCAAACTACCCGAAAAAATAATGATTGATGCTAGCCATGCCAACAGTGAAAAACAATTTCAACGCCAGATTGATGTAAGCGAAAATATCGCCCAACAGATTGCAACCGGCGATAAACGTATTATCGGTATTATGCTTGAGAGCCACTTGGTTGAAGGCCGACAAAATGTAACAAAAGATAATTCTCTTGTTTACGGCCAAAGCATTACCGATGCTTGTATCAGTTGGGAAAACACAGTACCAGTATTGCAGCAACTCAGTAGCGCAGTACAACAACGCCGCCAAAAATAAATAATGAGAAAATCATGAATATAGTTGTACCTGATAGCCAGCTTTTACCTAGCGGCGTTGAATTCCCACCCCTTGCCGCAAATAAATTTGGTTGGCAACAATTTTTAGGGCTTGATCGTGAAGACTTAAAAGAACGTTGTTGGCGTAGCCACTGTGTTGTCACACTCAACACACCACTGGATGCCGAACTCATTAACAGCATGGCAAAACTAGAATTGTTAATTATTGCCAATGCCGATGCTAGCCTTGTAGACGTGCAGGCTGCGGAAACAAACAACGTCAGCGTTTGTCAGGTGCCCGACCTTGACTCTGCACAATTTGATCTCAACAACCCGCAACAGGCCCAGCAACTATGCAATACCGTGGTTAACATGATAGACCACTATATGCAGGCAAAATAATTAGCGGCCAGAAATACATCAAAAATAGATTTTATGCTAGAATCACCCGACCTAGCGCCCGTAGCTCAGCTGGATAGAGTAACTGGCTTCGAACCAGTTGGTCGGGAG
>CAYYLL010000066.1:0-8977 GCA_964472525.1 uncultured Thioalkalispiraceae bacterium | reverse complement strand
ATCTGACTGTCAGTGTAACGTGATTTTTTCATAGAAAACGCCTGTTCTTAGTTTATGAGAATTTTCTACTTAAAACTCCTTTTATTTTTCGGGGGGATTACAATATATACAGAATCCTTCGAAGTTTATGTTCAACACATCTAGCACAAACCAGGATAGATACATAACCTTGCAATTTAACTAGATTTTTTTTTAATAGTATTCGCATTAGCTTTTGTAGTACTCATAACAACTAAAGCAAGATGAATTAGAAAATATGGTGCTATCCAAGTGCCATATGATAGATTATGGATAGCATGACCAATAAATGAGGCGGCCAAAGTTCTATATACAGCATTTTCTGATATCAATAACGGATGACAAAAGACTATAAAAATATAAGAGAACATCGATATTATAATTATAACTGCTGGGATTCCTCCCGCTACCAACCAAAAAATCAAAGCATTTCCACTTCTTAATTCAGCAGAGGCTGAAACAGAATTAAACCCGATTCCAAGAGGTGTAGTTGTAATCAAGTTGATATAATTATCTAACTTATATCCTTCACGTATTAAATTTCCACTCGCTCCATCTGGATCTCTTCTATATAACTTTGCTACAAGAACTTGTTCCTCACTTAGGCCATTAACATTCACTTTATTGGCTAAATGCCCTAAATAAAGCAAGGAAGATGCTGTCCCAAAAAAAATCAAAAAAATTGGAATTGGATAATAATATTTTAAAAATTGAACTTTTTTTAGTAAACTATAAAAAGGTTTTGTGAAGAATATTAGTAAAGCTGCAGCAACAACTGCCAAATAGCCTGCTAATGACAATGTTAGTAAAATAGTTAAAAAAATTACTAATGAAGAAAATATGTATTTTTTTTCCCTATAAACCCAATATCGACCAGCGCTGACATAGGCCGGGAGCAATAAAAAAGATGCTAGTAATGACGGCTCTAGAAACCAACCTTGAGGTCGCAATATTTTATAATTTCCAATAGGACTCTCAATTGCATTCCCAAAACCCCAAATACCAAAACTAACTTCACTCATATTAGTGTATCTTTCTATTTCTATAATATTCGATTTGTCAAATATGCCCCAGTATACTCCAATAAAAGCTACTATTGCCTGTACTGAAAAAAACACACCAATTGCAATGTATATCGATATCAAAAACTCATCGCAGCGGTGTAGAGTTCGATAACATATTATCAATATAGGAAGTATTAATGACATAAAAAATAATTTAGAGCCGCCAGCAACGCCCATAAGATCTCCATTCAATATAGAGGGTAATAAAGCGGAGGCAAACAACATGCAATAAATTAGTAATAAGCCCCTTTCTGCACTATTTATGCGATTCCTAGGATTTCCTACAAATAACATAAGACAAGCAAACGCGGACAGCTTAATTATGCGATCCATTAAAGTACCTGTGACCACAAAAAGTGTGTATTCTAAAGAAAACACGAACACTGTAAATACAAAAATTCGAGTCATAATTGTACTACTGAATTTATAATTATTTATTTGTACATGCCTCTAAGACCATTTATATATTTTTTATTGTATTTAATTCTATTTCCCAGCATATATAACTTTTCCCCATAAATCGGACTATAGAATAGAACATAAATACCCAACGATAGTGAATATCTATAACCTAAAACTCAATCGAGTTTTTATAGTCGTTGGCAACTTAATTACCCCATCAACTTTCATTGTAGAGCATTGATTTATAATACCATATTCTGGTGAAAACAAACCACCAACTGGTGGAATCCTCTGCCCGCTAACAACCCTTTGTTTGAACCTGCTATCAACATGAAATGTTGCACCTATATTATTAAAGATTAAATCAGATGTGTCATATTTAAAAACATCAACTTCAGTTAAATAATGAAAACATAAAAGTAAATGACAGGCTTGATTACCGATTAATTTATCTTCAATTTCAAAAAAATCTGAGCCAAATGTAAATTTTCGTTCATGATCAATCTTAATATTTGAAATTCTTTTAAAACCATTATGTTTTATAATAAAACAGACTGAATCATTAAATTCAGAAAGTTCAGTTTTGATAGATATTCTTTTATACGCAGATTGTAACCAAGATGGTCCATTCACCTCTGGTGATAATCCATTAACAAATATAGTATTGTGTGAATGAGCAGAATATCCATAGTCACTAATTTTTGAATGAGTATAATCCGAACGTCCACAATCGATAAAAATAGGCTGTCCAGCGTAATAAAGAACAAAACCTCCCAAATCTAAATGCCTATGACTAGACTGTAGTTTACCGCTCACACTCTCTGCATGTGTAAAAAACGTAAACTCATTATATTCAATACGATGCCAATAACTATCTGGATACGATTCATTTCCGACACTTAAAGGCTCATTACAACCAACATCCATACCAAACAAAGAAGCCCATCCTTTATTATCTTCGCAGCGTGGAAGTACAACAGGTTTAAATACATCTAGTGCAAGTAAAGACCATGGAACACTCAACAGCCAGCCTGGAGGAAAATCAGGGGAAATATCACCAATAAAAGGGATACACCACTTCCCTGTCTTCTTATTTTTAACCAGAAAAAACCAACACTGCTTGACTAGTTTTCTTGCATAGAAGTTAATAAATTTTTCAATTTCTTTATTTTTTCTGAGTGATGAAATCCATTGAACTTCAAGTATCCAACGTGTAAATAAAAAATGATAATGACTAGATCCCTCACGCAGAAACCCATCATCTGTTACCAATTTTGGTAATCTCTCTTTAAAAATCTCAAAGGCGAGTTCTACAGCATAAGGTAATCCAGAAACAATGCCCGCATAATACAAGCCACGCGCATTATTAAAAGCATGGTTACCTGTCATCTCACCTTCATAGTACTCAAGATTTTTGGCAAGATGCAATCCCATATATTGAAATGCATCTTGAATATCTTTTGGCACAGTCTTATCGCCAGTATTTAGTAAAAATATACTTGCATTTACTATGCGCTCACTAGTTGAGTATGCATCATTATTAAAGTGTTCAAGATTCAAGCAATGGTGTAACCATGAGCGAATTAGCGACAATCCTTGTTTACGAACTAGTTGAAATTGATTTTCTTCTGTGAGTCCATATAATAACCAATTCCATCGATGCAAAGAATTTGTTACTTCCTGATCCTCAAATTCTGTAAACCAATCAGGGGTTACCTCATAATCCAGCCATGCATTAGTAAGCTTGAGTCGCCCAGAACTTTTATAATAATCAGAAGGTATTGCCGGGAATAAAACATCTCTTTTTAAGACCGATTTACGTAAAATTGCTATATTTTTCGGTAGCATCAACACTCGGTACTTTGGTGTAATACGTCGCAATAACGATAAAATGATTCGCCATGCAAGATTCCCTATTGCAATAATAGAAAAAACTGGGTTAAAGCTTCGGTAACAGTAATTTTTTATTTCATTTTGCATCAGTATTAATTTTCTCACCAAAGAAAACCCAACTATTATTAAAATTTAATCATTAAGCAATTGACTAATAATTCTTGATGGGGAAAGGAAAGTCCAGCCTAACAAACTCTCGTTTCTTGGTATGGGTTCAGGATTTATATTTTCCATAATTAATAACCGTTTTCCAGGGTTACCTGAATAAATTATTTTTATATTTTTATTCACCTTAAATTTCGCAATAAGCGACACCCATTGGATAGCTTCTTTTTTTGAATCTGCTTGCCCAATAAAAGTATAGTACTTAACACCAATCGGTGACTTACCTATCCACCAAGAGTGTTGTCTATTAGTAAGTAAAGCTTGAATTTCTGGGCTCGAACGCCAGGCAATAGATGCATCCTCTGGAACAATTTCATTAAACTTCTCAATAGTATTTTTCCATTTTTTAGTTTCTGCATCAGCCGTAATTTGAACACCTTTACCCCAAGGGAAATGACTTGCTATTGCTGATGGATAATTATTTGGATTTCCAGAAAATATTGTAGCTATCAATCCAAACATTAATAGAATGGATGGTACATTTTTAACTTTCTCTGACTTTTTCTCTTGATTGAGTTCTTGCTGTTTCAGAGTAAGATAAGACATTGCCGCCATTATATAAACTGGCACAATAAAAAATGAATTTCTTTGAAATTCCCACCCATACTGACGAAACAATGTAGCAACAAAAACAAGGCCCAGCATAAAGAAAAAAGCAATAATCGACATATTCCATCGCCCATTTTGACGCAAAGCTAAAATTGGCAAAAATGCCACACTTTGTAATAACGAGAGTATATACCAAATATTGAATGTAACGATCCCACGAAACGATCCTATTGTTTTATCAAGAACGTAATGTTTAAACATTGACGGAATTTCGTTGGCTGACTCAACATATGAACTGTATATCGATGTAATTATTGACTGATCAACCTTCATAATAATCAATCCTAATGTCATCACGACTATACCCGGTACAATCGCTCTATAAAATATTAAAATAGTTAAGCCAGTGATAATAACAAATTGTGTGAGTGGAAATGAAGTTAGCGAGGTAAGTAGTGCAAACAAATATACAAGTTTCCAGTTGCGAGCAAGAATAGCACCAAATAACCATGGTAAAATGGCTAATCCCATAAACCCCATATATGCCTTAAAAAATAATTCTGTGCCAACATGCGGGAGTACTGAATAGCCTATAGCCATAAATAAAGCAAAAACAGTAGTACCTCCAGCCTTACGAACAGCCCAATACATTCCCGGTAAACCAATAAAAATAATACAAATCTGAAGTGCAAATACATGCATTGGTGGATAAGGAAAAATTGCATATAAGGGGGTCAGTAATGTCAAAGGCAACCAATGCTGCGTTAAATTGAAAACTGAAATATAACCATATGCTGGAGGAATCCGAGGATCCTCACCAAGCATTACTGGCCCATTTAGAGTATATAACGAATTTTCTGGCCGAAAACCATGCAATAAGTTCCATAATGTCTGAGTTACTAAACTAGCATCACCTTGGTTTATTTCGTATCGATATGGATTAGAAAACAATACAAGCCCAGACCAAGTTAAATATATTACCATCCAGATAATTAGTAATTTTATTGCATATTTTTCTACAAAAATAGTAATGGATTCTCTAACCCCAGCGCCAACATTAAGATATTTACTTAACAGCACTCCAGCAATAGAAATAATCCCAACCATTACTGATGTCCTTTCATTGTACCCCCCATATAAAGTAACAGAGATAAAAAGTATATTTAAGAATACGAAGAGCCCAAAAACAGGCTCATTTTTAACAAAATAATTATAACCATCTGATATTCTCATAAACAGCATACCTTAATATTAATACTATCTTTATTTTTAATTATATAAACTCTATACATTATAGAGTTGACCTTTACCATATAGAAAAAATTTTTGCACTATTTTATAATTACACGCAAATTTATTACTTTAAATAACCTTATTACTTATAATTTTTATTGATAATTATAATGTCTTTATATGCTGCTTGTTATTTAATTCAATCATCAGCTAACTTAAGTTCGTAATTGACTTGCCATTCTTATTGCATCTAATACTGCAACATCAGAATTCATATGTTCCCACTTACCCCAGCGCCCTAAACCAATAATTTTATTTTGCCTTCCCCACAACAAGATATTTTTTATAATATTTGGTTTATCAATTGAGTTAAGCGGGTATGCATATTCATTATGGAAATAAGCATGTCCATGCTGGTTCGACCTCTTAGAATTTGTTTCTGACCAGTATCCCCTCGCTCCTGGCACGAAGTTTGACCGAAGTAACAGACGATGATAGTCAATCAATTCATCAGGTTCATAAATCCAATGTGCGGAACTATCCAATGTCTCAGGGTAATAATCAACGTCAATAGAAGATTTTTTTAAGCTAGCAATTGCATTCATTATCTCTTCAGGTAATTTGCAAAAATCTAACCACAATGTCCATGGAATTGTTGAAACAATATTCTCTGCTTGCCAACAATTATTAATCGTCATTGTATCTAAATCAACAAACTCTACTGTACAGTTTGTCACAAGTGAATCACCTAACGCTTCGCCCATTCTATGCCAAACTTCACCATAACCAAATTTTTTTGGGTATAAAAAGGTTCCATGAGCAGGCAAACTACCTGTCGCCTTACCTTCCAGACAACTTGCAAGTGTTTCGCGAAAAGACACACTAGGAAGTTTATGAAGCCAATATGTACCTAACGTACCTAAGTCCGTTGACCAAATTTTCCGATTATAAGGCAGCATGTACTCTTCTGCTATACGCTTACCTAATTTCCACTTAATCCAATCATCAAAGGATTCCGGCATCACATCGCCACATACCGAGCCTGCCTGTGCAATTGATTCTAGATACTCTACCTGCACATCACTCGGGAATTGCCAAAGATTTGCCTCAAAGGGATGATCCACTTCTATACCGCGAATAAGAATCTTTGAAATACGGTTAAAAATATTCCATTCATCACGAGGCATAAAACGAAATATAAAATCTAGAACCTCTTGATGTTTTACATCTAAAAAATGTCCTCCACCAATATCAAGTGGCGCTGAGTCCACAATTTCTGAACGGCAGAGACCTCCCGCAATATTATTTTTTTCAAGAACTAAAATCTCATCATTTCTTAATCCTGAATCAAGAAGTGAATGTGCCAAGGCCAAACCACTAGGCCCCCCCCCTAAAATTATATATTTTAACTTCATAATATTTTAATTAATAAACTTAATCTTTCCGACAGAATTCAAACCAAAGGTAACCAAGAAGCCGCTTTCCTGTCGGCCAAAATTTAAAATGAGTTTCCCCGTAACTACGTGGAGCCTCTGTTGTAGGAAATTCAACTCGGGAAAGTTGTAATTTATATGCACGTATTACCATCTCAATATCAATCGACAACCCCGTATCCAATATATTCATATTATAGAAGGCTGAGCGCTTAAAACCCTTAATGCCATGTAACACATCACGTATCCACGTGCCTTCACGTCGCCAAACAAGAGAGGCTGCCATCGCAAAAGCTAGGACAGCCCATTTTCTTGGCCGCCAATAATATTGGTCCTCTTCATTAACAGAACCTGAAATTTGTCTACTTGCGATAATTAGATCATAACCACTTTCGAAATAGTAACGAAACTTGAGTAGATCACCGGGAGGTATCACTCCCTTAGGAAAAAATATAACAACCGCATCACCTGTGGCGATGTCATTTGCATGAACATAAGCTGCATTCAAACCACGTTTAGGCTGACGATAAACTGGAATACCTTTATTTTCAAGGTAATCAACAGTCCCATCCGTACTACCACCATCCACAGCAAAAATCTCATCGAACTCATCGAGAGCTAAATTAGGCACATCGATTTGACAGCCTTTAAGCTCATTAAACACTATCAAACATAAAGATATTTTCAATTTACATCCATTTGGTCAGATATACTCTCAACACCTAATATACAATTTTATTTCAAGTTAAATCTTTTCATTCATTCCAAAATATTAATCTCTAGTATGCTTTTTTGGACAGGTAAAAAGGCAGTCCAAATAGTCTTGATAATAAACCTAGTGTCTGAAACACTAAACCAATCAAAGCACCATTTTGAATCAATAAAAGCTTGGTAAATAATAAATCAAAAATCACAGTCCCTCCACCAAAACCACCGGCAATACCAACAACCCCTCCAGAGATAGCTAGAGGGAAAACCACAAACCCCTTCAATAACGAAATATTATCTCCTAAAGCACTTGTAATAAGTACAAGTGTTGTACACCAAAAAAGATGGTTAATAACAGACAAAAGAAGAGCAACAAAGAGTATCATTGGTTTACCTTGCAGATAGGAAAAAGATACAAAGACTTGAATTAATCGTACTCCCCATTGACGATTAGATAACCAGATATTTACTTTAGGAATTTTATAAATACGTATCTTTCCAACTATCAATAAAAAAATGATAGGCACAAAACCTAATATAAGAGATATTGCGAGAAGATAATGTCGTGCAGGCAGATCACTTAAATACACCCACCCCAACACATTTACAATAGAAGCAAGAATAAAAAGTCCTAACAGACCAATTACGCGATCAAAAGCCACTGCCATTACTGAACGAATACGAAGACCAGGTCTAATATGTTTTACAACATAACCAGCCTTAACTATATCTCCTCCATTGGAACTAGGCATTGTAAGATCGAAAAATGAACCGATCATTGTCCAACGCAACGCGAGCAAAAAAGAAACATTAATATTTTGGCTTGATAAAAGTAGTTTAAAACGATACGAAACAATTAAGAATGGCGGAAGCATTAATAAAAAAGCAAAAACAATTAAAAACCAATTTGTTGAAAGTGATGCTAATACAGAAAAATCTATACGATTATAGAAAAGTAACATTCCTATTATCGTTATTGATATTAACAACTTAAACCACATAGATGATATTACATGGCCTAAGGTTATCCGTATATTCACTCGGGAGTATCTATTAAAAAAAGAACATAATATATTTCTCAAATAAAATCGTAACATATAAATATATCCATACGCCATTGCCGAAAAAAATAGCTATCCATTTTAATTAAACTACACTTCTACTGATTTATGAATAAGTATTGCATCGAATTCCGATAACCTTCCATTATTTTCATATACACCATGATTAGTATCATAAAGAGAATAATTATACTCACTTAGAAAGTTAAAAATATCACTGTAAAGGGCTGATGACGCATATTTTTGCACAGTCATTAATTCGACAAGTATTATCTTTATCCGCCCTTCTTCTAACCCTTTCTTTACCCCTTTAAGGACTTCAAGCTCATATCCTTGCGTATCAATTTTTAAAACAATATCTTCTTGATTTGTAGCAATTTTTTGGAGCTCATCATCCTGTAATCCCCCCATTAATAACCGAAGTTAAAAGTAGAGGTTAAGCCGCTTTAAG
>CAYYLL010000065.1:0-9607 GCA_964472525.1 uncultured Thioalkalispiraceae bacterium | reverse complement strand
AGTAACTTATTGATTTTTAACGGGTGATATTCAAATGAAACGTACATTTCAACCTAGTACATTAAAGCGTGCTCGCACACATGGTTTTCGCGCACGTATGGCAACACGCAGTGGCCGTGCAATTATTAATGCTCGCCGCGCAAAAGGCCGCAAACGCTTAAGCGCATAATTATTGAGTTTAAAGACCCCCTATGTCCGTCAAGGATAATCGCGTGGGTGTTCCCTGTTCAAACCCGCACTCTGTTGATTTTCTCCTAAAAGGAAAAACAGGGTCTTTTGCTCGAACTAACCGACTTCTCACCGCAAAACATTTTAGTCACGTCTTCGAAAAACCTTATAAACGTTATCATGCTTATTTGCTTATTCTGGTACGAAAAAATTGCGAGCCCAGTGATATACAACCAGCAAGATTAGGTTTGGTGGTTGCAAAAAAAAATATCAAATTAGCCGTTCGCCGCAACAGATTTAAACGAATTGTACGAGAAAGTTTTCGTCAACATAAGGTACAATTAGCGGGTTTAGATATTGTGGTGCTTGCAAAACACGCGGCTAATAATGCAACGTCGAAGCAACTTCGGACCGTACTTGAACAACAATGGCAACATTTAGCAAAGCAATCCAGTATCCTTTCTTATTCATAATAAGAATTTACCGCTATTTAATCAGTCCGTTACTTGGACCGCGTTGTCGATTTTATCCAAGTTGTTCAAGTTATGCAGAAGAAGCGATTAAAGTACATGGGGTGGTTAAAGGAAGTTGGTTAGCGACAAAAAGAATATGTCGTTGTCATCCCTTTAATGAGGGCGGTGTTGATCCTGTTCCTGAAAAGTTAACAAAAAAGTTAGCTGAAAAAACACCAGAAGAAGATGGACATAACTAGTTAAAATTATTGAGTTACAAAACTAAAAGATAAAGGTTGTAAAAGAATATGGAACAACAGCGTTTGATGTTATTTGTTGCCTTGGCATTTATATCATATTTAATATTTAGTGCATGGCAGCAAGATCATGCTCTTAAAGAAAGTCCAACAACTCGGTCGGTGCCGACACAAACAGCGCCTAAAGCCAAAGCTCCAACAGATAATAGTCACGATGACGAAATTCCGGTTGCAGAAGCAACATCCCGTGCTACCCCGGCATCATCAACCGTACCAACAGAACAAGCCACCAATATTTTTAAAGATGGTCAGGCTATTCATATTATTACCGATGAACTTGAGGTTACCCTGAATACGGTGGGTGGTGATATTCGTGAACTTAAACTTTTAGACTACCCGACAAAATTACACGAAAAGGATAATCCTTTTGTGTTACTGAATGACAAGCTGCCCAGAATATTTGTTGGACAAAGTGGTTTTACCGGTAAAAAAGTTAATGCAAATTCAATTATATCCGCCCCCAATCATTTAACTACTTATACCGTTGATCGTACCCGTTATGTGCTGGATAAATCAAAAGATTCAATGGATGTAAATTTATACTGGCGTAGTCCAGAAGGTGTCAACTTTACAAAAACGTATACCTTTTACCGTGGTAGCCACAAAATTGATTTGAAACAAACGATTAATAATCAGGCCAATAAAAATTGGCGTGGCAACACTTACTACCAATTACAACGTACCAATACACCTGAAGCGGATAAACCCAAGTTTACTCATACTTATCTGGGTGGTGTGATTTATTCACCGAAAGATCGTTATGAAAAAATTAAATTTAAAGAAATAAAAGAAACAAAATTAAATAGGAATATTACAGATGGTTGGGTTGCCATGATCCAACATTATTTTTTAGCCGCATGGATTCCCGCAAAAGATAAAGCTGAAACCTTTTATTCTTCCTACAAGCCAAAAAATGAACTTTATACCCTAGGTTTCAGAGATGAACATGAAACTATAGTTGCCCCCGGTGCAAGCCATACATTTAAAACCACTTTTTATGGTGGTCCCAAAGATCAAAAGAAACTTGAAAAAATTGCCAAAGGTCTGGAATTAACCGTAGATTACGGTGTGTTGACGGTTATCGCGAAACCTATTTTCTGGTTATTAACTAACATTCATGCGGTTGTTGGTAACTGGGGTTGGGCTATTATATTTCTCACCATTTTAATTAAGGGGATGTTTTATAAGTTGTCCGAAGCCAGCTATAAGTCCATGGCAAAAATGCGCGGCGTACAACCACGAATGGCAGCGATGAAAGAACGTTTTGCTGGTGATCGTTCTGGTATGAATAAAGCCATGATGGAAATGTATAAAAAGGAAAAGATCAATCCTCTTGGGGGTTGTTTGCCAATCGTCGTACAAATTCCCGTGTTTATTGCTTTGTACTGGGTATTGTTAGAAAGTGTAGAGTTGCGTCAGGCGCCGTGGATTTTCTGGATTAGAGATTTATCAATAGCTGATCCTTACTACATCCTTCCATTATTAATGGGCATTAGTATGTTCATTCAGCAAAAATTAAATCCAACGCCGATTGATCCGATTCAGGCGAAAGTGATGATGATTTTGCCAGTGGTCTTTAGTGTCTTCTTTATGTTCTTCCCGGCAGGTCTTGTGCTTTATTGGGTAATAAACAATACCTTATCTATTTCGCAGCAATGGTATATCACTAATAAAGTGGTAAATATGAAGAAGTAAAATACAGACTTAAACGTTTGCTAAATAACACCCGGTATAAATTTTTATGCCGGGTGTTTTGTTTTTAGGGGTGTAAATACAAATAACCTTCACGTTGTAATTCAATTACTTTTACAACTCCCGTTGGTACAAATTTTACACCTTTAATAATAGGGAGATCTTTAAATTTTCGCATAATGTGAACGGTGGTATTGCAAGCGGAAACAGAAACCCCCTCTTCAATAAGCGTTTTAATTTCTTTTGTATAGCTATTGTTTTTATTCAGTAAACCAATACCGGGGCCATTGGCGACAATAGCAATTTTTACTTTATTGCCATAATGCTCGAGTAGAGAATAAGTATAATTGAGAGCAGCCTGATAAACGCGCTTATTGTTATGGGTGACATGGATAACAACGCGCACTTTGTCGGCAGACACTTTTTTATTGGCATAACCGGCCTGGGAAAAAAGTAACCCACAAAGCAAAAAGAGTAAAGAAACTAAATGCGCAATAGAGAGTCTGTTCATTAGGCTACCTTGAAGGAAAATAATCGTGTAAATTAATGTTAGTATTATCGGTCCCAAAAACATCAGCTTGAGAAAAAGAAACAAAATGCCCACTAGAATCCCTGTTCAACAGCAGTCGCAACCTGAGCCGAACTTAGCGCATGACACGATTGCCGCTATTGCAACAGCAGCTGGCTTAGGGGGTGTGGGAATTGTTCGTATCTCCGGTAAAAATGCCGTTAAAATAGGTAAAAATCTATTAAAATCCATCCCCAAGCCAAGAGTCGCCGATTATGGTCCTTTTTTGGATGAAAAGGGTGGGGTGATTGATATGGGGATTGCCTTGTATTTTGTTGCGCCCAACTCCTTTACCGGTGAAGATATTCTAGAATTGCAGGGGCATGGTGGCCGAGTAGTACTGGACCAACTTTTAAGGCGCGCATTGGAATTAGGTGCGCGCTTAGCGAACCCGGGTGAATTTGCGGAGCGCGCCTTTTTAAATGACAAAATGGACTTAACCCAAGCGGAAGCTATTGCCGATTTGATTGAAGCAGGCTCGGAACAAGCTGCGCGTTCAGCGGTTCAATCCTTGCAAGGCGTGTTTGCAGATAAAATTCATGTCTTAGTTGATGCGCTTATTCAGGTGCGGATGTATGTTGAATCGGCGATTGATTTCCCCGAAGAAGAAATAGATTTTCTGTCTGACGGCAAGATATTACGCCAAATTGAAGCTATTTTGGAAAACTTTGCCGCTATCATGCAAGAAGCACAGCAAGGGGTCTTGTTGCGGGATGGGATGCGAGTGGTGTTGGTGGGCCAACCAAATACGGGTAAATCCAGTTTGCTCAATGCCCTGGCGGGGCGTGATTCCGCCATTGTCACTGAAATAGCCGGTACCACACGGGATGTATTAAAAGAAGAAATTAATATCGATGGTTTACCGTTGCATATTATCGATACGGCCGGTTTGCGTGAATCGGCTGACAGGGTGGAAAAAGAAGGGATCCGTCGAGCTTGGTTAGAAATTGAACAGGCAGATAGAATTTTAGTACTGGTGGATGATCGTGATGGCATTACCGAGGCAGATAATAAAATTTTGCAACAATTACCCGAGCGGCTGCCGATCACCGTTATTCACAACAAGATTGACTTATCAGAACAATCGGCAGAAATTATCACTAAAGACAAGCAGCAGCATATTAAATTGTCAGCAAAAACCATGCAGGGGCTGGATATTTTGCGTGAGCATTTACAGCAGAGCATGGGGTTCGAAAAAAGTAATGAAAGCCCTTTTTTAGCACGACGACGGCATTTAGAAGCACTAACGCGTGCATGTGATTATGTGCAGCAGAGTAAAACGCAACTTGTTGGCGCTCGAGCGGGTGAATTAGTGGCCGAAGATCTCAGGTTGGCGCAACAAGCCTTATCTGAAATTACTGGCGAATATAGCAGTGATGATTTGCTCGGTGAAATATTTTCGAGTTTTTGCATTGGAAAATAAATAAGGCATGGTTAGAGTATTCCTTATTATAGGGGCAAGTCTTTTTATACAAGGTTGTACTAGCCTTGGGTATTATTGGGAAAAAGTTCAAGGTCAGGCAGAAATACTCAATAAACAACAACCGATTCAGGCCGTTATTGAAAACCCAAAAACAACAGCAAGCGTAAAAGCAAAACTAATTAACGTACAACAAGCACGAAAATTTGCCAGTGATGTTTTATTGTTGCCCGACAATGACAGCTATCGAAATTATGCCGATATTGGCCGTGACTATGTTGTTTGGACGGTCGTTGCCACACCGCCCTATTCGATTAAACCAAAAGAATGGTGTTTTTTAATTGTTGGTTGTTTAAGTTATCGAGGATATTTTTCAAAACAAAGTGCCGAAGATTTTGCTGCTAAATTAAAGAAGCAAGGTATGGACGTTTATGTATCCGGGATTAAAGCATACTCAACATTGGGCTGGTTTGATGACCCATTGTTAAATACCATGTTGTATAAATCGGAGGCTTATCGAGTGGGTATTATTTTTCATGAATTAGCGCACCAAAAAATATACGTTGAAAATGATACGGCTTTTAATGAAGCCTTTGCAACAAGTGTTGAACTCGAAGGAATTAAAGCATGGTTTAAGCATGAGGCAAAACAGCAAAAATTTAAAAAATATTTAATCAGTAAAAAAAGAGATAAAGTTTTTAAACATTTATTAAAAAATAGTCGAACACAATTAAAAAAATTATATGCTGAAAACAAAACGTCACAACAACTACAGGTAGGAAAAAAATCTATTTTTACACAACTACAAGTAGATTATACAAAATTTAAACATCACTGGCATGGCTACACAGGATATGACAAGTGGATGTCGCAAGGTTTAAACAATGCGCATCTGGCGTTAGTTGCAACTTATAATGACTGGTTGCCCGCATTCAGTCATTTGTTTGAAAATACGAATAGAAATTATCAGTTATATTATAAAAAAATTAAACAGTTAACGGAACTAGATAAAAATCAACGTGAAAAACAACTTTTAAAATTAATGGCTAAGCATGATTAAATTATATTTAAGACTATTCTGGTTAACAGTTTTAGCATCGGCAACTTATTCTTTTGCTTATGCGGGCAACAATTTTAAAGAACTGGAAGTGCAAATAGGCACACAAGAATTATCAATTAAAAAAATAGAACCTGAAAAGTCCAATTCAAAAAATAATGATTTAATTATTTGGGTTGCACCGGGTTATGGTATTGACCAACGTGCGATAGATATGGCTAAAAAATTAGTAAAGTTGGGTATAGAAGTTTGGCAGGTTGATCTTGCAGAAAGCTTATTTTTGCCAAAAAGCACATCAACAATGCGCAAACTTACCGGTAAATATTTAGTGGGTTTAATTAAGGTTGCACATAAAAAAACAAATAAAAATATTACTCTTATAAGCCGCTCTTACGGTGCCATTCCTGTATTACGTGCAGTTAGAGAATGGCAGCTCAAACATTCAAAGAATAAAAATTTTTATTTGCAAGGTGCCATATTATACTCGCCTGAACTATATTCTAAAGTTCCAACATTGGGTTTAGAGCCTGAATTTACCAGTATTACTGAGGCAACAAATATACCGCTAATGATTTTTCAGGGTGAAAAAAGAGGTAATCGCTGGCAAATTAAAAAACTATTAGCCAAATTACAAGCGGGTGGTTCACAAGTCTATTTTCAATTATTAAAAGGTGTGAATGGTGTTTTTTATAGTAGAGATAATAAAGCAGCAACATTAAAACAAATGAGGTTAATGCCTAAAAAAATTCAGGCAGCGATTCGCCTGTTTACTATAACAAAAAAACCGGAATATGCCGCCGTCTTAAAAAACAAGACGAATGTGCAATCGACGCCTTTAGATATAAAATTAAAAACGTATAAAGCAAATCCAAAGCCGCGCCCACTGAATCTTATGGATGTTTTAGGCAAACGATACAAAACAAAGGGTTATAAAAATAAAGTAACAGTTGTTAATTTCTGGGCAACATGGTGCCCACCTTGTATAAAAGAAATCCCTTCACTTAACCACTTGCGGTTATTAATGGCCAATGAACCGTTTGAATTAATTTCAGTTAATTATGGTGACGATAAACAAACAATTTTAAATTTTATGAAAAAAGTAAATGTCGATTTTCCTGTATTATTGGATCCCACCGGTAAAGAAGCAAGTAAATGGAACGTACTGGTTTTTCCATCAACATTTGTGATTGCACCGAATGGTAAGATTAAATACGGTGTCAATGCCGCGATACACTGGGACGATCCTGCTGTGGTTAAAACCTTGAAAGCGTTGATGAAATAAATTTTATGAAATCTGGACAGTCAACCAATAGTACAGCTATTATTGCACAAACAGCACAATGGATAGCCGAGGTTATTATTGCGTTAAATTTTTGCCCCTTTGCAAAAAAAGTACTTGATCAGCAGCTTATTTTTTATAAGGTGGTTGAATCTAAAAAATTAGAACAAGCGTTAGCCGCATTAATAGATGAATGTATGCGCCTAGATACGGAGAATAAAATTGAAACCACGATGATTATTTACCCGAACATGTTTGGTGACTTTACTGACTATCTGGATTTTTTAGAGTTGGCAAACCAGTTATTAGAAACTCAAAATTATATCGGTATTTATCAACTCGCCAGTTTTCATCCAAATTATTGCTTTGACGGCGCAGAAGCAGAAGCAGCCGAAAATTATACCAATCGTTCACCTTACCCAATGTTGCATCTCTTAAGAGAAAGCAGCCTGAATAAAGCATTAGAAACGTACCCCCATCCCGAACAAATACCAGTACGTAATGTCAAATTAGCAGAGCAAAAAGGTACGGATTATTTCAAAAAAATATTAACCAAAATTAAGAATTTAAAATAATGCCCAATAAAATAATTGCAGCGATAGAAATAAGTCAATTAGCCATTTACCCTGTTAAATCTTGCGCTCAACTGCGGGTGTCCCCCGTGAACGTGGATAATTTTGGCCTACATATGGACAGGCGGTGGATGGTCGTTGATGAAAAGGGGAAATTTTTAACCCAGCGTCAGTTAGCCAAAATGTGTTTAATTGGGGTATCATTGATTGAAGCTGGGGTGGTTTTAAGTGCGCCGGGTATGCAGCTGCACACCGTCACGGGTGCAAATTTAAACCAACGTCAATCGGTGTCTATTTGGAGTGATCAATGCAATGGCCTAGATTGCGGCGATGCGGTTGCAGATTGGTTATCTGAATTTTTACAACAAGTTTGTCGCTTGGTTTATTTCCCCGAAGACGAAGTGAGGCAGGTCGATTTAGATTTTGCCCAACAAGGTGAGCGAACCGCATTCAGCGATGGCTTTCCTTTTTTATTAATATCCGAAGCGTCATTGCAAGATTTAAACGAGCGGATACAAAAAAGTGATCCACAAAGGTCATTGCCCGCCCTTGAAATGCGACGTTTTAGGCCTAATATAGTAGTAAAGGGCTGCGAAGCCTTTGCAGAAGACGGCTGGAAAAAAATCCAGATTGGTAATATTATTTTACGTGTGGTTAAACCCTGTAAGCGTTGTATTATTCCAACCATTGACCCGAATACGGGCATCAAAGGTGATGAACCGCTTAAAACATTGCGCACTTATCGTAAGCAGGACAAAAAAATACTGTTCGGGCAGAATATTATTGCAGAAAACATGGGTGAATTTGCAGTTGGTATGCCGGTAAAAATTATTGAATAATGAAAACTTTAAACTTGACGAGCGTTTGGCTAACGATTGTATTCGGCTAGGTTGTTTATACTGGACAAACAAAAAAGATGAATCCTTTTCAAAGGCCAGTCTTTTGTTATTAATGAACAATGCAGACATCCCGTGGTTTGTTATTGTTCCGCTAGGTGTTAGCGCGATAGATATTGACGAACTGGACGGAAAACACCAAGTTCAAATATTAAAAGAAATAAACGCACTGTCGACATTTTTAAAAAAGCACTATAAGGTCGATAAAATAAACTTTGCATCAATTGGCAACATAGTAAAACAAATGCACTTTCATTTAGTGGCACGAAATAAGCAAGACCCTTGTTGGCCAAATGTGGTTTGGGGTTCAATGGCAGCAACAACATACAGTCAACAACAAATTAATGCTTTAATAGCGTTATTAAATAAAGAAATTAATTTTTTTAAAGCAAACACATAAGTAATTGGAGAATAAAATGGCAACAGCAAGCGCAAGACACATACTGGTTGATACAGAAGAAAAATGTAACGAATTAAAAGCACAAATAGAAGGTGGTACCGATTTTGCTGATGTAGCAAAAGAACATTCAAGCTGCCCGTCTGGGAAAAGCGGCGGCGATTTAGGTGAGTTTTCACCCGGCCAAATGGTAAAAGAATTTAACGACGTGGTGTTCGGTGGCGAAGTGGGAGTGATTCACGGCCCAGTTAAAACACAATTTGGTTATCACTTAATTGATATTACCAATCGTAACGATTAGTAGAATTGCTTTACCCCATTCCCGCAGAGAGCCTGTCCCCAGTAAAGAAGGGGGCGGGAATGACCGATATAGAGAAGCAACTAAAAATGGCTTAACAATATGACTGATAAACGAATAACCGAGCTAGAAACAAAAATAGCCTATCAAGAACATACCCTTCAGGAATTAAATGACATTGTTTATCGTCAACAACAGCAAATTGATAAAGTTGAAATTATGTGCCAACATTTAATGGATCGAATTCAAACTTTATCGGATCCCGGCAGCGGTGAGCAACCAACTAATGAACGGCCACCTCATTATTAGCCGCCGTTAATCTACTGGGTTCACATATACTGCCTTTGTTGGAGGCAGGTTTTGTACGTGAACAACAAGTGGCGGAATATTCGTTATTTGTGTCGATTTAGCAAGAAAACATGAATTTTGCCCAGTTATACCCAGGGCAAGATCATTATAAATTGAACTAAATAGTAAAGACACGATCAGAA
>CAYYLL010000064.1:0-9609 GCA_964472525.1 uncultured Thioalkalispiraceae bacterium | reverse complement strand
CGCGTATACCAATTTCGCCACTTCCGCAGATTGACTCTATTATATCAAGCTCTTAGGTAATTGTTAAAACTAATAATCCAATTATCCAATCATCTATGGCTTTTTAAGGAGATGCTTACTTAATTTCAAGGTAATACCCTCTTAATTAAGCAAAGCGGCATCTTAGCAAAACATAACCCGCTAGGGTATTAAATTTTAACCCGATACGTCAGATTTATATCCACTGTTTTAGTGCGTGTTCTAAACGTTCCCAGTCCATTTTAGTCTTCGGCAGACCCAATCGTATACTGGGTTCTATATTGTTAGCACCGACAAAGTAACGCAATAAAATACCCTGCTTTGCAAAATCTTCAAAGACGTTATAAGCATGCGGTGTTTGAATCCATGTAAACAAGCCTGTTTGTCCGCTAATGGTTAAATTTGTTTTTTCGAGCAAGCCAACTAACTGCTTCGACAAGGTTTGTAATTGTTTAACAGTATTAGCCTGCCAGTTCACATCGGCTAACGCTATTTGTGCAATTTCACGCGCCGGTGCAGAAACCGGCCACGGACCAAGCAATGCTTTTAATTTATTCATCAACTTATTTTCAGCCAGTACAAATCCAAGCCGAATACCCGCTAAACCAAAAAACTTCCCAAAAGAACGGAGTACGACCAGATGACTTAAGTGAGTATGTTGAGCCAGACTATTTTCTGGCGTTAAGTCCATAAACGCTTCATCCACAATCAACCAGCCTCCCTTTTTACTAAGTTGATTGTGCCATGTTAATAACTGTGCCACTGAAAATTGTTCTCCCGTTGGATTATTCGGGTTAACAATAATTAAAACATCGACCTTGGGAAGACTTGCATCAATATCATCAGAAACAATATCTTCAACTGTGTACCCTGCTTGTTGCCAAACACGTTTATGTTCGTTGTAACTTGGTGACAAAATAGCAACGCGTCCATGTTGTGGCTGTTCACACTGCTGATACAAAGCCGGTAATAATTGAATCGCCATTTGTGAACCGGCAACGGTTAATATTTTTTCACAGCCATAATAACGACAGGCAATGTCTTCGAGTTGATTATTTTGCTGTGGCAATTTTTCCCAAACATGCTGCGCAATAGCAGGCACTGACCAAGCAAACGGGTTTAAACCCGTTGAAAGATCCAACCACTGATTAATAGGGATCCCATAATGCTTTGCTGCATTAACAATGTCACCACCATGCGTTGTTTCTTCTGGCTTTATTGTTTCTGGCTTTATTCTTTTTGGTGATACTATCTTTTTATTCACCACTAAATTATCAAACGGCATAAACCACACCTGTTACAAATATTAAAATTAACCAAAGCCATACGCTTCTTTGAACCAATCGCACGCTGCGTTGAATGTCTAACGCATTCGGTTGTACGCCTTGCCCTAATAACGGACGTACCACCCTTTGCCCATGATATTGAGCCACCCCACCTAATTCTAAACCAAGCGCACCCGCACCTGACGACATCACCACACCGGGATTAAATCCCTTCCAATGTCTAGCCTGCGTTTTCCAACAATAAAGTGCCTGTCTGGTTTGCCCAACCAAGGCATAAGTAAGCGCGGTTAAACGTGCCGGGATCCAGTTTAAGCCATCGTCAACCCGTGCAGCAAACCAACCAAAGGCATAATAACGTTGATTGCGATACCCCCACATTGCATCCAACGTATTGGCTAAGCGATACAACACAACGCCCGGTGTACCCAAAACTAAAAACCAGAAAAGTGCAGCAAAAATCGCATCATTACCATTTTCTAAAACAGACTCAATCGTTGCGCGACTAATATCACTGTCCTGCATTTTTTCGGTGTCACGACTCACCATCATTTGTACTCGCTGACGAGCCCGGACAATATCTTTGCTGACTAAAGCATTTGATACTGCCATCGCATGTTGTGCCAGAGATTGGCTGCCTAAGGCCAGATAAAGTAACAACGTTCCAACAATAAAATTCAACTTAGTTGAATATTGTATTAACCATACTGTTAGCACAACCAAGGGCACAACAGCAATACTCCAAGCAAGCAAACCTCGAAGCTTGCGTTGTGAGTCCTTTATTGAGTGCCCGCCGTATAAAAAAAACTCAATCTTTAAAACGATGTGCCCAAACCCAGCCAAAGGATGAAAACGTTTGGGATCACCGAACACTGAATCTAATAATACTGCCACCAAGACTTGTAATTCCGTTATCATGGCAACAGTTTACCTTAAGATGTTTAAACAGACGCATAATGAAAAAAAATAAATTAGCCTGCCCAACGTTAATGATTCAAGGCACCACCTCCGATGCAGGCAAAAGCACCCTTGTCAGTGGCTTATGCCGCATCCTGTTACAACAAGGTAAAAAAATTGCACCGTTTAAGCCGCAAAATATGGCACTAAACAGTGCCGTCACTATCGACGGTGGAGAAATTGGTCGCGCTCAAGCCGTACAGGCACAAGCGGCGGGAGTGGAAGCACACACCGATATGAACCCGGTCTTAATCAAACCCAATACTGATGTTGCCGCACAGGTTATTATTCAGGGCAAGGCTTTATCCGATATGGATGCTGCCACTTTTCATGATTATAAATCCACCGCCATGCAAGCCGTTATCGAATCATACACTCGCTTAAGCTCACAGTATGATGCCATTATCGTAGAAGGTGCCGGCAGTCCGGCAGAAGTTAATTTACGCGATCGAGATATTGCCAATATGGGGTTTGCAGAACAAGTCGATTGCCCCGTTATTATCGTTGCCGACATTGATCGTGGTGGCGTGTTTGCACATCTGGTGGGGACACTCGATCTCTTAAGTCCTAGCGAACAAAACCGTGTTAAAGGTTTTATTATTAATCGCTTCCGGGGTGACATGGCATTACTACAACCGGGGATAGACTGGCTAGAAACAAGAACCAACAAACCTGTTTTTGGTACCTTACCTTATATCAGTGGTTTTCATCTAGAAGCCGAAGACGCACTCAGTAACCAACAAGTGTTGACAGAGAGTCAACTTAAAGTCATTGTTCCAGTGCTACCTCGCATTAGTAACCATACCGACTTCGATCCGCTACGCCTACACCCTCAAGTTGATTTTGAATTTATTGGGCCAAATGCTTCTATTCCAAAAGCCGACCTTATCATTTTGCCCGGCAGTAAAAACGTACGCCATGACTTTAACTGGCTGGTTGAGCAAGGTTGGCAACAGACGATAGAAAAACATTTACGGTATGGCGGAAAACTCATTGGTATTTGTGGCGGCTTTCAAATGTTAGGCAAAACTATTCATGATCCACTTGGTTTAGAAGGCCAAACTGGCTCAACAGCAGGGTTAAACCTACTCGATTTTGAAACAACTTTGGAACAAAATAAAAAACTCACACGCGTTGAAGGTAAGTTAAGTTTTGACGATGTAAGTGTTAACGGTTATGAAATTCATATGGGAACAAGCCACGGTAAAGCTCTCGATCGCCCTGCTATTTTATTCGATACACATCCACATAATCAGCAATCTGACGGTGTACTATCAACAGATAATTTAATTCTGGGCACCTATCTACACGGCTTATTCGAAAACCAAAGCAGTTGCAGCAGCCTGCTCCAATGGGCCGGATTACAAACTCCCGATACACCTGATTATCGGCAAATCAGAGAAACAGAAATTAACCGTTTAGCACAAACAATGGAGCAACATATTGATATTCCAGAAATAAGTCAGCTTCTTTTTCAATAATTTTAAACAAAGCAATGAAAATTCAAGATTTTATATGGGATGCCGATAAATTCACAATGACTAAGGAGAATAATCCTTAAAGAATAAATCTTATCTGGAGAATCGGTATGTTAAAAAACCTAACTATTCCCATGAAGCTAGGAATGGCATTTAGTCTTGTCATTGTATTTTTTCTAACCGCCTCGTGGGTTTCGATGAGCGCAACCCAATCTATCGGTAATAAATTTGAACACTTCTTTCAAAAAAATTATGCACGGCAACATGCTTATCAAACAATGTTTGCAGATGGACTGCTATCCGGTATTGCATTAAGAAATTTAGTACTAAGCCCCAAACTGGTAAAACCGTATACCGTGGTACCCAAGGCTATTAAACGATTTGATGACGCATTACAAACAGCCAACTCCTTAGCAACAAACAATCCATCTTTGCAAGATGCCTTAGCTAAAATAAAAACATATTGGTTGAAAACCCGAAGTGCAAAATTAAAAGTATTAGACGCAATGAAAAGCGGTGACATTGAAACTGCAAAACAAATTTTAATTACACAAGAACATCCTCATTGGCAAAAAGTTAGAATCAGTGTTCAAAAATTAGTCCTCACCGAAGAAAAACATGTTACCCAATTAAAAAAAGAAATGTTACAAGAAACATCGCAAGCTAAAATCAGCTCCCTTATCTTTACACTGGTTATCATTGCGCTTACGATTGCAGTTGCCTTCCTAATTACCCGGCTTATTAAAAAAACATTAAGCGGTATTATTGGCTCGTTAAACAATATTGCCAGTGGCGAAGGTGATTTAACCCGCAGACTAGATGAAGCAGGTAAAGACGAAGCCGCACAACTCGCAAAAGCATTCAATGAATTTGTTGAAAAAATCCAGGTACTCATTCATGATGCCAACGAATCAGGTTTACAACTGACCAGTTCTGCACAACAACTATCTGAAATTAGTGTTGATACAAAATTGAATGTTAACCAGCAGGAATCAAAAATTGAGCAAGTCGCCACCGCTATTAACCAAATGGCTTCTACCGTACAAGAAGTTGCACGCCATGCAACAGAGGCATCCAGTGCCGCTCAACAAGCCGATTCAGAATCAACTAACGGCCAGAATGTGGTCACACAAGTAATTTCTTCCATTAGTGATTTAGCCACTGAAGTTCATAATACCGCTGAAGTTATCCACACTGTAGAAGAAAATGCCGATCAAATTGGTACCGTATTGGATGTCATTAAAGGTATTGCCGAACAAACAAATTTATTAGCACTCAATGCTGCGATTGAAGCGGCTCGCGCAGGTGAACAAGGCCGTGGTTTTGCCGTTGTTGCTGATGAAGTTCGTACGCTAGCTAGCCGGACTCAGGAATCCACTCAGGAAATTCAGGCTATGATTGAACGCTTACAAGAAGGTGCCAAGTCAGCCGTTAAAGCTATGCAACAAGGTGAAGAAAAAACCCAACAAACTGTCGATAAAGCACAGCAAGCTGGTGAAGCCTTAACGTTAATCACCGCAGCGGTATCAAAAATAGTTGACATGAACACCCAAATCGCAAGCGCAGCAGACGAACAGTCTTCTGTAGCAGAAGATATTAATCACAATATTACTTCTATCAGCACCTTGTCGGTACAAGCCGCCGAAGGTGCCGAACACACCGCCGCCTCCAGTCAGGAACTCGAACGACTAGCAGCCGAACTGCAAAAAAGAATGAGTAGTTTTAAAACTTAACGGTTTATATTATCAACAACAAACCTCCGGCCTAACTAACGGAGGTTTTGCTTAAAAAAATTTTACTAAGATTAAAGCCGACGTGTTGAAATACCCAGTAATGCGAAGAGCCCTAAACCAAATAAATAAATTGAAGATGCTTCCGGAACCGACAAAGGAGCAACATTCTTAATCCAGTTATTCACAGCCACCTCAAAAGGTTTGTCATCTGTACCTTTTAAACCCCCTCTAAGTTTATGACAGTCTTTAACCGATAGTGAAGCAGGGCAATCCAGAATGACTTGCGTATAATCAGATGCAAGTCCACCATAAGCAGCCTTTCTTGCAGCCGCCGTGTTAACCACATTCCTGTCACTATCACCAAAGAGATCCAAAACAGGAACAGTAATATCACCAAGTGAAATAACAGGATTAAGAGAACCGAAACTGGTTCCGTACATGCCAATACCTATTAACCCAACAACGGGTGCATTCCCTGCAACTTGCCCCTTCGCGACGAAAGCACTGGCAAGACGTGAACCCAAACTAAACCCCGCTATCACCACCTGTTCTACACCCTGAGCTTGTAACAAATTAATTGAAGCATTCAAGCGTGCATAAGCTTCAGGAAAAACATAATTTGCACCACCACTGCTTATATCCGCCACATAGTCATAAAAGTCTGTCGGAATACCATTGCCATTAGCATCCACAGGAATCGGGTTTTCAATAGATAACGTTGTGTAACCAGAATTATTTAAGCTCCTGCGCATTTGTCGAACTACGGCCGAATTAGGCGTTGCCCCCCGACCATGAAACATCACCACACCAACCTTTGGTGATGAACTACCCTCAAGCAATAACCCATTAAAGGAACGACCACCACTGGTTGAAAGCGTGACAGCTTCTGCTGATACAGCTAATTGAATAAACCCCAATACTAAAAAACCAACTAAAAAAAATTTCATTTACAAACCCTGCTTCATTAAATTATTTTTATTTTCATTACAGCAATATTGTATATATTTCATAATACTGAAGATAGTATAAAGAACGCTTAGCATGGGTTAACCCATGCATAATGCACTATGTATTTTTAAGATTGCCGTGCTGATGCTCGCAATGACAATCTCTTAAATTTAATATAAATTAAATTCATGGCTATTATTAGTCATTAATTGAATTAATTTTGGATGAACAAATAATTTTTCTTTTCCTTCTTGAATTTCTCTCAGGACACCAATTCCACATAATTGTTTTAAATAAACTGATGCCGTTTGTCTTTTGGCAATACCATTTTCAACTAAGTTACCAATTCGACAATAAGGTTGTTCAAAAACAACTTGAATTAATTCATGACTAACTATTTTAGGTAACTTTATTCTAATAAATTCTGAAGTGTGTTCAATAAGGTTTCTTACTGCTTCTATTTTTAGAGTTGTCCAAATTGATGTTTCTTCTACGCCTTTAAGCATGTATAAAACCCATTCTTCCCATTCTCCCGTTCTCGTTACTGTATTAAGAAGACGATAGTAATCTTGCTTGTTCTGCAAGATAAATCGGCTTAGATACAAAATAGGCAATGTCAGCAAACCAACATCGATTAAATACAAAATATTTAATACGCGCCCTGTTCTTCCGTTACCATCAAGAAATGGATGAATAGCTTCAAATTGATAGTGAGCAACAGCCATTTTAATTAAAGGATCGATCCCATCATCTTGGTGTATAAAACGCTCCCAATCTGAAAGTAAGTTTCTCAGTACCTCTTCACCTTCTGGTGGCGTATAGATAACTTCACCTGTGTGTTGGTTTGATAATGTGGTTCCAGGTACTTTCCGCACATCTATTTGTATACCTTTTATGATGCTACAAATTTCAGTTGCTGTATTAGTACACAAAGGTTTTGCTTCTAATTCTTGATATCCAGTATTTAATGCCGTTCTGTAACGAAGTGCTTCTTTCGTCATTGGATCTGCAAGACTGTCTTCAGACGCGAATTGGAATAATTTATCCGTGGTCGTAACAATATTTTCGATTTCGGAACTGTCTTTTGCTTCTAATAATGGCAATAAGTTGATTAATAAACCCTGATTAGGCAGTAATTGCCCCGCTTGCTTTAGTTCTGCCAAGGCGGCGCGCGCAGGAATACAGGCTTTTAATATAGCGACAGAGTCTAGATTTACCTCTGGAGGCAATGGTGACAAATCATTGAATGGTTTATCAGGAAGCCAAGCCATGTTTAAATTTCTCTATTATTTCGACACGTTATAAGGATATGTCGATTGTGTCGACATGTAAAGCCTATATGTTGATTTATTTTGATTATTTCGACATGTTATCGTCTATTGTCGATGGCTTCGACATTAACCTGCTTCCCATAAATATGACTTTAACTCATAAAATACGGTAACAACTTGATTATAAATAGTTTTTTCTAATGGTAAAAAAGGGGGGGGTAAAGGGGGATGGGGAGGGATTAAAATTTAACCAGTTTCTCAGTTAATAATCCCTCCGTCCCCCTTTTGATTCAAACCAAATATAAGGCATCCTATAAACAGTGGAATATTTCACCAGATGAAAGTCCCTAACGCACACCAAGCTGGAATACATGGTTCAGGTAGTGGATATGGTAAAATAATTAAGAAATTTAAGTGAGTGATAAATGTCTAACTTTGACGAATTAAAAAAATATATTGGTTTAGATGAAGGATGTAAAAGGTTTTATCCTGTTCAGAATGTTGATATTTCGAAAGCAGAAGATGAACTTGGTTTTCTGTTTCCACAAAGTCTAAAAGATTTTTACATGAAGATTGGTTACGGGTGGTTTGCTGATAATAATGATAGTGGCCTAGCAAATTTATTTATTCATCCACTTGGTATAGTTGATTTATATAAAAATGTTTCGGAATTTTCGCCGCCCGAAGGCTTTCTCAAGGGAGATCTTCCAATGTTCAATTGTGGTGATAATCGATTTTTAGTTGTGCGTCCAAAATCTAGTACACCTAGTATAATTTTTCGTGATGATGGTAAAGATGATGGAATTGCAAATGATGTGAAAAATTTTGTAGATCAACTATTAGTTAATCCTTGTTTTTATGAAAAAAAATAATTAACAAACTGGAAAACTAACGGGGCACCGATAACTTAATAACTAAACGATATTTGAAGTAAAGGGGACGAGGTGACTAAAATTTAGCCAATTGCTCAGTTAATAATCCCTTAAAAATTAGTACTACCTCCGATATTGTATTGATAAATTACTATGCCAGCACTTACTACACACAATATAGGTAACAGATATAATGACAAATCTAAAATAAACATTTGTACTCTACTGAGTGAATGGCCATTTACAATTCCTCCGGCTGAAAATGCAACAACCATAGCTACAAAATTAAAAAGGAATATTTGAAATATTGTTCCTAAAACAACCCAAATTAGTGACATTAAAATTCCTTTTATTATTAATCTAGTTTAACGATTGTTAAAACATAAATGATGGGGAACATTATTTTACTACGACATGATAAGCTTGTTGTACTGACTTTTAACTCTCTATCTAGCCTTTGTTTAAAATATATCAAAAAAACTAGCGCGAGTAATGAATAAACAATGTGATACTCATCACACAGTAGATGTAATCAATAACGGCGCTTGCAAGTGCTACTAAAAGCTTGAATTTTTGGTTTTAGACTATGAAGAAGGTAGTATTAAAATAGTCATACACCAGTTGTTGACCGCATGTGGAGATTATTTGAAATATAAATACAGGTCGTTACTGGAAATTACTGAACTTTAAAATGGTGCCGATGGCCGGAGTCGAACCGGCACAGCTTACGCTACCACCCCCTCAAGATGGCGTGTCTACCAATTTCACCACATCGGCTAAAGAAATGCTTACCTAGTCGGCAGCGGGAACGTCTGGAGTAGACGATTTTGTTGTAACTGGTTTGGCTTTGATGTCGACCGCCTTATCGTCTGCAGCAGGAACATCGGATGCCGGTGCGGTGGCCGGTTTAACTGATTTTGTTTTTACTTTTTGTTCAGATTTTACCTGATCAACAACACTGCTTGCTGTTTTAGCTTCGGTGGCTAAAACAAATAACGTTAAACTTGTAATAAAAAAGAGGGTGGCAAGAATACCCGTTGTACGTGTTA
>CAYYLL010000063.1:0-10041 GCA_964472525.1 uncultured Thioalkalispiraceae bacterium | reverse complement strand
AACGTTATGAAAATGATGGAAGATAACGGCGTTAAATTCGTCGACTTCCGTTTTACTGATACACACGGCAAACAACAGCACGTTTCTGTACCACACCATCAAGTGGATGCAGATACGTTTAACACTGGCAAAATGTTTGACGGCTCATCCATTACTGGCTGGAAAGGCATTAATGAATCTGACATGATTTTAATGCCCGATGCGGCCACTGCATTAATGGATCCTTTCTCAGATGAGCCCACTTTAATTTTAACCTGTGACATTTTAGAACCCGCCACCGGCGAAGGTTACGAACGTGACCCACGTTCTGTTGCTAAACGCGCAGAAGCCTATCTTAAATCAACCGGCATTGCCGATACTGCATTCTTTGGCCCGGAACCTGAATTTTTTGTACTTGACGATGTTAAATGGGGCGCGGATATGTCAGGCGCTTTCTATAAAGTGGACTCTGAAGAAGCAGAATGGAACTCAGCCAAAGCCTTTGAAGACGGCAATACGGGTCACCGTCCTGGTGTTAAAGGCGGTTACTTCCCGGTTCCTCCTGTCGATTCATTAAACGACCTTCGTGCTGCTATGTGTTTAGCCATGGAAGAAATGGGCGTACCAGTTGAAGTACATCACCACGAAGTAGCCACGGCTGGCCAATGTGAAATTGGTACACGTTTTTCTACTTTAGTAGAACGTGCGGATTGGAACCAAACTTTAAAATATTGCGTACACAACGTGGCGCACATCTACGGTAAAACAGCAACCTTTATGCCTAAGCCTTTAGTGGGCGATAACGGCAGCGGTATGCACGTTCACCAGTCATTAGCCAAAGATGGCCAAAACCTTTTCTCAGGTGACGGTTATGGTGGCTTATCTGAAACTGCTTTATTCTACATTGGCGGCATCATTAAACATGCTCGCGCACTCAATGCTTTCACTAACTCATCAACTAACTCGTACAAACGTTTAGTACCGGGCTTCGAAGCACCTGTTATGTTAGCGTATTCTGCACGTAACCGTTCAGCATCCATTCGTATTCCTTTCGATTCAAATCCAAAAGGACGTCGTATCGAAGTGCGTTTCCCTGACCCAATGGCAAACCCATACCTTTGCTTCTCAGCATTAATGATGGCGGGGCTTGACGGTATCCAGAATAAAATTCACCCAGGTGATGCAATGGATAAAGATTTATACGACCTACCTGCAGAGGAAGCCGCAGCGATCCCAACGGTTGCAAGCTCATTTGAACAAGCGCTTAGCTGCTTAAATGAAGATCGTGACTTCTTAACCCAAGGTGACGTGTTCACTGACGACATGATCGACGCCTTCATTAAACTTAAAAATGAAGAAATCGAACGCTTGAACATGACCACTCACCCTGTTGAATTTGATATGTACTACAGCTTGTAAGCACTATTCAAAATCAGTGCCTTTATTTTGGGCATAAAAACGCTGCCCTGCTATACACAGGCAGCGTTTTTTTATACCTGAATTTAAGGATTATTTGTTAGTTTTTGTGACCGTGGACACAGCTTTAAAAAATTGGGAGCCTACACTTCTGTTACTTTTATAACTTATTTGCAATCATTATGAACCAACAAATTACTCTCTTACTCGGCAGCAGCTTATTACTGTTTGCCTGCGGTGGTGGCACAACGACCACATCCAATACCCCAGCATCTGGCTCAGCCAGTAACAGTAATAACGGTTCGGGCAATAATACAAAAACATTCAGCACCCTATGCGCCTCGCCCGGCGTACTTTTTTGTGATGATTTTGAGCAGGGTATCAGCAGTAGTTGGATACGCGATGGCGGCGATGTGCAGCTCGTTAATGGCCAAGCAAAAGCCAATGAAGGCAATAACGTGGTTGAACTGCGAACTTATGGAACCAAAAATAGCTCAAAACTGCTCTACACCTTTACTAATCAAAATGAAGTTTATGTACGCTACGACGTGCAATATGCAAAAGACTACGACAACAGTGGTGGCAGCCATGGCCCAGTTTTAGGCGGCTCGCAAACACCACCTTGGGGCATGATGGGCAAAGCCGGTAAACCACCAACGGGTGATGACTATTTTGTGTTAAACAACGAGCCATTAGGAACCATCGGCAGCGGTGGCGAATTTAGCTTCTATGCCTATTTTGTGAATATGAGGGGGATCTGGGGGAATGATTTTAAGTCCGACCTCACCCCAAAACCTATTATCGTACCGGGGCAATGGTATTGCGTTGAATTTGGTTTACGCCTTAATACCGCAGGAACCAATAATAAAAATGGCAAAGCCTTTTTCTGGGTAGACGGTATTGAGCATGGTAACTTTGGGAATTTTCAGTGGCGTACCTCGACCAACCTGATGGCCAATACATTCATGCTCGACAGTTATAACCATTTTAATAAAGGCTCACTACCCGCATCCAAACCTAATCGGGTTCACTATGATAATATTATTGTCTCTACCCAACCCGTTGGTTGCTTATAAAAGCTTTTATCTAACAAACACTTACTTGCCTAGTACAAGCCTTTGAATTTACTCTAAAAACTCGCTACACAAAACGGCGTCTTGCTGCATCGTTTAGCTCAAGCTACCCCCATAAAAATAACTAAATTCATGAAATTATTAAAGTTTATTTGGACTCTAGCCGCTAACAAAGTCTAGGTAAAAACACTCTATCGCTAAGGCTTATATCCGTGTTCAGATGGCTTAATACATCACAATCTACGCAACTTGGTAGCATCGTGCAGCATACCGAGGGCCTTGCCTTTGCCTCCATTAACTACGAAGATACTGAAAAACCCATTCTAAAAAGCTGTCTGTTTCAGTCTCAACTGTCTGACCATAAAACAACGCTCGACCAATTACTGCAACAGCTTGGAACGTTAAAACAACCCTTCACCACCGTGCTAAGTGCCGATCACTTTTTACTACTCTTAATGCAGCGTCCCACCGTTGAAAATGAGGAATTACCCGATGCCGTTCGTTGGCAAATAAAAGATCAACTCCAATACCCTGCTGAAGAAGCCATTATTGAAATACTTGAAATACCCGGCCAACAGCAACGCGGCCGGATACCAATGATCTATGTTATTGCGGCACACCGAGACAGCGTTAAATCGGTCATCGAATTTATTGAAGAAAAGAATATTAATTTACAATATGTCGACATCCCTGAACTCGCACAACGTAATATTTCTTCTCTCTTAGCCGAAGACTTTATCGGTGTTGCCTTATTAAATATTCAAGCCACACAAAGCTTATTAACGATTACTCATGAAGGTGAACTCTATCTTAGTCGGGTTATTGATATTGGCTACGACCATCTTGAAGACGATACGCAAAAAATCACTAAAGAAGATGGTCTGAGTCTTGAAGAAACGTCGTCAGAGATTGAAAATAATATCAGTAAAATGGTTTTAGAAATCCAGCGCTCACTCGATTATTATGAAAGCCACTATGGCAAAGCCGCCATTGGTAATCTTGTTTTATCCCCTCTAGAAAATAGCATTCCTGACTTAAATAATCATTTCGAACAAGACCTCGGTATAAGTGTACGAAACCTAGATTTAAATGAGATTATAACCTCAGAAGTTAATATTGAACTCGAAACACAAGCCAGATGTTTTAATGCCATTGGCGCTGCACTTCGTTTATCTGTTAGTACACCAACAGCCGATAGTCCTGAATAACAGCTTTTATTATGCAACAAATAAACCTTTACAATAAAAGCTTACGCAAGAAGATTCTTGTTCTTTCACTACAGCTTTTGTCACAAAGTTCACTTGCCCTGCTTTTATTTTTAGGATTATGGCACGGTATTAATACTTACCAAGTGTTTTCTTTAAAAACACAAATAACAAATACACAAAAAATACTTGCTGACAAACAAAAACACTTACAAGCTTTTCAAGCCAGTTTACCAAAACTAAAAAATGATTTAAGCCTTAAAGTTAAATTAACGCGACTTGAAAAAGATTTAATTAATAAACAGGCAGTACTGAATATTTTATCAGACCAGAAACTGGGTAACACAATGGGTTTTACCGGCAACTTTGAAGCCCTAGCCCGACGAACCATTAAAGGACTCTGGCTTACCAAATTAAACTTTATACAAGGAGGAACGGTTGTCGATATTCAGGGTTATTCAGAAAAACCTGAGTTACTACCACAATATTTACAAGCACTCTCATCTGAAGCTGCTTTTAAAGGTACCGAATTTAATCATTTTATTATTCAGCGTAAAAAGAAAAATAAGGTATTAAGCTTTACCTTAAATAATATCAATGTTGCAACATCGGAAACCCCAACAGGATTATCAAGCCAATGATGTTATTACAACAATATTACCGGCAGCTAGCTGTATTTTTTAATAGCCGTAATTTGCGTGAACGGATATTAATTGCGGGCTTGGTTACCGCTGTTATTATTAATGGTTGGCTATATTTACTGCATGATTCAGAGGTGTTTGCACAAGAACAATACAACCAACAATTAGCAAGCCTAAAGCAACAAATTAAGGCAACAGACACTCAATACAATATTCTACTTGTTGCAAAACAGGTTGATCCCAACCGTGAAACTAAACAGCGGCTTGCCTTGGCGCAACAACATATCAACAAGCTCGACAAACAACTGCATTTAAAAATGGATGGTCTTATCAAACCGACCCAAATGGCTAAAGTACTTGAACAAATACTAACCCAACAGACTCAGCTACGTTTTGTCCGAATTCAAAGCCTGCCCGCTAAACCACTTATTATTCCAATTGTCACGGCAGACACTAAAAAAGAAACACCTGCTACAACTCTGATGCCCAAGCCCGATTTGGCCCAGACTGAAATTGGGGTTTACAAGCACGGTATTGAAATGGAATTTAAGGGTTCTTATCTTGAAACCTTGAGTTATTTAAAACAATTGCAACAACTGCCTTGGAATTTTTACTGGGATGCCATCCTTTTTGACGTTATCCGCTACCCCCAATCTCGTATTATTATCCGAGTACATACCTTAAGTTTAAAAGAGGGCTGGATAGGTGTGTAAGCACTCACTCACAAAAATACCTTTTACTGCACTTGTTTTTATACTTGTTCATACCACAGGGTTTGCAGCAAAGTTAGAACTAAGCGATCCCACTCGTCCACCGGGAACCAAAATTTTTAGCCCAAGTAAACCCCGAACACACGCCCAACGTTGGACGCTATCCTCAACACTGATTGCCAATCATCGCCGCCATGCCGTTATTAATGGCCAAATAGTCGTTGTTGGGCAACGTATTCAAAATGCAAAAATCATTTCCATTCATCCCAATGAAGTCGTGTTGGCGACCAAGCAAAAACGCTTTCGTATCAAAATGTTAACGAATAAAATTAAGGATTTTTCAATAACAGCCGATAAATAGAACGACCCTATATTAAAGGTAAGGCTATTCGATAATGGCTACATTTTTTATTACAACACCACGTTTATTCAAGCTAGGTATTCTCTGTATATCACTTTTTATCAGTGCTTGTGCCAACGATGTTCGTAAGCCTAAAACAGATACATTAGCTGAAATTGAGCTTGCCCTGAAAGGCTCACAACCTACCACAGTTGAAAAACAAAAAGGCATTAGTGATGCCTTGCTGCCACCGATTAATATCGATGTTCCCGGTAAAACGGGTATTGATACCGAGCCACGCTTTGATGTAAAAGTGAATCACGTTGCCGCACGCACATTTTTTATGGGGCTGGTTCAAGGTACCCCCTACAATATGGTTGTCCATCCCAAAGTTCGTGGCAGTATTAGTCTGGACTTGAAAAACTTAACTATCGTTGAAGTGCTCAATACAGTGCGCGACGTATTTGGTTATGATTATGAAAAAAGTCCAACTGGGTTCCGTATCTACCCAAACAGTATGCGTACCCGTATTTTTAAAATTAACTACTTAGATGTTATCCGCGATGGTAATTCTCGAATGCGAGTTAGTTCAGGTCAAGTCACTGAATCAACTAATCAAGCAGGGTCTTCATACAACTCTAATATTTCAAGCAACCAACAACAGCAAGGGCAAAATGTTAGCTCCAGAATGACCTCCGGTTCGAATGTGTCAACCAAAAGCTCGTCAGATTTCTGGAAAAACCTGCGACAATCCATTGCATCAATTGTTGGAGAAAAAAATGGCAGGAAGGTCGTTGTCAACAAACACTCCGGTGTTATTGTGGTTCGCGCCATGCCTTCTGAACTACGCACTATCGAAAAATTTATTAAGACAACACAACAAATTATTCAACGTCAGGTAATCATTGAAGCAAAAATAATTGAAGTTGAATTAAGCGATAACTTCCAGTCTGGTATTAACTGGTCGGCTTTTGGTAAATCTGCTAACGGAAACACTTCAATTCTACTCGGCCAAACCGGTGGAGGCTCTATCCTTGGCAGCTCTGCTTCTACCAGTATTATTAGCGGCAATACTGGCACACTTGCACCTAACAACTATTCAGCTGTTAATGGCACCACAACTTCTGCCTTTGGTGGCGTATTCTCACTAGCCTTACAACTTGGAAACAGCTTTACTAGCTTTATTGAACTGCTTAAAACTCAAGGTGATGTTCAAGTATTATCTAGCCCGCAAGTTTCTACCATCAATAATCAAAAAGCAGTTATAAAAGTAGGCCAAGATGAATTTTTTATTACGAATGTGACCAGTAATACCAATATAAACTCGTCAACGTCGTCAACACAAAATAACGTACAACTCACACCCTTCTTTTCTGGCGTTGCACTTGATGTTATCCCGCAAATTAGCTCCGATGGTAATATAACCCTACATGTGCATCCGACGGTGAGTAAAGTTATCGAGCGCGTTAAACAAATTGGCTTAAATTCTAGCGCAAGCTTAAGTGTTCCTCTTGCGCTCAGCACCATTAGAGAATCTGATACGATTATCCGCGCACATGATGGCCAAGTCGTTATTATTGGAGGCCTAATGCAAAATACAACTAAAAATGAAGATGCTAGTGTGCCAGTCCTAGGCGATATACCTATTATTGGCGGCTTATTCAAACACCAACGTAAAGCCTATAAAAAAAGTGAGCTAGTTATTTTACTTCGTCCGGTCATTGTTAAAGACGATACACAGTGGTCAAGCAAGTTAAAACAAATTCAGTCTCGTATTGGAAATTTGTATTAAGCAACTGATGCAGCCTAACCGAGCAAGCGAGAAACCAAATGTATCACCGTTTTTTTAGATTAAAAGAACCACCCTTTTCTTTATCACCGGATACAGAATATTTCTTTGCCTATGGGCATTATGCTAACGCACTAAACACGCTCATTGTCGCTCTACGTAGTGGCGAAGGTTTTATTAAGGTGACAGGCGAAGTTGGTACAGGGAAAACCTTACTCTGCCGAAAATTACTGAATACCATTGGTAAAAATTTTACCGCCATCTATATTTCTAATCCACAACTTTCACCCCATGGCTTACAGGTTGCTCTTGCTGAAGAACTGGGGCTAGCTATTACCCGCTACACGCACCGCCTGCTCAATAATATTACAGAACGCCTCACCGAACTTGCAAAACAAGGACAACATGTTGTTTTATGCATTGACGAAGCGCAGGCGATGCCAAAGGAAACCCTTGAAGCATTGCGCTTAATTACCAATCTCGAAACAGAAAAACAAAAATTGATTCAAGTCGCATTGTTTGGTCAACCTGAACTCGATACAAGTATTAATGATCCGGCTGTCAGACAACTTAAACAACGTATCACCTTTTCATATCAACTGGAGCCGTTAGATAAAAATGGAATGGATGCCTATATTATGCACCGTGTACGAATTGCTGGTTTTATCGATATACAATTATTCAGTCCAGAAGCATTAGAATCTATTTATAAAGTTAGCCGTGGTATTCCGAGGCTGGTTAATATCTTATGCCATAAATCATTAATGGCAGCTTATGGTCAGGGGCAACGTTATATATCCCGTACACATGCACTACTTGCCATTAAAGATACCCACGATATACAAATTGCAAACCTGTCACAAAATAACTGGAAAAAATATTTTTGGTGGTTGAGCGCAAGTTCAGCATTATTTGCAACCATGGCATCCTTTGCCACTTATTATATTGTTCATTAGATTATGAGTTTAATTAACCAAATGCTAAGCGATTTAGATCGGCGTCAGGCAGTCGATCTTGAAAATGGTATCAACTCTAATTCAACGACAATATTATCAGCTCCTTTTAATACGCTAGCAAATAAAAAATCAATTTCTATTTTTAAGGTAGGATTTTATTTTTTCGTATTAATTTTATTAAGTATTATTAGTTACTACAGCTATTTATTATACCAACAACAAAGTAAGGTTGTTAGCCAGCAAGCAACCCTCACCACTGCTATCGTTAAAGTTAAGAAAAAAGTAGTACACCCTAAAATTATTCATCCCGAAAAAATTGATTATTCCAGAAACAAAGCACGGCTAGCATTAGCAACACCCGTGCTATCAGTACCAACCAGAAATACCAATACACAAATAATAAAGAAAGATACTGAAAATCTAACAACTTTAGAGCCCGCCAATAACGACATAACCGCTGTTAAAAAACAACAGCGTGAACTGAGCGGCGCACAGCAAGCCGAATTGGCGTACCAAAAGGGTTATCAATTATTACAACAGAATAAAATTTATTCTGCTGAAGCAAAGTTATTGCTTGCCCTTGAATATAATCTAAAACATATTAAAGCGCGCGAAATGCTCATTGGCCTATATCTTAAAACTGGGCGTAAAATTGAAGCCGAAACCTTGTTACGTAAAGGCCTGTTGCTCTTACCCCATTATTCTAATTTTACAAAATTGTATGCACGTCTTTTATTAGATAATAATCAGATAGATAAAGCAGTAAAAACACTGTTAAACCATAAACCTGCGATGACAGCCGATCCAAATTTCTATGCCTTGCTCGCAGCAAGTTATCAACGCCAAAATAATCACACTGCTGCAGCAAATACATATCTTAAATTATTAAAGATTAACCCACGCGCAGGAATATGGTGGGTTGGCATGGGAATTTCACTTGAAGCACTTCATAAAAATAAAGAAGCACTCGATGCCTACGAAAAAGCACGCCAAACCGGCACACTCAATACACGTATCATTAATTATTCGAATCAACGCCTTAAAATATTAAACGCTATACCCCAGACTTAATAACCTTAACTATAAATGGCGTAGTATCTTTTATAAAAAAGAACTACACTGTTCATACGCCATTCATTTTTCTTTGATAAAATTTCACTATGTTTAATAATATCGCTATGCTTAAAAATACTTGTGCTCTTATTATATTTTTAGTTGCCTTTAATTATGCTGCACAGGCCGATGAAAAAACAGTCTATAAAAAATACAATAATAATGGTGTTGTTGAATTTAGTGATCTGCCTAGTAAAAATGCCAAACCGGTCTATGTTCCCCCCATGAACACCTATAAGCACGAATCCTTTCCCGTCGCAGTTAAAGAAAAGGCAAAGCAAAAAATTGTGACTGGCTATCGTAAACTCAGCATCACTTCTCCGACTAATGACAGCATCGTTCGAGGGAATGGCGGCCAAGTAACAACCACTGTCAAAGTAGAGCCGGCCTTAAAACCCGGTGACTCTATTAAAGTCGTGCTAAATGATGATAAAAAACTGACTCTTGTCGGTACTCGCCAAAGTTTCACCTTTATCAATATTTCTCGCGGTACTCATAAATTACAGGCATTTATCGTCAGCAAAGCAGGCAAAGTGCTTATTCAGTCCAATGCGGTCACTTTTCACTTGCAGCGTGTCTCGGTTCACACTAAATAACCATTAAAACGCACTAAAATTGTGCAGCCGCACTATTATTGCGCTACAATAAGACGATTGTTTCATTATATTTCTAGTTTTATTTAAAGAACTATTTTAACTTATTGAAATAAAACAAGTTATATCTCTATATTAGAATGCACTCTTTCAGCTCATGCCGCTGACGGACTGGTTTATTTCTTGCTATATCTATGAGCATGAATGCTGTGGCAGCCAATATCTC
>CAYYLL010000062.1:0-10195 GCA_964472525.1 uncultured Thioalkalispiraceae bacterium | reverse complement strand
GGTTAATGGGTTAATGGGTTAATTGATAATTATCCCTATGACCTTGCAACAACCTCTTTCATCGCCGTTGTCACTTTAATTAAGTCTGCATCACTTATAACATAAGCCGGCATAATATAAACTAGATTACTAAATGGCCGAACCCATACACCACGCTTAACAAATTCCTGCGTCATCCATATCTGATCAACAGGTTGGTGAGTTTCGATTATCCCAATTGCTCCCTTAACGCGAACATCTTTAACTTGCTTTAACTTAGCACATTCGGCGAGTTCTCTTTTTAATAAAGCTTCAATACGTAAAACATTTTCTTGCCAGTCCGAATTTAATAAAAGCTCAACACTGGCATTGGCAACGGCGCAGGCTAATGGGTTAGCCATAAAGGTTGGGCCGTGCATCAATACACCCGGTTCTCCATTTGAAATAACATGACTAATTTTATTCGTCATTAAAGTTGCTGCAAGGCTGAGAGTGCCGCCAGTTAAGGCTTTCCCCACACACATAATATCAGGGCTCATCCCCGCTTGTTCACAAGCAAATAGGGTACCTGTTCGTCCAAAGCCAGTTGCAATTTCATCGGCTATTAATAAAACGTGATATTCATTACACAGTCTACGTACTTGTTTTAAATATTCTGCATGGTATATACGCATCCCCCCTGCACCCTGAACAATGGGTTCCAGAATAATAGCGGCAATATTTTTATGCTGTTGTTCGAGTTGTGTTTTAAGTTTTTGTATATCCTGCTCGTGATATTTATCACCACAGTACGGTGCATCAACAAAATAATGTTGTGCGAGCGTGTTTTTAAAAATAGAGTGCATACCATTAATAGGATCACAAACAGCCATTGCTCCAAAGGTGTCACCGTGGTAACCGTGTTTGAGGCTCAACAGTTTATTTTTGTTTGGCTGACCTTTAGCTTGCCAGTACTGTAAAGCAAGCTTAATTGCAACTTCCACAGAAACGGAGCCGGAGTCAGCAAAAAAAATATTTTGCAAAGGGTCGGGTGTAATTGAAATAAGTTTTTTAGCCAACTCAATAGCGGGTTGATGAGTTAAGCCACCAAACATCACATGAGCCATTTTATCTGTTTGATCTTTTATAGCCTGATTAAGAAGTGGGTGATTATAACCATGAATCGCACACCACCAAGAAGCCATACCATCAATCAGTTCGTTACCATCTTCCAGTTTTATTCTTACCCCTTGTGCTGAGGCAACAGGATAGGAAGCAAAGTTAGCAGGTAACGAAGTATATGGATGCCAGATATGCTGCTGATCAAATTCAGTATCTAGCTTGTTCGATGACATAAGTTTAAGTATTTGAAATAGGTGGATGAAAAATCATTTGCACCACATTACCATCTGGGTCGGCACAGTAAAAACTACGTGCTCCATCACGATGGGTTTTAGGTTGGGAATGCATTTTTATATGATGAGCATTTAAAAACTCAAACCATGCGTCCACATCTTCAGGCTGTTTTAAAATATAACCGATATGATCCAGTCGTTGTGGCCCATCCATTTTTTTATTTTGGTATTTTACTTCGGCACGATGCAGTGCAAGGTTGTCATTGCCTGAACATAAATAAACATTATCGGGGTCAGGACGCCATTCTACTTTCATACCGAGTAACTCAACATAAAACTGTTCGCAAGCATCAAAATTTTCAACGTAGAGAGCAACGTGGCGTAGGCCTGCGGTGGAGGGTGGTCGATTGTTCGTATTAGTATTCACTTCTTCGTTTATCCTCATTATTCTATTGTGCTGTCATTGCGAGCGATAGCGCGGCAATCTTGTTTTGTTATACCTTGTACAATTAAGATTGCCGCGCTATCGCTCGCAATGACAGTTTTATGACAAGGCTTAATTGTTTCCAATTAATTATGTCGTTTCAACAATCTCAAAATCATGGGTAATCTCGGCCATCTTACCCAACATAATCGAAGCCGAACAATATTTTTCAGCCGATAAATTCACCGCACGCTCAACTTGTTTTTCTTTTAAGGCTTTACCCGTCACAATAAAATGAACATGGATTTTAGTAAAAACTTTAGGTTCCTCATCAGCGCGTTCGGCGCTGATTTCAACCACACAATCATCCACAGCCTGGCGGGATTTTTTAAGAATCATTAATACGTCAAAGGTGGTGCAGCCACCGAGGCCAAGTAATAACATCTCCATCGGTCTCGGTCCAAGATTACGTCCGCCGTGTTCGGGTGGGCCATCCATAATAACGGCATGGCCACTGTCGGCTTCCCCCATAAAAGTAACACCTTCAACCCATTTAACTCTTGTCTTCATATCAATGAATTCCTTATACTTTTTAATACTTTAGCAAACTAATAAAGTGGAAGTTGCCAATAAAAGCTCAAAAAGGGCGGGTAGTGACCGTATTCGCAGTTTATTGCTCGAATATAGACTATGCTTGCTTAATCAGCCAATGAGTATTATAACAAGCAGAGATTAAATAGCCTATGTTAAGCACAGGGAATAGCATGACACAAATTGTTAACTATAAGGCAGAATTGCCTTCGATGGATAAGTTACTGGAACAGAGTCATCGCCGTCATTATCCGGCGAAGAATGTGATTATTTACGCCGGTGATAAGTCAGATGTACTGTATTATATTGTAGAAGGTTCCGTTTCGGTTCTAATTGAAGACGAAGATGGCCGCGAAATTGTTTTGGCATACCTTAATAAAGGTGATTTCTTTGGTGAAATGGCTTTGTTTGGCGAAGAACCGGATCGCAGTGCTTGGGTACGTAGTCGTACCGCCTGTGAAGTAGCCGAAGTCAGCTTTACAAAATTCCGTCAGCTTTATCAGGAATACCCCGAAATACTTTTTGCGATGACCTCACAAATGGCCGCGCGACTGCGGCATACCAGCCGTAAAGTCAACGACTTAGCTTTTATGGATGTTACTGGACGCGTTTCGCGTACCTTACTCGATTTATGCAAACAACCGGATGCGATGACCCACCCCGATGGAATGCAAATTCGTATTACCCGTCAGGAAATTGGCCGTATTGTCGGTTGCTCACGTGAAATGGTTGGGCGTGTTTTAAAAACCATGGAAGAACAGGAATTGATTTATGTAAAAGGTAAAACGATTGTGGTATTTGGTACACGGTAGTTTAGTGCCCGTTTGTTTTCGATACGGGCACTTATGATGTTTTTAATTAAGTTAATGTAACACCTTGATGCCCGTTTGTTTTCGATACGGGCACTTATGATGTTTTTAATTAAGTTAATGTAACACCTTGATGCCCGTTTGTTTTCGATACGGGCACTTATGATGTTTTCAACTAAGTTAGCGTAATACATGATGCTAGTTTATTTTAAAATCGGGCTGCGGCTCGATTTTTTAATGCGAGGTTTAAAAATTTGTAGGGATATTGTAGCTATTGGAGGGGAGTATGGCTTATTTTATTTAAAACCAAAAAGCTGTCTTCGTCATCACTTTAGACGTTAATGCCATCAACGATTTAACCACAACGGGTAACTCTGTCGCACCGGCTTCCAATGCCACCGTTGCATGACGGCCTTCGTCAATTTTCATTTGTTCCAATACTGCGCGTGATTCAATATCATTTTCTGAAATAGTACTTAAATGTTCGTTTAAATGTTTAACGACTTGTCGTTCCGTTTCTGCCACAAAGCCTAAACTCCATTTGTCCCCCGCAATACCGGCAAGCGCGCCAATGGATATTGAACCAAAATACCAAACGGGATTGAAGTAACTTGTGTGAGAACCAAGTTCTTTAATCCGACGTTCACACCAAGCAAGGTGATCATTTTCTTCTGCGGCAGCACGTTGCATTTTGTCGCGTACGTCTGGCAATTTTGCGGTGAGAGCCTGCCCTTGGTATAAACCTTGTGCTGCCACTTCACCGGCATGATTAATTCGCATGAGTCGCGCAGAAAATGTTTTTTCTGTTGCTGCAAGTTCCTGTTTTACTTCTGTGGTTACATTATCCTGAGGATCGGGGCGTTCAGTTACCAGTGGTTTACCAAACATGGTACGTAAACCATTATCGACTTGCATCATCAGTAAATCGATGGGGCTGTAATGGCGCAGGTTTTTATTTGTATCGGACATAAGGAAATAATAGCTGAACAGGCAGGATAGGCGCAAGCAATCATTTGTTTGCTTTACTGTAAACTTTTAGCGATTAATTCAATCGGATGAACCACCGGTATTTTATGTTGAAGCCCCGCACCTATATGTAATGCACAGCCAATATTACTGCTAACAACGGTGTCGATTGAATCTGTTATTTGGGTTAACAGGGGTTGGCGGATCCGGGCAGCCAAATCGGCCTGACTGATCATGTTTTTACCCGCTGCTCCGCAACACTGTGATTGCAGTTCGGTTATTTTTAACATCGGTATTTTGTTTAACAATGTGATAACCGCATCGGCTTGTTTAAGTGTGTTTTTTAAGCTGCAAGGTTGATGAATGGCAATACTCTGTTCAACCGGATTAAAAAAAACAGGGTGCTTGTTTGTGTGCTGTTGAATAAAGTCCATTATGCTCGTTACTTTTATATTAGCTTGCTTGAGTGAAGACTTTAATTGCGTGCCACAACCACTGGCGGTAAATAAAATGGCTTGATAAGAATCAGAATCGTTCAATAAAAATTTTTGATTGGTTTTAGCTAATGTATCGGCTTGCAAGCGAAAACCACTATGTTGGTGTAATGCACCACAACAAACTTGCGGAGGGATATCAACATCATAACCCAGTTGGGTTAAAACTTTAATACTAGCGAGCAGGGTTTTTTGTTCAAACAATTTACCCATGCAACCGGTAAACAATGCAACGCTGCCCAATGAATTTTGTTTAGCAGAATAATGCGCTTTTAATTTTAATTGCGGGTTGAGTTCAGGGAGCAGTTGTTCCAGTTTGTTTAACCTTATTATTTTTAACAAGCCGGAAAGTCGCAGCAGTTTTTGAATACCACTAAGCTGGTAAAAACGCAGTAGTGGGAAAACACTATTTTGCACGACTGGTTTAATCAAAAGTGAAATCAAGTTTGCTTGAAAAGGACGCGGTTTTTTTAAAACGGTGTATTCACGAATAGCATCAATCAGTGTCTCGTACTGTACCGTCGATGGGCAGATATTTTCACAACTCAAACACCCGAGACAATGGTCAAGGTGTTGAATAACATTAGATGATAAGGGCAGATCACCTTGTACTATTCCCTGCATTAAAGCAATTCGCCCACGTGGTGATTCATTTTCATTGTTGTTAAGTTGGTAGGTTGGGCAACTCGGCAGGCACATACCGCATTTAACGCATTGGTCGGCAAGCTGGTTAATGTATTGTTTGAGTTGCAAAAGTAATCCCGATGTTTTTAGCGTGTTTATATAAATAGGAGTGATATAATGAAGCCCTGAAAACAATAAAGCAATTAGCAGAGACACTTTTGATATGAGTTACTATCAACGACATTTATTTTTTTGTATTAATCAACGCGACGAAGGCGAAAGTTGTTGCGCAAAATTAGGCGCACAAACACTACGCGACTATGCAAAAAAACGGCTTAAGGCTCTGGGTTTATCGGGTGAAGGCAAAGTACGTATTAATATGGCCGGTTGTCTGGGGCGGTGTGATGAAGGCCCGGTGTTAGTCGTTTACCCCGAAGAAATCTGGTACACCTATCTAGACACCGAAGACATTGACGAAATTATCGAACAGCATCTTCAGCAGGGCAAGGTTGTTGAACGGTTAAAAATATAAGGCATGGCTGTTTCATTCATCAATGGCCCCGCCGGTCAACTTGAAATACTGCTAGAAGCTCCCGAAACATTATCAGGCAGCGCACCTGTCGCCATTATTTGCCACCCGCACCCTTTGTATGGGGGCACAATGCAAAACAAAGTCGTGCATACACTGGCAAAATCGTGTCTGGAATTGGGGATGCTCGCCATACGGTTTAATTTTCGGGGTGTGGGGCAATCTGTTGGGCATTTTGAGCATGGCTTAGGTGAACAGCAGGATTGTATTGCGGTGGCTCAGTGGGCGGTTAAGCAGTTCCCCAACCGACCTCTATGGCTAGCAGGCTTTTCATTTGGTAGTTTTGTTGCTTATCAGGCCTTTACTAAAATCAATGCTGAGCGTTTACTACTGGTTGCACCTCCGGTTGACTTGTTCCAGTTCGAGCCGATGGGGTGTATACAGATCCCTTGGTGCGTTATTCAGGGCAAGCAAGATGAAATTACCCCACCCGAATCAGTTGAGGCTTGGGTTAATAAACAGCCAATAGTGCCAAAATTCTACTATTTAGATGATGTAAGTCACTTTTTTCACGGAAAACTAAATCTATTACGTGAGATAATGGCTCAGATTTGGGAAGATTAGCTAAAGCAGTTAGTTTGAGTTGTTCGTACATAAGAAAATACTAATATTGCTTGACATTATATTATAATTTGCTAATATATAGATATTGAATTTACAGATTTTTGACTCCTCCATCCTCCTTAAATGGTGGTATTTTTAAAGCGCGGAAACCCCCTTTCTCCGCGCTATTTTTTTGCCTGTATTTTATCGAGTCGGGGCTTTTAAAGCCTACTTTGGCTAAATTGACAAACAGAGTCAACTTAAAGGGCTATAATCCCTTGCAAGATATAAATAATTACCAATTAGGCTCGAAATCGCTTGTATAAACAGCGTATTTTAAGTAATATTTCGCCTCTTTTTTAGAAGCAATGCGCTTCGCATCGCAATATTTTGGATATACAAGCTTTATGAAAACATTTAGTGCAAAACCTGAAACAGTCAAACGTGACTGGTTTGTTATCGACGCAGAGAACAAGGTTCTGGGTCGTCTTGCAACCGAAGTGGCGCGTCGTTTACGCGGTAAACACAAGCCCGAATACACACCTCATGTGGACACAGGCGACTATATCGTTATTATCAATGCAGACAAAATTGCAGTCACTGGTAATAAAGAAAAAGGCAAAACGTACCACCACCACACTGGTTACCCAGGTGGTCTTAAGTCAATGACATTAGAAAAATTACGCGAAAAAGCCCCCGAGCTTATTATTGAAAAAGCGGTAAAAGGCATGTTGCCTAAAAACCCGTTAGGTCGCGCAATGTTTTCAAAATTAAAAGTGTTTGCAGGTGCAGAACATGCACATACAGCACAACAACCTCAACCATTAGAAATTTAATCGGATTTATAAAATGGCAGAACAATATTACAGCACTGGTCGTCGTAAAAGCTCAACTGCTCGCGTTTACTTGACTAAAGGCAGCGGCAACATCACAATTAATAAACGCTCATTAGAACAATTCTTTGGTCGTGAAACATCGCGCATGATTGTACGTCAGCCATTAGAATTAACCGATATGTTAAGTAACTTCGACATTAATGTAACCGTAACAGGTGGTGGCAATACCGGCCAGTCTGGTGCAATCCGCCACGGCATTACCCGTGCATTAATGAAGTACGACGAAACATTACGTCCATCACTGCGCAAAGCCGGTTACGTTACCCGCGACTCGCGTGAAGTTGAACGTAAAAAAGTTGGCTTACATAAAGCACGTAAACGCCCACAATACTCAAAACGTTAATATTATTTTATCGTTTATTAAAAAGCCCCGTTGTTTTCAACGGGGCTTTTTTTAGTGGCCGTTTTTTTATTTTACGAGCACTTAATGGTTTTTATCGTTCACAGTGTCTTACAACTACAAAAGTTAGTCACATCTAAAAATCCTTATGCCAATAGCATAAAAAAACAAATCACAATTCGCCTCGACGAAGATACTATCGACTATTTTAAAAATATGTCAGAGGAAGTGGGTATCTCGTATCAAAATTTAATTAACCTGTATCTGCTCGAAGAAGAAAATGCACTTAAAGAAATTGTACAGGAAATTATTTTGTTTGCTTTATGGCAAGCAGACTTTTTTGAAGTGGCAGCATTTCAAGGTGGTACAAGTTTACGGGTATTGCATGGTCTGACACGTTTTTCAGAAGATATTGATTTTATTTTGCTTAAACCTGCCCCTCACTTTAAATGGCAACCGTATTTAAACAAGTTAATACAAGGTATGCCATGAATTTGGGATTGCCCCTAAAGCTTTAGATAAAGCCAGAATGGATAGAAGCATTCAATCAGCACTAATTAAAGACAATTCAATTGCAAATCAACTTAATTTAAGCTTTATCGGGAATAACAATAATCAGAAGCTAAAAATAAAATTAGAGATTGATACAAATCCACCCGCAGGTTCTAGCTTTGATTTTAGTTATCTTGGTTTTCCGGTGGATTTTGAAGTGTGTCGTCCGTATCTTAAAGGGCGTGACTGGTATGATTTTAGTTGGTATGTCACTCAAAACGTACAACCAAACTGGCTGCTTTTAAGCAATGCTATTCAGCAGTATGGCCGATGGAAAGGTAAAAATATTCAAGTGGATAGAAATTGGTTAATCAATATACTGGCTGATAAAATTGCCACAATAAAATGGGAAGCGGCGGCACTTGATGTAAAACGGTTTTTAAACAACATTGAACAAAAGAGCTTAACGTTATGGAATGTAAAATTTTTTATGAATAAGTTAAACAAATTTAAAGAATAGTTTCGTATTAATATCCTCGTTCACTAATATTTTAATTTAATGCCTGCACCGGGAAATAATGCATTAATACTCCCGGATTTCGCTGCACTACATCCAGGCTTCATAAATAAAAAGAGGGGATTGACAGTTTACCAATGTAGGTTTCCTTATCCCGAGTTCAGGTTAATTACAGTGTATGTACAATATTAATGGTAGCCAAGATGTGAGTCGAGCCATTTACAAAGATCAGGTCTTTTTAAAACATGAACTGTGTTGCAAAAATTCAACAAAGTTGAGCCTAAAGTGGCAAAACAAAAGCTAAATCATTGATTTCGAATTTGCTAATCTATTAATGTTGGTCTTGATATTCAATGGCTTAGAGGCTTTTTGTATCTAATTCGCAACAAAAAGGGTCTATTTGCGAATAAGCTGAAATAAATGTTGCGTACACGGTACAAGTTGTTTATAAAGTCACCTGAGTTTACCTAACCTAACTCAGAAAACTATAAATTAAATAAATCTCTTTTTAGGAGTTCATTATGAACAATAAAATTATTGCACTTGCTGTTGCGGCTGCTTTTTCAGTGCCAATGGCTGCTCAAGCCGGTGTTAAAGTATATGGTGCTTTACAAGTTGAAATTGCAAGCGTTGACAACTCTGGCTACAACGAAAATAACACTGGCGGCAGCCGTACTGGCACAGCGTCTGGTCAAACTGCTTTAAAAGTATCGGATAACAAACGTGGCCGTCTTGGTTTCAAGATTTCTGAAGATCTTGGTGGTGGCATGAAGGGTATCGGTAAATTCGAATGGCAAGTAGATAATGCTTACGGCAATATCGCAGATGGCGCTCGTGAAAGTTGGGTTGGCTTAAAAGGTGGCTTCGGTGAAATCAAAGCTGGTCGTATCAAAGCAGCTTATAAATACACGGGTGGTGTAAAATACGATCCTTTCGTTACAACTTACATGGAAGCTCGTAAATCTGGCGGCATGAGAGGTGGCGCATTCGGTCAAAACAGTTTCTGGAATACGGCTGCTTCGTATAAAAACAAATTTGGCGCAGTTTCTGTATGGGTAACTCTTGGCCTTGACGAAGGTGCTGGTACAACTGCAAGCCCAGGTAACAATGGTGATGTGTCTTGGGCTGTCAAATACAGTGGGAGAAGCTACGAAGTATTTGCATCAGCAAACTCTGACGATAGCAATACTAAAAATGACGTAACTAAAGTTGGTGGTCAAGTTAAAATGGGCGCTCACAAAATTTCAGTTCAATATGAAACAGTAAACGATACAGCAAACACTAATATCATGTTCGTTGGTTACCAAATGAAAATGGGCAAAAATGTATTTGTAGCTCAAATAGGTCAAACAGCTGCAGACGGTACCGCTAGTGATGTTGATTACCTTGCAGTTGGTATGGTTCATAACTTCAGCAAAAAGACTCGCGCATACGTCGGTTACCGTAATTCAGACGGCAATGGAAGTAACGACTTGACAGCACTAAGTGTTGGTTTGCGTGTAAGCTTCTAAGGGTAAAATATTAGTAGTTTGTAGTATTAAGAACGGGAGCTTCGGCTCCCGTTTTTTTATTTCTTTTTTTAGACGGGCACTTTTGC
>CAYYLL010000061.1:0-10425 GCA_964472525.1 uncultured Thioalkalispiraceae bacterium | reverse complement strand
CATTTACCTTTGCTCTCTTTCTTTTCTACTCGTACAGAAATCAACCAGCCAATTAAAAATCCAATTAAAGCTCCACCGAATATTCCGATATATAAATGTGATGGGTACCAATATGAACTTTTAGATGCAATCACCCATCCACACAGTGAAATAAATAAAACCCATAATCCAATACGTAGCTTTCGTTTACAAATCAAAGTAAAGTTATACTCGAAAAATTTCTTGATTTTCATGTTAATTTGTTCCAATTCTATCATTCCACGGATCATAAGTAACAGTTGGATCATTTGGATTACTCGAAGTTGCTTCACCTCTTTGATGAAAAAGACCATCAGGGATGATTCTAAAAGTCCATTTGTCATCAAACTTAATATTTTCTAAATCACTGTTAACATATTCAGTTTGTTCTCCGCAGCCCAAATATGGTGAGCCAGCATTATCACCAAAAAGGTCATTCATTGAGCTACTAAAATTATTCCAATATGGATTTTCATGACGAATCCCGTTGTCAGTCATTTCATCTACACTTTGACGAAATGTATCCTTTATTCTTTCAACATCAGCAGGGCTTTGACCAAAAGGATCAATCCAACTCAAAGGATTTCCCCATACATAGGCATAGGTATTCAATCCCCCCATTAAACCTATAGGATCACTTTGAACGTATCTACCTGTCGAAGGATCATAATCACGGTAGTAATTATAAACAGAACGAGGCTACTTGAGATCGTAGTTTGGTTTATAAACTAGGCTGTTACATCCTTATAAGTTGTATGAGATAAAATTTTTCTGATGCTGTTTAAAATAAATCTGTCATCTTTTTTTCCAAAAACTTTCTACAAACGTGTTATTTCCAGTTATCGCATAATTCAAAAAATACAACCCAATTATCACAAACGTAACTAGCTGATACCATGCTAATTTATCAGATGTATTTTCAAATAAAATTGAGTATACAACAATACCCAAAGTAGAAGATGATAACAACAATGATAAAAGTCTAAGTATTTTTTTCATAATTACCTGCATTTAAATTTACAATAAGACCATGCTCCAATTACAAACCCTGTTCCAGCTGCACCCGCTACTGCAGTTGCAGCAGAAATCACACGTGCCGCAGCCAAGGTTCGTGCTATTCTTTTTCCTAATTTATATTCACGTCGAGATTCAGACCATTGTTTTCGGTTAGCTTCAGCTTTAGCTTTTTTCTCTACTTGTTCAAAAACCTCACCTGTAGCAAAGGATGCTAAACTAAATGGACTAAAAGCCCATGCGAGATCGTACAAATCACCATAATTTCTTTTAATACACTTTCGAAAGCAATCTTTATCATTCTTTTCACACAATCCAAATGGATCAATATAACTTAATGGATTATCACTAACGTAAGCGTAAGTATTCAACCCACCTTCAAGCCCAATGGGATCAGATTGAACGTATCTACCAGTAGAAGGATCATAATCTCTAAAGTAATTATAAACTAAAGCTTTCTACTTGGGATCGTAGTTTGGTTTAATTATTAAGTGTTTACGTCCTTGTAAATTATCAAATGGAAAAAACCCTGATGCGTTTTTCAATGACGTGATTAATTAACCCAACGTTTAATTTCCCTTCTTATTCAATTTTATTTCTAGATGATTTATTATTTCTAATAAATATTCTTTGCTATCAGTTGGTAAACCGAATTTCTGACCATACTCATCATCCTCTTTCAACCAAAACGAGTAGTACCTTTTAACGAATTCTATTGTACGCTTTAAATCTTTGTCCTTAACAAATATCAGTTGATACAAACCATCAATTGATGAAATCGCTGATGATGAAAAATCATCAAAAGTTCCTTTCTCACATAAATACTGATAAAGAAATATATATTTCTCTTTCTCATCATAGTCAATACAATTTACCGTTAACAATAAATCAATGGAATTTTTTTTTCGGCTACTATTTTTATCTGCACGTAATTTTTTAAGCTTATACGCTTCATACTTATTCAATTTAATAGCAGCTTGATACTCATCTTGAGAAAAGCCCCAAAAATTCAAAACAGCATCTACTTTAGATTCAATATCACCTTTATCATCACTAGCATATGAGGTTGATATTAATAAAGTTACCATTAAGAACGATAAGAGAAATTTACCTTTAAGTATTTTACCAAACATTAACTCTTGTTCCTCCACTATTCACATTGTTATCAAATCTACGGTAAAAATCATCTCTTTCTTTTCTGCCTTGCGCCGTTGGTGAAAATAATGGGCAACCCAGTGACTTAGTCCCACTATGTGGTCCAATCCATGTTCTATTCTGACCATTTGGAGCAGTCACATTACCTGGCGAATTTCCTGGAGTAGTATATACAGGACGTCCTTTTTTAATTAAGTTCCCATTGCTAGGGCGTGGTATAAGATCATACTCTCCGGGCCCTAACAGCCCATTGGGGCCATAAGGATCATTCGGTTTACCATTGTTTGCTGGTTCCGTTAAATCATACTCAACAGTAGTGTTATCTGAATGATCCGTGCAAGACATTTTTGTTGAAGTATTATTTGGATCTCTAATTTGATCACACATCATAAATAACCCCAATGGATCAACCCAACTAAGCGGATTCCCCCCAACATACCCATACGTATTCAATCCGCCACTTAACCCAATCGGATCAGACTGCACATACCGCCCAGTAGAAGGATCATAATCCCTAAAGTAATTATAAACTGAATGAGGCTACTTGGAATCATATTTATCAATATAACTTAATAGGTTAGAGCATCATTTGATATTTGGCAGAAAAAATGCCTAATGCGATAATGTTTTTTATCGCTTGCTCTAGGTAAATATTTTTAATGGAGCATCCTATTCAAAAAAATATTAATGTACACCTCTAATTTTTACTGCATAAAACTAAAATTTCTTTTGCTCTACTATCATGATCCTCTAAATCATCACTCCATCTTCCAGCTCCAACATACCTTGACCATTCTACTTTAAGCCCTGCTTTCATACACATAGTTTCAATTTCTACTTTAGTAAAACGGCGATCTCTTACTATAAGTTCTGTTGGAATTTGATCCTCGCCCTTACTGAATTGCTCCTTTCTGTATACAACATGTGTTTTTTTATCTAATAAAAAGTAATCCGGGTTAAAAATATCTCCTGTTTTTTCCATTATCGTTGCAGCATTCAACTGTAGTAATCTATTAGGTTCTTCTGAAAATGAAAATGTGTGTTTTGCTATATTCTGAGTAAATTCGTAATTCATAACCGATATAAGCGCAAAACCACCATATTTCAAATGTTGCTCGATTGATTTTAAAATACCCTGATTATCCATATCAGTTACATATGAACCAATGACATCGTATAGGCATATTACTAAATCAAATTCTTTGTCTAAATTAACTGCCCTACAATCGTCCTCAATAAATGACACATTATTTAGTGATTTAGCATTAGCTTGTTGTGTACCTTTTTCAATAAGATCTTGCACATTGTCTACGCCAATAACTGTGTGCCCTTTCTCAGCTAAAGAAATTGAATGCCTACCCATACCACATCCAATATCTAAAATTGAATTATTTTTAGATAACCCACATTGCTCAATGATAAAACTAACTTCATCATCAGTGTGCTTTAGCCACTGATGATCATTATCCAAAAGCATACGTGAATAAGCTAGCTGAGTAACCTTCTCAGATGAATTAATCATATCTTCAATTTCATCGGCTGATAACTCTAGCTGATTCTGGTCATGGAATGTAAAAGCAAACCACTCATAACCATCTTCAATATCACCAAGTAACCATGGTGTGCCAACTTTTGTGGCAAGTCTTATCATTTCATTTGTCTGACTATGATCAATATGAAAGTTCGTATTTATCAATGACTTAAAATCTGTAACTTCTAGATATGTATTTTCATTAATAAATGGAAGATATTCTTTTGCAACATTAAGAAGCTTCTTTTTATTTTTTTTAATCCTCTGGGGAATACAACGTCTACGTGTTGCTTTTTCTAATGCTCTAATTGCATATGGATTTGCACTTAGTATTCCCCATGCAAAATGATTGGATAATCCCCAGATAGAATACAAAAGTGTTTTTGCAATACCTTGTTGTCTGTATTCCTCATGAACAACGAGTTGAGTTACCCAAGATATCTCACCATAATTTTTAACTTTTAGTTGTATAGCAATTGCATAACCAATTAGTTTCTTATCATCTTCTGCGTAATAAATACTCGCATTATCCTTTGATAGCCACTCTTGAATCCTTCCAGCAGAAAGCTTTACACGTAAACTAGGATGATGGGGTGAAGTTTTACTCCAAAAGCCGTAATGGTTAGAATATAGCTCAGAACATTTATCTAAAATATCATTAGAAACTAATGTTCCCGGCATTAAGTTGTAATCAATTTTCATTGTTTTCTCGATAACTAACTGCTTTAAGATTAATAAGAGAGTTAGTGAATACTATAAATTTTTAATCGATTATCTTATTTAATGGTTTCAGCCCATGGTATCGGTAGACCAACAGTTTTAAGTTTCACTTCAAACTCATCCCTTTCTCGAACATATTTCAAACCATTTTCATCTCGTAGAAGCCAGCCGTGCTTATCGGCAATTATATTTGCTTCTTTAATATTACCGCTTGTAATTTCTTTGATAATATCTTGATCTATTTTCGTTAAATATAAAGCATTAATCTTATAGTCATTAAATGCTTCCCAAATTATTGGGCACCATTTACTCACTATTTCGTTCCCAATTACATTTGCATAACTACGAATTTCATCTTGAGCATGTAGGTCCATCCTTAGCAACAAAAAATGCAATAAATTATGCAAATCAATTTTCCAATATGCCTCCGTATACGTTGAAAGAGGTAAATCTTTTCTTGCTTGTTCTCGTGAGACTCCTTTATGTAAACGTTCTTTATAAATTTGTCTAGCTGAATCTTGGAACTCAGTTTCTTTTGTAGTTAAAAAGACTCCCATATCGGAATCTATATAATCTTTACTACCTTGACGATTTCCATCGGCCTGTTTACGCCATGCATCAGCGGGTGTTTTTTGAGTTAAGTCTATCGCTTCAGAATATCTTGTTGAATATTCATTTATGCTAGCAGTCCGATGTCTAATCCATTGTCGCCAGCAGTCCATAGGTACGCGCATATGAAGTTTAATTTCACACATTTCAAATGGTGTTGTATGGTGGTGCCGCATTAAATATCTAATTAAACCTCGATCCTCATGAACCTGTTTTGTACCAGCACCATAAGAAACTCTTGCAGCTTGCACTATTGACGCATCTGAGCCCATGTAATCAACTACTCGGATAAAACCATCATCTAACACATTAAATTTAACACCAAGAATTTTATCTAATTCTGGTGAAACCATACGCTTTTGTAACTCAGTTTTATTTGTCATACAATCGACCTTCAATATCAACAAATGAAAATATTAAATAATTAAATTAGGCGTATTTAAATTTAAAAATTAAATGTATTACGGTTTTTTCTACAATACTATTGTCTTCTTCGAATATAGATAGTAATGTAGATTTTACCTGCTTATTTTTGTGAGATAAGGATTTAGAAAGTTTTTTAGTTTTGAATGTTGAATCAATATTGTTAATAATTTTTTCCGCCCACTTTTTACGGCTACCCTTAACTGTATAAGCGATCATTCCACTAATTGGCATTTTCGAATAAGGCTCAGATTTTCTTAATAAACATAATATTCCATCAGCTGATAAATACTTATTTTTAACGTCTGATTCAGTAGTTATATTTTTAGCTTCATATACCATCTCTAGCTCAAATTCTTTTCTAAAACTTTTTGCTCGTATATCAATTCTATTTGATTTTATGCCTGTTTTAGTCTTTGACGGTGTAGGCACCTCAACTTCAAAAAAAATATCTAAGTCTCTTAATAAATCATCAGAAGCACATTCCTTTCTTAGGGAATCAAGAATTGGTTTTAACTCTGTGGTTATAGCTACTTCACTTGGAATAGCAATTTCAGTTGCAAGCCCACTATATTTTTGTAGTTTATTGAATGCACCATCTTTTACAATGAAATCATTCCATGCTGATTTGTGATTTAGACGTTTCTCTGCTTTATAAAGTGCGCCTAATGTTGCCTCAATAAAACGAATGTAAGCATTTGCAGCTATGATATTATATCCACTACTCACTAAATATTTTTTTATACTATCCATGTCTTATACAAACTTAATGCGATGAGATGAAGCAATTTAGAAGTCGCTCTGCATCCGCATATGCCTTCTCAGCTGTCCACTGCCATTTTTCTAGAGGTTTTAAAAGATAACCTTCCATGGAATTTGAAATGATACAATGTGCACTACTTGTATAAATATCAATATCGTTATCTATGAATTGATTAAGGCCATCATTGATATGGTTCTCATTTGCAATAGATTCCTTGTCTTCAAGGTAACGTATAGTAAATGTTCCCATTCTAATATTAGTATCTTCATGAAAGGAATAATTTAGATGATCATTTAAACCTGTTAAGTTGCCTAAACGAATTTTCATTATATTAGAATATTTATTAATCTCTTTCTTGCTAGGAATATCAAAAGCATTTTGCGGAATTTGCGCATCCCCAAAACCTCTACGCAATGATGAAAACTCTTTGACAACACATTCCATTGTCTTATTAAAATTAAATTTTTTGCATAGCATACTCGTTAATTTATTTTCTTTTTCTTCCATAAATACTTTAATGAAAGGATCATTAATATCATTAAATGGTATAGGTATGCGCATTAAATCATTTATCTCCAGCCTTGTCCGATCAAGAGCCCATAACTTCCCATAAAGAGTGAATAAATAATCAACAAAGTCACTAGATAAATATTTTTCAACTGCTTTTAATAACAGCTTATGTTGATGTGTCATATTTATAGTTGAATCAAAATATACTGCATTAATACTAGAAGAAAAAGCTACAGGCTGTTCAATGTAATATGCTTTGACCATGCTACGAGGTAGTAACAAGACATTCCCTGAAAATAATTTTTCAAATCTACCAGATACTTCACTTAATATTTTTTTAGGTATTTTATATTCTTCAGCCTTAATACCACCAATTTCTAACTGTATATTTTTTTCCAATTTTAAAGTTGAAACGAAATATTTTACTGAGTGCTTATCTGCGCTTAATAAATATTTTTCATGAATACCAGTTTCTTTAGGAGAACCACCTCGTTTAATCTCAAGTTTATTGTTTTCAAAGAAGGTCTTAAATGATATTGCTTTTTTCATTAAACATAAATCATTTAAATAATCCAAAATATGGCGATCAACTGGCCTTAGCATTAATAAGCTAAATATAGAATCTCTGTCACCCGCAAACTTAGAATAATCCACATGATAAATTTCGCATTTGTCTAACATGATAGTCCATGGAGTTCCATCTCTCCTCATTGGCTGACTAGACATTAATGGAGAGTAAAACCAACTAGAATCAGAATTATTTGGTTTTCTATTTTTTATAAAACACACCAAAGATGCATGTCTTGCATTATTAAATAACTTATATCGAAAATGCGAGAGGTTAACGAACGCTTCTACAAAATAATTATTAGTTAAGGAAGGTGCAAAATATTTTGCACTTGGGCTTACAAATGACTTTGTCGGCAATAATAATGAAACTAACCCATCTTTTTTTGAATAATCATAAAGAGCTTTCCAGACAAAAGCATCCGCAGACCTTTCCTTGTCTACCTTAGCATCATTCTCTAGACTGTTTATAAAACCTTTACCATGTCTAGGTGATATATTATTGATTGATTGCCATGGAGGATTACCTACAATAATGTCAAACTTTTTATTCAGAATGTTTTTTATCTTAGGATCAAAAAAGTCTCCATTAATTATATTTGAACCAAGTAGGTTTGGAAATAATGGAGTAGTAATTTCTCTTTTTCTTATCTTATCAATATCTAAATCACTCACATAATCTAACATTGTCACATAAAGACTAAATGCAGCCACATTACATGCTGATGAATTTTTTTCTATAGCGTAAATATTTTTTATTAATAGACTTCTTAATTTGCTCGGCGTTAAAAATATTTTATCTTCATCAAAAAGATGGTACTCAACTATTCGCCGCCAAGCTCCTACCAAGAAAACACCCGACCCCGCGCTACCGTCTAAAACAGATTTACCTGGTTTAAATTGATTGCAATCATCTACACAGTCAAGAATGAAATCAACGACAAAAGGTGGCGTGTAAAAAACGCCATCTAATTTTCTTGTTTCGGGATTTTCAGTTTCTAGAAACTTCTCATATACAGCAGATAGCGTTTCTGTTTGGATGCTGCCAAAATGATAATCAACAAAACTTAATTGAATGCCTTCACCATCTACTTGACAACCATGCCGCATCACATACCTTATAAAATCAACATGTTGTTGTTTTATTATTTTTCTATTTGATGCGCTTATAGGGAAAATACTCCCATTGAATAATTTATCTAAACTATCAAATATTTTCCATATAGTAGACACTTCAATTTCAGTATCTCGTGATGAAAAATCTGCATTTATACCTATATTTCTCTTAAACCACTCGTTGTTTATAATATTTCTATCTAATAACATGAATAGGTATAAAAATCTTCCTATTAAAGAATTAGCAGTGGTAGAGCTTAATTTAGGACATCCATTTAATCCTTTAGTGAAAATATAGTTTAATTTTTCTAAATTTCTTACTAAACTTTGATCAATCCTATTTGATGCATCTAAAGCATAATCTCTCCATGTAATTGAGCTTCTTAAACGAACTGACCTCAAACTCTCCAGCTTCTTTATTCCTTCATAGTTATCAATATTACCTTGCTGCAATATATCCCACTTAAAGAAACTTGCACTTGATAACCAATCTTTTGATGAATACGAAAAGCCACTACACAGTAGAAAGTTTTCTTCTGTTTCTATTATTAAGAATGGAACTTTGCTTTGGCACCAAACTTTTTTGTGTACATCTTGTGCCTTAGCTATGTCATTCGTTTTAGAAATGTATACAAGCGGTATAAAACGTTTTCCACCATCACTTAAATCATTTTGCCATAGCCCGTATACACCCACCACATCCATATCATGGATAGCCTGCCTTAGTGAAAAAATTGGAATTTTTTTCTTTATTATTTCTTTTTTAGAAAGATAACCATTAGAACTCTTGTAACCAAGAAAATTTAATAATAGTTCATGTTTTGTTTTATTAATAATCATGTTTACGTATCAAAATAAATCAATTTATAATTACTGTTTACTTAAAGAAGTTTTTATTAATAATGGTTCGAACTCCAATTCTTTTTGCTTGTTTTCTTTTGTATTTGTAAAAATATGTGTCTGTAATTTAGCAATAATAGGTTGGCACCTAATTTGTATAAAAAAGTCAGAGGCTGATTGAAACTCAGATTCAACGATATACTCTACTTTATTTAAATGCGGTTCAATTACAAAAATACCCCGATTCAATTCCAACCAAGATCGATCATTGCAAATAGTAAAAATCTCTGTAGAAATCTTCGTTAACTTACCTACATTTATTCCTAATTCCATGACGATAAGCTTTATGATTGAAAGTGCTAGAACGTCACCATGTGAAAAATTTGCTTTTTTCCCTTTGCGTCCCTGTATTGATGGTAAAACTCTACGCCAGTGTCTAAATGACTCATCTGTAAGACCTGATAGAGTTTTAACTTGACTGGGGAAGTAGTCCATTTGTATTGCCTATATGTGTATATAACCATTTATTAATGGGGTTAACCCCATTAATAAATGTGATTCTAGCACATGAATGTTAAATTAAACACTACAATGATAGATGAAATAGTACTTACATTCATAGTAATGCTATATTAATCAATGATATAGCTATACACTTTTATCAGCCACTAGATTTTCTTCTACAATGTATCTTGATTTAAATTCGTGCCGGATGAGTAGCAGCATGTACCTGTTTTAACTTCTTAATCGATACCTGAGTATAAATCTCAGTCGATGATAGATTCTCATGCCCCAACATCGCTTGTATAAACCTGATATCAGCACCATTTTCCAGCATATGCGTTGCCATTGCATGACGAAATAAATGACATGAACCTCGTTTGTTGATGCCACAGGCATTCATATACTTCTTAACTAGGTCTGAAATACGATTCAATATAAATGCTTCACCATAATCGGTTAAAAAGATATGAGCTGAGTCATCCTCGCGGACTAAGTTTGGCCTAACGTCAGCAAGATACTTTTTAAGCCATGCACTAGCACGCTCACCAATCGGTACCACACGGTCTTTTTTCCACTTACCATCAAAGATAGTTAAGGTACCGCGTTCATCATCAAAATCTTGCAACCGCAGCCCAACCAATTCCATCCGACGTAC
>CAYYLL010000060.1:0-10512 GCA_964472525.1 uncultured Thioalkalispiraceae bacterium | reverse complement strand
CAAGGTGACGCGTTACTGAGCCGTCTATCACCATGTCACCTGCGCGAATAATCGCGCCACCAATTAATGTATCGTCAACGCGCGTGGTCAATGAAATATCACGACCTAAGCGTTTCTTTAAGCTTGCTACTATATTTTTTTCTTGTGCGTCAGAAAGAGGGAAGGCCGATATAACTTCAGCATCCAAAGTTCCTTCTGCTTCTGCACGTAGCTGCTCATACGCAAGCGCAATATCCGTTAAAATATTCAAGCGTTTATTCTCGGCAAGAACGCGAATAAAGTTTTGACCATGTGCGTTTAGCTTGTCACCACATACGTCTAAAAATAAAGTTACTACGTCTTCATTTTTTACATGCGGGCTATCAATTACTTCGGCCATATTGCTATCTGCTGCGACCATTGCCGCAAGCATTAACATCTCTGACCACAAGCTTAAATCACTCTTGGCTTTTGCAATATCAAAAGCGGCTTGAGCGTAGGGGCGTGCAATTGTGCTGTTTTCTGCCATTGTTCGCGTCCCTTACTTAGAGTTGAGCAACCAAGTCGTTAAGCAAGTCTTCGTTTGCTTTCGCATCGATTTCTTTCTTTAAAACTTTGCTTGCACCTTGAACAGCCAATGTCACTACCTGACCACGCAAGGCTTCACGTGCGCGATTGGTTTCTTGTTCAATTTCTGCATTCGCAGAGGTAACAATTCGCTCGGCTTCAACTCGTGCTGTGTCTTTAGACTCTTCAACAATTTCACTCGCACGTTTATCGGCTTGTGAAATAATCTCTTGCGCTTTGTCTTTTGCTTCTTTCAAAATTTCAATCGCGCGGTTTTTAGCAAGCTCTTCTTCATGTTGACCCTTTTCTGCCGCAGCAAGACCGTCAGCAATAATTGCTTTACGTTCTTCCAATGCGTTCATAATTGGAGGCCAAATGAATTTCAGACAAAACCATACAAAAAATGCAAAGGTTATCATTTGTCCGAATAGCGTTAAATTAATGTTCATAGTTGAACCTTAAACCCTAAATTAATATTTTTTGAAAAATCTTTACGTCTTTTGACGTCGCTGTTTACGCAGCAACGGCAAAAAGAACATAAAACGCAATACCCACTGCAATCATCGGTACCGCATCCACAAGACCCATAACAATAAAGAACTGTGTACGTAACATTGGGATCAATTCAGGTTGACGTGCTGCGCCTTCGAGGAAACGACCACCTAAAATACCAATACCAATCGCTGCACCTAATGCACCTAAACCTAACATTAAAGCACCTGCAATATATAATAATGCTTGTTCCATTTTAGTCTCCTGTTGTACTAATACTTAAAATTTAAAAATAGTTAAAATGTATCACTTAATATAATTCAATTGGCTATTTTAATAGCCCGACTTAATGATCGTTATGCGCCATTTCCATATACACGATGGTCAGCGTCATAAAGATGAACGCCTGCAAGGTAATAATAAGGATATGGAAAATCGCCCAACCGAGCTGCAAAAAGCCACCGAAAACACCCATCACTAATCCTGCATTAAACATAATCGCGATAAGAATAAAGATCATTTCACCCGCATACATATTACCGAATAACCGCAGCGCCAATGAAAGCGGCTTAGCGATTAACGATACTGATTCAAGCAGGAAGTTAATAAATATAAAAATAAATTGTACTAATTTATTTTTTGACTGAAAAGGCTGCATGGTAAGTTCCGCTGTAAAACCGCCAATGCCTTTAATTTTAATACTGTAAAACAACACAACCAGATAAACACCCAGTGCCATGCCAAACGTTGCATTGGGATCGGTTGAAGGAACCACTCTGAAATAAACATGATGCGGATCAGCACCAAAGAACGTTGAACCAATCCATGCCGCTATTTGTGGCAACACATCAACCGGGATTAAGTCCATAAAGTTCATCAGAAAAATCCAGACGAAAATAGTTAATGCCAAAGGTGCAACTAAATCATTTTTAGCCGAGAAAGAACCACGTACACTGGTATTGATAAACTCGACTATCCATTCAACAAAATTTTGTATGCCGCCGGGCACGCCCGTGGTTGCTGATTTGGCCGCTTTACGGAACAACCATATAAATAAGAAACCCAAGGTCAATGACCAGAACATGGTATCAACATGAATAGCATTAAAACCCATAGCAGCCGCTTCTTCGCTGTTATGTGCAAAACCCCAATCCCCACCGGGATGCTGACCATAGGTCCAATTGGTTAAATGGTGTCTAATATATTCTGCAGAGGTAATTGTTTCGCTCGACATGAGTCTTTGTAACCTACTAAAATTTTAAATTCGTTTCGCTTTACATCTTTCAAGCAACTACTTGCGTCGGGTTACGCCATAACTGGTCTTACTAAACCAAAATCCAAGCTGGGCAGCAATAAAACCGATTAGAATACCGGCGGGTGATAACTTGAGCCACCCCATACCCAGTGCGAGTAAAGCTACGACCAAAATAAAGCGCAAAAAGATGCCCTTAAATAACTCAACCGTATTAACCGTGTGGAGTTTATCGGCAGATTCAGTCGCTATCATTAGCTTCCAGCCAAAAAAAATTGTGCTGATTACTATAATAACCCCGCCATAGAGCGTTGACCATAAAAATTCGTTGCCTTTGAGCCATGTAACGGTAGCGGCTGTAATTAAAACCAAACCAATTTGGGTCAAAACGATTTTGCGCACAGTATGGGAAAACGCATTATTGGCTGACATTTGCTACCTCAGCTACGAGTGGAAAACAAAGCGAAAAACCTCAAAAATTCACACTCAAGCTCCAAGCGCGCGCAGTATAATCGTTGCCCCTTTCTGGGTCAATAACTAGATTAATAACCGTATAGATACCAAGCGTAGCCCTCATCACAACGAAAGTGAACAAATAATGCCAAAAAGGCACAACACTAATCAAAATAATTATAAATTATCTAAAAATTAATAGCTTGCTTTAAATTCTACCGAGTCCACTTTAAGCTAAGCCAGATGATAGCTACACTTTTAATAGTACATGGCCAACAATAAGCGAACCTTAAATTCCTTATCTTTATGCCCGCCAAAAAGCAGGATGAAACAATACCAGAATCGAAAAAACTTCCAAACGGCCAAGTAACATCGCGATGGAGGCAATTAACTTGCCACCACTATTAATCGAAACGAAATTCTGGGTCACTTCGCCTAATCCTGGCCCCATATTATTCATACACGTTGCGATGGCAGAAAAGGCTGTTACTTGATCAACCTCGGATACCGCCATCATCAACAGCATTAAAACAACAAAGGTGGCCGTATAAATAGAGAAAAATCCCCAAATATTTTGTTGGGTGTTTTTGGGTACACGATAACCACCAAACTTGATAATAAAAATACCGCGCGGGTGGAGTAACTGCTTAATTTCACGCCAACCCAATTTAACCAACATAATCACCCGCATCACTTTCATTCCACCAGCGGTCGAGCCACCACAGCCCCCGACAAAACTGATAAATATCATCAACACCGGTAAAAACAATGGCCACAATGAAAAATCGGCCAAACCAAAACCCGTGCTAGTCACAACCGAAACCACTTCAAAGGCCACATTTTTTAATTTTTCAAGAAAGGCACCGTTATGCACGGTTAAATGCAGCGTAAGGGTGACAAATAAAACCATAAATAAAACAAACAACAAAAATATTCTTACTTCGGTATTCTGGAAATAATATTTCAGATTTTTTTTCTGTAATACCAAATAGTGAATACTAAAATTAATCCCACCCATCAACATAAAAAAGATCGCAATCGAGTCAATCAGGCTACTATTAAAATAACCCATGCTTGCATCGTGGGTTGAGAAACCACCCGTCGATAGAGTCGACATACTATGTGAGATCGCATCAAAAGGCGACATCCCTGCCAACCAGTAGGCCAAGGCACAAGCAACGGTTAGCCCTAAATAAATAGCCCAGAGTAACTTGGCACTATGCACCAGGCGCGGCGTCATTTTTTCTTCTTTCATTGGCCCCGGTGTTTCAGCCAAATACATTTTCATCCCGCCGATACCGAGCATCGGCATAATCGCTACCGCTAACATGATCAACCCCATGCCACCAAACCATTGCAGCTCCTGTCTATAAAAAAGAATAGACGGCGCCAGCTTGTCCAACCCGGTAATCACCGTGGCACCGGTTGTTGTTAACCCCGAAACAGATTCAAAAATAGCATCGACATAGGACATGTCTAACACAAAAACAAAGATAGACGCACCGAGTAAACTTAACAACACCCAAAATATAACAACGACCAGAAAACCTTCACGCCGTCGTAAATTAGATTGTTGTTTGCGAAAAGGGACCCAGAATAAAAGGCCAATAGAAAACTGAATAATAAAGCTAGTAATAAAATAATGCGCCATACCATCGTGAGTCCATAGCGAAATCACAATAGGCATTAACAAAATAGGACTGAAAGCCATAAACAAAAAGCCAACAATTCTGTAAATAATAGTAGGATTAATCCCCATACAATGGAATAAACTATTACGCTGCGTCGATATTATAAAAAATATTTAGTCTATAATTTTAGTAGAAACAATCCATAATTATAGTGACTAAACGGCTCAAAAATTGTTATTTTATAGAGGCTGGTTTAACCATCGCAGGCACAACCTTGCCATTGAGCAAAACGGCAATATAACTTGGTTTTTTCTTTCCGTTCTTCTCAGGTTTTAATTGAACAAGATAATACCAATGATCTTTATGATGATTAATAGGCTTAAGTTCAATTTCATGAACGTCAAACCCTTTTAAACGCGGATCTTCTGCTATCCACTTATTAACCTTGGTTAATAATACGGCAATACTCATGGGCGGCCCACCATCAGCCGGGTGCCATACTGGACTCGTCGCAATATCATCATCTTTAATAAAAATAATAATCCTACTATCGTCCATCACTTCAAATATTTCTATCGGCCATGCGGTCGACTTTTCCTGATGAGCCCATAACAGACTCGGCACTAACATCGCTAGTACAAAAATTATTCTTGAATAAAAATAGATTGGCGTCATCAGGATTAATTATTACTCATCAGAAAATCAGGATTCTACACTATTTAATAGCCCCTTTGGAGTTAAAATAGCTTAGGTCGTGGATATGCTAGTAAAATGTCGAGTCCGTCCTTGACGAATATCAGGCCCCGTTTTACCCTCTTTACTCAAAAAAAAAACACCGCTAAGGAAGCCAATAAGCTTGAGTTTTTAGTTTATTTGATATGTTCAAGAATACCGTCTAACTCATCCAGACTATTATATTGAATTACCAATTTGCCTTTTCCTTTGGCACTGTGCTGACAAATAACCTTTGCGCCGAGGGTATCGGATAGGCGATTTTGTAAGTCACTGATATGTAAATCTTCGGTGGTGTTTTCTTTAGTCTTTTTTGCGGGTGGGTTTAATAATTTACGTACGTGTGCTTCGGTTTCTCTAACCGACAAACCTTTGCTAATCACCGTGCTGGCAATACTGGGCTGCAAGGTTATTTCTAACGAAAGCAGGGCGCGAGCATGTCCCATTTCGATATCGCCGTGCGCGAGCATTTCTTTTACGCCCACGTCTAAACTTAGTAAACGCAAAAGGTTCGACACCGCTACGCGTGAACGACCCACCGCATCGGCTGCTTCCTGATGGGTGAGACCGAACTCCTGAATTAATCGGTCCAGCGAGCTGGCTTCTTCGATTGGGTTTAAATCTTCACGTTGAATATTTTCGATTAAGGAGACGGCAATGGCTTCTTCGTCAGTGTATTTTTTGATAACCACCGGCACGTCATGCAAACCGGCAAGTTGTGCTGCACGCCAACGACGTTCGCCAGCAATAATTTCATACTTTGGTTTTGTGGAATCAACACTGATTGAACGGACTATAATAGGCTGAATAATGCCTTGCTTACCAATGGAGTCGGCCAATTCTTGAAGTTGTTCTTCGTTAAATTCGGTTCGTGGCTGATAACGACCACGCACCATTTGTTCAACTGGTAATTTTTTTAGCCCTTCGGTCGTTTGGTTAGTTTGTGTTGCTGAAGCTGTTGTTTGTTTTTTGGCACTTGAACCCAAAAGGGCACTAAGATCTCGGCCTAGTCCACGTTTTTTCATTTTAAATCTCTTACATTTTTTAACGAGTCGCTATCTAATTGTTATTTTAAAACAGGATTCCCGTCTAGACTTTAGTGTGCTGCGGCTAAAAGACCTTCATCTTTACGAATAATTTCACCGGCCAGTGCTAAATAGGCGAGGGCACCACGCGATGACTTGTCGTAATTAATAATCGGGACACCATGGCTCGGTGCTTCGGCTAGCCGTACATTGCGAGGAATAATGGTACGGTACACTTGTTCGGGAAAATGCACTAATAACTGGCCGGATACATCGTTGGCTAAATTATTACGTGGATCAAACATGGTACGTAACATACCTTCTATTTGTAAATCAGGATTGACGCTTTCACGGATGCCTTCAACGGTTTCCAATAATGCGGATAAACCTTCTAGTGCGTAATATTCGCACTGCATTGGAATCATCACCGAGTCGGCCGCAACGAGTGCGTTTAGCGTTAGCATATTAAGTGATGGAGGGCAGTCAATTAAAATATAATCGTACAAATGTTTTAAATTTGTTAGTGCGGTGCGCAATGAAAGCTCGGCATTGTCCGAGCCTTTTAATTGCACCTCGGCAACGGTTAAATCACCATTGGCTGGCATCACGTCATAGCCCGCATCTTCACGCATATCGATAATTAAATCTTCAGAACGAATACCGCCCGTTAGCATGTCGCCAGTAGTCGCCTGAATTTCATGCTTGTCAACACCGCTGCCCATGGTGGCATTGCCCTGTGGATCCATATCGACTAGCAACACCCTACGCTTGGTCGCTGCGAACGACGCCGCCAGATTAATACAAGTAGTGGTTTTACCCACGCCACCTTTTTGATTGGTAATGGCTATAATCCGCGCCATGCTCCGTCCCCTTAAGAATTAGAACTTAGGTTAATTGTTTCGAACCAGAACCAAATGCCGTTCGGCATCGAGGCCGGGTACATTAATGGATTCTATTGTTTCAATGCTTATTTTCGTGGCCAAATCCTGATATTTGGCTGATTGACAAAACTCGTCAATTTCATGCTCAGGATAACTCCCTTTAAGAGCAAGGAACAGCCCTTTATTCACACAACGGCTTTCTGTTTTGCTTAAAAAATCGGCCAAGGAAAACGTAGCTCGACACATAACTGTATTAAACTGCTGATTTATCTCTACTTTTTCAGCCCGCCCAGTAATAACGGTAACATTTTTCAAATTAAGCTCAATCACCGCCTGAGTCACAAAACGGGTTTTTTTACTATTGCTGTCTAATAACGTAAATTGCCAGTCAGGGCGCGCAATCGCCATTGGTAAACCGGGAAAACCGGCCCCAGTGCCCACATCCAGTATTTCGCTACCTTCAACGTATGGCAAGGGTGCGAGGCTATCGAGTAAATGCAAGACCACCATTTCATTTACATCACGCACGGCGGTTAGGTTATACGCTTTGTTCCATTTTGCGAGCAGCGTTAATAGCTGTTTGAATTGCTGTTCGGCTGAACCGGGAAGCTCAACATTTAATTCAAGCAGGTGTTGTGCGATTAATTTAGTGGGCATTTGTTTATCATACCAAAGAAAAAAGCTTGGGTGATAAATCCAAGCCGTAGGGAAAACACATCTCTGCGTGGGAACCTTTCGTTGCAAACAAAGTACGGCAATCTGTTGGTTAAAAGCAGATTGCCGCATCAGAATTAAAAACTACTTATTTTCAGGGCTTTATTGCAATGTATTTTATTTATTCCCAGTCGCAATATTGGACAGCTTATTTAATATCGCCGTCATCTTTGCTTGAATTTTTGAACGGTTTTTAATGTGATGGCGTTTAAAAATATAAGCCGGATCATTGTACGTTAACCAGACCTGACCTTTTGCATCTTTCCATGCGAGTGCTTTTAAGGGTAAATCGATACCGGCTGTTTGGTTCGCGGTAAACAAGTGACTGCCTAATTTTGGGTTGCCAAACATTAATAATTCAGTTGGGCGCAATGGGATACCCACGCCTTTTGCTTTTGCAGCGTGGTCCCAACGCAGTGCAATGGTAATGCCTTTTTTCTTTAATACGGCTTCTAAACGATCCAGAGTTTCTTTTACGCTGTAGTGGCTCTTTTTTGAAATTAACCCGCTGTCATCTGCATGGGTATCCGCAACAGCGGTATTTGCAACAAATAAAGGCAGCAAAAGTGCAGCCATTAAAAGTAAAAATTTTGTTATTCTGTTATTCATATTTGTTCTCCATCTTTATTTTTATAAATGCTATCAGGACGTTAAAGCGATTCCATAGGGTGCAACATACCATAATCAAAAAATAAAATATGGGCTTAAAGTAGCCATTCTTAACTTGCCTGACTGATTTGATAGGCACGCTTCTTTAAGTACACTAATAATATAGATATCGCTGCGGGTGTTACACCTGATATTCGCGCAGCTTGACCAACCGTTTGCGGTTTAATCTGATTTAATTTTTCACAAACTTCCGCCGACAAACCTTTGACCTGCAAATAATCGAGTTGTTCCGGGATAATAGTTAAATCATGACGCTTTTGTTTTTCGATTTCGTCTTGCTGGCGTTCGATATAACCGGCGTATTTTGCCTGTACTTCTATTTGTTCAATCACACTGGCCGATAAGTTTTCGGGTTTGTTCTGGCTCGCCTCAGCTAAGGTCATTAAACCTGTATAAGACACTTCTGGCCGACGCAATAAATCAAACAAGGTAGCTTCTTTTGTCATGGCTTGACCAAGTACTTTTTTGACACAGGCTTTATCGAGTTTACTCGGATGTACCCAAGTTGATTGCAAGCGTTGTTGTTCGGTTTCAATTGCTTCGCGCTTGACTTCAAAAAATTGCCAACGTTCGTCATCCACCAAACCAAGTTCACGGCCTTTGGCTGTTAAACGTAAATCTGCATTGTCTTCGCGTAATAACAAACGGTATTCCGCGCGCGAAGTAAACATGCGGTACGGTTCGATCGTGCCTTGGGTAATTAAATCATCGATTAATACCCCTATATAAGCTTCATCACGCCTTGGTGTCCACGACTCTTTTCCCTGCACCAACAAGCTAGCATTCATGCCCGCAATTAAACCTTGCGCGGCGGCTTCTTCATAACCGGTAGTACCATTTATTTGTCCGGCAAAAAACAGGCCGTGCATATGTTTGGTTTCGAGCGAGGCGTTTAAATCGCGTGGGTCGAAGTAGTCATACTCAATTGCATAACCGGGACGCGTAATATGGGCGTTTTCAAAACCTTTTATGGAGCGCACAAAATCAAACTGCACATCAAAGGGCAGACTGGTTGAAATACCATTGGGGTAAATTTCGTTTACGGTTAAGCCTTCGGGTTCTACAAAAATTTGGTGAGCATCACGGTCGGCAAAGCGCATAACTTTATCTTCAATCGATGGGCAATAACGCGGCCCCACCCCTTCAATCACACCGCTGTACATGGGTGAGCGATCCAGGCCCCCGCGAATCACATCATGCGTGTGGCTATTAGTATAAGTAATATAACACGGCACCTGTTGAGGATGGTCAGAGACCTTGCCCATATAGGAAAACACCGGCAAAGGCGTATCGCCCGGCTGCTCTTCCATTACCGAATAGTCGAGTGTTTTGCCATCGATGCGCGGAGGCGTGCCGGTTTTTAATCGGTCGACTTTAAAAGGCAGGGCGCGCAAACGTTGCGATAGCGCATTAGAAGGAGGATCGCCTGCGCGGCCACCTTGATAATTTTCCATACCGATATGAATCAGGCCACCTAAAAAAGTGCCCACCGTGAGTACCACCGATTGAGCTTTAAACTTTAAACCCATTTGTGTGACCACCCCAACCACGCGACCGTTTTCAACCATCAAATCGTCAACCGCCTGCTGAAACAAACTTAAATTCGGGGTGTTTTCTAAAACATGGCGTACCGCATTCTTATATAAAACTCGGTCGGCTTGCGCGCGCGTTGCACGCACCGCCGGACCTTTACTGGCATTTAAAATTCTAAATTGAATGCCTGCGGCATCGGCCGCTTTTGCCATTAATCCGCCCAATGCATCCACTTCTTTCACTAAGTGACCTTTACCAATACCGCCAATGGCCGGGTTGCAGCTCATTTGGCCAAGGGTTTCGATATTATGCGACAGTAACAAAGTTTTACTGCCCATACGCGCAGCCGCCAAGGCCGCTTCGGTACCGGCATGGCCGCCGCCAACAACAATGACATCGAAATTATCTTTATATTTCATGGTTTTGGTAAAACATAATGGGATGAGCTGCTTAAATTAGGAGTGCTGAATTAAAAATTAGCCGCTATTTTACCTGCTGTAAAGGAAATCACCAACTCGAAGTGGTATAACTGCAGGGCAAGAGCATATTAAATCACTGGACAAATTAACTCAGAGCGTAAAATA
>CAYYLL010000059.1:0-10765 GCA_964472525.1 uncultured Thioalkalispiraceae bacterium | reverse complement strand
TATTTATGCGTGTTTTAGGAATAGAAACCTCCTGCGATGAAACCGGCATCGCCATTTACGATACCGATTCGGGCATTCTTGCTGATGTATTACACAGCCAGATCAAGCTGCATGCCCAATACGGTGGTGTGGTGCCCGAACTGGCTTCACGCGACCATATACGCAAAATTATTCCATTAATTAACAAGGTATTAGAGCAGGCACAACTCACCGCCAAAGACATTGATGGCATCGCCTATACCAAAGGCCCCGGCCTGTTAGGTGCCTTATTGGTCGGCAGTTCTGTCGGCCGCTCGCTCGCCTACGCCTGGGACGTACCCGCCATTGGTGTCCACCATATGGAAGGCCACCTGCTCGCACCGATGCTAGAAAAGAACCCACCTCGCTTCCCCTTTGTGGCCCTATTGGTGTCTGGTGGACACACCCAACTTATTAGCGTGCAAGGTATTGGCTGTTATACCTTACTTGGCGAGTCCGTTGACGATGCCGCAGGTGAAGCCTTCGATAAAACCGCCAAGATGCTCGGCCTGAGTTACCCCGGTGGTCCTGCTCTAGCTAAACTGGCCGAGTCTGGCCAGCCCAGTCGCTTTAAACTCCCCCGCCCAATGACCAATCGCCCCGGACTGGATTTTAGCTTTAGCGGCTTAAAAACCGCAGCCCTCACGGCATGGAAACAATCTGACCAGAGCGCACAAACCCAAGCGGATCTCGCTTATGCGTTTGAAGAAGCAGTGGTCGAAACCATTGCAATTAAATGCCGCCGCGCATTAGAACAAACGCAAATGAAAACCTTAGTGATAGCCGGTGGCGTTAGCGCTAACACCCACTTGCGCGCGCACTTAACCGAGCTGGTCAAAAAACATGATGCTAGGGTCTATTACCCGCGCCCAGAATTTTGCACCGACAACGGCGCAATGATTGCCTATGCCGGTAGCCAACGTCTACTTGCCGGTGAGCAGCAAGACTTGGATTTTTCTGCAACGGCGCGCTGGCCGATTGATACCTTATACCCTGCTTAAGTTTAAATAATAAACATAATGACGGATACAGCAAATTATCTACACCTAAACATATAACGGGATTCAAGCATCCCCGCCATACTCATTTTGTTATTGCAATTCAGTCATACAATATACTTGTTCATTTTCCGGTAGTCCGAATGGATTCTGAAATGTTATATTTTGTTGCAAATGAAGAAACTGACTTTCCAAGAAAAATACAATGCCATTGGTAAAAAAGATTCCTTCTATGAAGGTGTTTTTATCACCGCGGTTAAAACAACAGGGATATTTTGCCGACCTGCCTGTAGGGCAAGAAAACCAAAACCCGAGAATGTTATTTTTTATGACTCGACTCAACAAGCGCTTCAAAACGGATACCGGCCTTGCAAAATTTGCAAACCAATGGAAAAACAGGATGAAACCCCTAAATACATTAAAGACACAATAAAAGAGTTACATCAAAATCCATATTTAAGGCTCAAAGACGCAGACTTAAGGCGTAGAAATATTGAGCCAAGCCAGATTCGAAGATGGTTTAAAAAATACCATAATATGACTTTTCATGCCTACCAAAGAATGCTTCGTATTAATACGGCCTTTAGTAGTATTAAAAAAGGTGAAGCCATTTCAAACTCAGCATTTGATAGTGGTTATGAATCTTTAAGTACTTTCAACCAAAGCTACCGTTCTGTTTTTGGGAAGTCTCCAACAAAAACAGCGGATAAATCCGTTATCAATATTATTCGTTTCACTACCCCCATTGGTCCGGTATTTACTTGCGCCAGTAGTAAAGGCATTTGTTTGCTTGAATTTACCGATCGCAAAATGCTGGAATCAGAATTTACGGATTTGTGTAAACGACTCAATGCCGTTATTCTTCCCGGCAATAACCCGCACCTGGATCAAGTACAATCCGAGATTCAAGAATATTTTTCTGGAATCAGAAAAATATTTACAGTTCCATTACATACACCAGGAACTGAATTTCAGAAATCGGTATGGAAAAGTCTCCAAAAAATTCCTTATGGCGAAACACGTTCATATAAACAACAGGCATTTGCACTCGGTAATCCAAAAGCGATTAGAGCAACTGCATCCGCTAATGGCCATAATCGTATTGCTATTATTATTCCCTGTCATCGCGTTATCGCGTCTGATGGAAGCCTCGCGGGCTATGGTGGTGGAACCCATAGAAAAAAATGGTTGCTTGATTTTGAAAATAATAATACAGGCTAAGAGAACATCTTTCTGTCAATTGTCAGATTACATATTGAGGAATACGACATGGTAATAGTTATCTGACCGATTAGAAAAGATTTTTTGATAAAAGTTTGTGCAGAGGGGCTGACGTTAGGTGTTTATCCTGCAACGGATGCCCAAAGATAGCGGCTCGCAATGGTTCGGTAAGGTTGCCATGCCTTGGCAACTTCTCGATATTCATCATAAGATGTATTTTTATCCAGATTATAATGTTGCTGCATCGATTTTCTAATAATTAAATCTCCCAACGGTAAAACATCCAGACGTTTAAACGAAATAATTAAGACCATTTCGGCACTCCATTGGCCAATGCCCGGATATTTAACTAACGACTCAATGATTAAATTGTTTTCCAGCTTTTCTAGTTTTTTGAAATTAAGTTCCTTATCGATCACGGCCATTGCTATCGCACGAATGTAACGAATTTTATTCCTTGATAACCCACATCCTTGTATGGCAGCATCACCTAAATTCTGTAATTTATTTGCATTAAAAATTCGTCCGCCCTGCTTTTTTAATAATCTGTCATGAATTGTTTGTGCGGCTTTAACCGATAATTGCTGGCTAATAATTGTCCTGACCACGGCATGAAAGTGATTTGGTTTTTTAATGGGTTTATTATTAAATGAAAACGGTTGGCAGGATTTTATTAATTTTGCCATCACCGGATCCTTTCGGCATAAATGCCGTTTTGCTTTTAACAGCAGTGTATTATCCATGTTTGTATATCGGCTACCTAGTGATCCATTTCAAAATAATGGACACTAAATAAATCATCCGCATCAGTCCATGCTTTTATTGATTTAAAACCTGCCTTTTCAGCGAGCATCTGAAATTCATCCACCGTATATTTATAAGAACTTTCCGTATGGATACTTTCATTTTTTTTGAATTTAAAACGATGCTGGTCAATGGATACGGTATGTTCTTCATTGCTGACTAGGTGCATTTCAATACGTCCAAGTTTTTTATTATAAAAAGCATGGTGATGAAATTTTTCTACATCAAAATCTGCATTTAATTCATTACTAATTCGAGTCAGTAGATTCTGGTTAAAGGCGGCCGTCATCCCTGCATTGTCGTTATAGGCTGCATTCAGTGTATCAATGTCTTTTTTAAGATCCACACCTATCAGCAAGCCGCCGCCAGCTTGTAGTATACGAGAAAGATGGCGTAAAAAAGTAATCGCTTGTTCTGGCTCAAAGTTACCAATACTTGAGCCAGGGAAAAACGCAACCTTACGTGCGTGTTGATGGCAGGGAGGTAATGAAAAATCACGGGTATAATCCACACAGGCTGCATGTACTTCTAACCAAGGATACCCTGACGCCACATCTTCAGCGGCCAAACGTAGGTAATCTTTTGAAATATCCATTGGCATATACGCGATAGGATTAATCGTATCCAGAATAAGCCTCACTTTCTGGCTACTGCCACTTCCGGGCTCAATCAATAGGCAGTCTTCACCAATATACTCCGCGATTTCATCAATATTTTGTTCCAAAATGGATAATTCAGTTCTTGTTGGATAATATTCTAACGTTTCACAGATGGCATCAAATAATTGAGACCCTTTTTCATCATAGAAAAATTTTGGTGCGAGCACTCGTGGCGAACTTGCCATTCCATTAATAACTTCTTTATGAAAATCCACTGGTTCAGGATGGTAATCATAAAAATAAATACTACTAGTATTATCTTCCTTGCGATGAATTGATGTAGTTGTCATTGGACATCCCTTGCTAATCTAAAACCGCTAAATTGCCAACGTTCATGCGGATAAAAAAAGTTACGGTAACTTGGACGAATGTGACCCCTCGGTGTTGCACATGAACCACCACGCAATACCATTTGGCTACTCATAAATTTACCATTGTATTCACCTAACGGGCCACTGGCAGCAGCGTACCCCGGATAAGCGGAATACGCACTTTGCGTCCACTCCCAAACGTCACCGTACATTTGTTGCAATTTAACAGTACTTGACGGTGATTGTGTAGCGCAAGGTTGCAAGAATGTGGATTCACGCAAGTTCCCATCCACTTTGTATTTAAGCGCAGCCATTTCCCATTCGGCTTCGGTGGGCAAGCGCACTCCCGGCTGTTGTTCACTTAGCCAAAGGGCATAGGCCGCCGCCTCAAAATAACTGACATGACATACCGGCGCGTTACCATCAATGGCTTGCATACCAGAGAGTGTCATATACTGCCAACTATTCCCTTTTTGTTCCCAATACAGTGGGGCCTGCCATTGTTCGTTATTAATTATTTTCCATGCATCCGATAACCATAACGCGGGCTGTTGATAAGCGCCGACATTTATAAATTGCAGAAATTCATTGTTGCTAACCGGTTTGGATGCAAGTTGAAAGCTCTCCATATAAGTCTTATGTTGCGGGCATTCATTGTCATAACAAAAACCATTACCAGAAAAACCTATCGTTTTAAGGCCTCCGTTAAATTCTATCCAATTAATCTCTGTTTTAGTTTGCTCAACAAGGCCTACGTTACTAGTTGGTTCAGAATCTTTATACGCAGGCCTAAGTGGATTACTAGCAAAAATATGTTTGATGTCCGTTAACAGCAATTCCTGATGTTGTTGTTCATGATTAATCCCCAAAGCTGTTCGCGATAAAATCTCTTGTCGCTGTGGATGCACTATTTCTAACAACAGTGCCACCATGGCATTGTCGACATACTGACGATAATCATAGACTTCTTTTAGCGTTGGCCGTGATAAAACTCCACGTTGATGTCGCGGATGATATAAACCAATTGTGTCGTAATAGGAATTAAATAAAACTGCAAACTTTGGATTGTATTCTTTATAATTTTTATAAAAGGGTTTTAATAATAAAGTTTCAAAAAACCAGCTCGTATGCGCCAAATGCCATTTGGGGGGGCTGACTTCAGGCATTGTTTGGATGCCGTAATCCTCAACTTCGAGGGGCTCGCACAATAACTCACTGTCATCTCGGATACGCCGATAGTCATTTAAGACATTCTCTTGTATTTGGTTAGATTGCTTTGATTTTGTTTTCATAATATTACTGTTCTTTTTTATTCAAATTAACTATTTCAGAATAATCCCTGAATTTATCCATATCAGTCACGGTTGCATGAACAATCATAAATGCACTCATTTTATTCTCCTCATATTATTTATTCAAACTCACGATACTTCAGCTTTTGAACAAGATTAACCGTTGCCTTAATGGAACGGAACCCTTGATATTTGCACTCTACTGTTGCAATAATGCACCGCATGGATTGGGATGATATTCGATATTTCTTAGCGGTCGCCCGTAAAAGCTCAATACGCGGGGGAGCTGCACAACTCGGCGTTAATCACTCAACGGTCTCCCGCCGTATTAATACTTTTGAACAAAAACTCGATGTACGATTATTTGACCGACTACCAACCGGCTATGCCCTCACCCCGGCGGGAGAAGACATGCTCGACAGCGCACAACGAATTGAAGAAGAAGTTAACACGCTAGACAGAAAAGTACTCGGCCGCGATGCTGAATTAAGAGGCCAGATACGAGTCACCATGCCTGCGCCTATCAGCAATATCTTAACGCCGGAACTTGTCGCCTTTACCAAACGTTTTCCTGCTATCGAAATTGAACTACTGATTTCATACGAAGAATTTAATTTAAACAAACGTGAAGCCGATGTTGCTATCCGCATTACCAACAATCCTGCCGAACATTTAGTCGGACGAAAGGTCCTTAAGTACACAAAAGCTATTTACGGCTCTACAACGTACCTAACTGACTATAACAAAACGGCCGATCCCGAATCACTTTGCTGGATTGGCTGGGACAGTGCTACCGATGACCAATGGATAAAAAACACTCCTTTTCCAAATATTGCTATTCAACACCAGTTTCCAGATCCCATGTCGCAACTCACTGCCATTAAAGCAGGGCTCGGCATTACCATTTTGCCCTGTTTTCTGTGCGATACTGAATCTGGCCTACAACGTGTGCCCCCCGGTGACCCGATCCCTGCTTGGGACATATGGTTACTCACACATAAAGATCTTCGTGATACAACACGTATTAAAACTTTTATGAATTTTATAACGGATGCTATTCGACGACAGAGTGATTTGTTTACCGGCCAGTTCGCCCATTAAATCATATATGTAAAAATCAGTATGCAAAACAAGCTACAACAACCTTTTTTATCTTTACCCTTGTATAGCGTGATTAGGTATAGCGTGATTAGCTCTACATGTTTTTTATGCTTAATTTGCTAAAGTATAAAGAATGAAAATCGGATTCCTTCAGCGCCGGCGGCGACGTCGTCGGCTAAAATCCAGAACTAAGTTTGTACGCTACAGTATTTACCTATTACGGATTTTCACTCTTGTTTTAGTACTCGATATTTTTTATATAAATATTATCTGGCCAAATTGGTCTGAGTACGGTCGCGGCCCCGTTAAAAAAACCAAATTTATTCAGGCTTATGAGGCCCGCCAAAAAAAAGATCCCCATCTACCACACCTGCGCTGGAAACCCGTGCCCATGAACTGGATACCCAAGAAGATGCGTATGGCGGTCGTTGTGGCTGAAGATGCACGTTTTTATCAACACACCGGTTTTGATTTAAATGCTTTAAAAGAAGCCATGGAATACAACGTGGAACATATGGATTTTAAATACGGCGGCAGCACCATTTCACAACAAACTATCAAGAATATGTTCTTAAGCTCAGCACGCAACCCACTGCGTAAATGGCATGAGCTGATACTCACGATAGGAATGGAAATGAAATTAAGTAAAGCCCGTATATTAGATATTTATTTGAATGTTGCACAATTTGGTCAGGGTATTTTTGGTGTGGAGGCTGCATCCCGTTATTACTATGGTATTTCTGCCTACACATTATCAAAGCGCCAAGCTGCCGAACTGGCGGCCACTCTGCCTAGTCCGGTCAAGAACAATCCTAAAACACGCACTAAACACTTTTTGCAACGGAGTAAAAAAATTCTTCGCTATATGCAAATATTGGAACGAAAAAGGTAAGGTTTACGTTACTTAAAATAGCGACATTAAAGCCTGCTTATCATTTTCGGGTGGCGTATTTGTAAATAGAACTCATTTTTCCACTTGTAGACCCAACCACGCGCATAAAGTGTTTTATCTTTTAAATCTTTAAGCCTTAGATTTTTTAAATCAATATTCTTAAAATACTTAAAGTCTTTTCGCTTTATCCGTAAGGTGAACGCAGGTGCTAACTGTAACCATATTGAACCACGGCTTTTGCCAATACGCATGACATTGCCTTTTATAAAAGCAAAACCCGTATCTTTTATTTTATCGGCATCAACAACTTTAAACGAAGCAACCGACCAGATATTTTTTTCTTTTTTTCTGGCTTGTCGCTCTAACTTAAAATAACAAACAATTAAAGCCACATTCGGTGGCACAACAACCGCACTCGCTAAACTCTGTTTAACCAACATTCCGTTAAGATTACGCCCATCACTTAAAAACAGGTGAGCTAACAGCCGCCCGTAATGATCTTTTTTCTGCCGGCCAAACTTTAAATAGACTTTTTTGTTCGCTCTTAACTGCCTGTTGAGATAGCGTTTTGCCGCCACCCCATAAGCCTCTGCTTTTTTAGGATAATGCGCTAATTCGGGTGCATTAATGCCTATCAGCCGAACCCTTTGTTTATCCGCTAAAACAACGGTATCGCCATCCACCACTCTTGCCACACTAGCGGTCTGATCGTAATGCTTAACACCACACTCAGCGGCAACAACCCCCTCTGGCATAAAAGCTGCCACTATATAGCAGGCAATAAAAAAGGCGTTCAAATTGAACACCTTTTTCAGATAATAAAACCGCATCGTCTTTATTTTGATGACATACCGTATTTTTGACGGAATTTATCAACTCGACCCGCTGTATCAACAATTTTTTGTTTGCCGGTGTAAAAAGGATGGCAGCTCGAACAAACTTCAATGCTCAGCGCATCTTTACCAACCGTTGAACCGGTTTTAAATGTGTTACCGCAACTGCAGGTAACAGTCACTTCAGAATATTTGGGATGGATATCAGCTTTCATTTTATTGCCTCATTAATTTAAGTCGTATCGCCACTGAAACCCAATAAAACGTTGCTACGTAATGTTCAGCACCATACTAAAAACAGTCGGCAATAATACGTAAAAGCACCTCTAACAGCAAGCACTATCAAGGAAAATAATTCCGAATCTGCGAGATTAACTAGCTTCGAACGAAAGCCGCACGGTTAAATGGTAAAACAGTGGCTGTTCGACGCGTACGACGAGGTTCTCGTCCCTCGACCATGCCAGCCAGATCTTTGTACATCGAACCTAGCTCATCAAACGATTTCCACATCATTTCAGATATCGCAATGGTTGCCGCCAGTGGATTTGCAGCCCGTTCACGCACCTTATCAATACGCCATTGCAAGCAGCGTAGACGCTCGCGGTGTTTTTCTGGCACACTATTAATATAGTCTGCAATACGTTTGGCACGAACCGACTCAAAATTCTCCGGGCTGTCACGCCAAAGTTCCATCCATGTTTCAAAATTCAATTTTTCTTGCTTTCGACTCTCAATCATTTTCGGTACCAACTTTTACACCTTAAATAACATTACCAACGAATCGGCTTCCCCAATAACTCTATAATTCGTAAGCTTACTTATTAAGAATACTGCGTGAGCAATGGCATTTTGTCAAAATGCTTAGCGTTGTTTTCTCATCTTTCACATAAGAAATAAGCTGTATATAATTGTTTAAGAAGAATTTTTAAAAATAAACAAAAATAATATTATTTTGCTTGTATTTTTAAATAACACAGAAATAGGAATTTGGGAGTTAAACAAGCTTTCGAACAAAGCTTAGCCTTTAATCAAATACACGACGAAACAGGTTTAAATCTGATACTTATTTTCTTCCGCCGTGCTCGTTGCAGTTACATTTCACAATCTTTTTATTTTTTTCGCTTCATTGAATCAAAGAACTCGGCATTGGTTTTATTGGCCTTGAGCTTATCAAAAATAAATTCCATTGCGGCCACTTCGTCCATTTCGTGTACCACTTTGCGCAAGATCCACATCATTTGCAGCTCATCCGGCTTAGTTAGCAATTCTTCACGGCGAGTGCCGGAACGATTAATATTAATCGCAGGGAAAATACGCTTTTCGGCAATTTTACGGTCCAGATGCACTTCCATATTACCCGTGCCTTTAAATTCTTCGTAAATCACATCGTCCATACGCGAACCAGTTTCAACCAGAGCCGTGGCTAAAATGGTGAGTGAGCCACCTTCTTCAATATTACGCGCCGCGCCAAAGAAACGTTTTGGGCGTTGCAACGCATTAGCGTCCACACCACCGGTCAGCACCTTACCCGAAGACGGAATAACCGTATTATAAGCACGCGCTAAACGGGTAATAGAATCGAGTAAAATCACCACGTCTTTTTTATGTTCCACCAGGCGTTTGGCCTTTTCTATTACCATTTCAGCCACTTGTACATGGCGACTCGCAGGTTCGTCAAACGTACTGGAAACAACTTCGCCTTTAACCGAGCGGGACATTTCTGTTACTTCTTCAGGTCGTTCATCAATTAACAAGACAATAAGGTGGCATTCAGGATGATTGATAGAAATAGAATGCGCAATATCATGCAGCATCATTGTTTTACCGGCTTTTGGTGGAGAAACAATCAAACCCCGTTGGCCTTTACCGATGGGGGCGGCTAAATCAATCACCCGTGCGGTAATATCTTCGGTACTGCCATTGCCCATTTCCATAATTAAACGTTCATTCGGGTGCAGTGGCGTTAAATTTTCAAACAACACTTTTCGACGACTATTTTCAGGGGAATCGAAATTAATTTCACTTACCTTTAATAGTGCAAAATAGCGTTCGCCATCTTTAGGTGGGCGTATTTTCCCAGCAACGGTATCCCCGGTGCGTAAGCTAAAACGTCTAATTTGACTTGGCGACACATAAATATCATCCGGACCGGCTAAATAAGAACTTTCGGCTGAACGTAAAAAACCAAAACCATCCTGTAATATTTCCAGAACACCATCACCGTGGATATCTTCACCTTTTTTTGCATGTGCTTTAAGAATGGAAAAGATAATGTCTTGCTTGCGGGAACGAGCCGTACCCTCAACGCCTTTTTCGGCAGCAATTTTAATCAGTTCAGGAACAGGGGTTTTTTTTAATTCGGTTAAATTCATAACAAAGGGGTCTTTTTTTGGGTGATTAATATAATTGATTAGTTTTTTAAAGAATAGCGCGACGAAAATACGCAATTATGTTTGGATTAATTAATTCTTTAGGGTGTAATTATTGGCGTTGCTTAAACGTTATATTTAGTGGGAGTTAAAAACTTAGGACTCGATATCTGACTGTTTGTGCTTAATGTATTTTAGGTATTATAAAGACAAAAGGCAATGAACTTCAGAATAAAGCGTCATTGTTTAATAAAAGTAACACTAAAT
>CAYYLL010000058.1:0-11092 GCA_964472525.1 uncultured Thioalkalispiraceae bacterium | reverse complement strand
ACGTTCTGATCGTGTCTTTACTATTTAGTTCAATTTATAATGATCTTGCCCTGATTTTACAGACCATAGAAAAGAATGTTATTTCAAATAATGTTAAAATGGCTGATTTCCGGGGTTTTTCTACAGCCTCGTTAGGTATATAAATGGAACATTCGGAACATCTTTCTCGCCTCAAGGCCCTCAAAATAAATAGAGGTGATGGCCCACTGTTCAAAACAGAGGACGAATGTATGGAATGGATCGACAATGTCGCTCCACTTCTAAAATATGATGAAAGCCATTACGAACAATTCATGGCTCACTCCCAGTATGCTCGAATTACAACTTTGTCTGCCGACACATTAATGGCGCACCTAAACCCAATGATTGGCATTTTAAACCAAGCAATAATTGAATTAGAGAGTGGTATAGAAACAGCAACAAATAATTCAGCCAAAAACCCTGCTGATAGTATTCCTGTTCATACTAATTGGCACAATATGCCGTTGGGTAAAATTGCAATTGGCGTCATTATACTAGTCATTGGTGCTGTGGTTCTCTGGAATATAAAGCATTATCTTGGTATCTCATTATGAAAAATATCTTGTCACTTAAATATGATGAAGCTAGAGATTTCCTGCTAAAAAATGAAAGTTACATAAACATAGACCTGCCTCCATATCTCAACTTTGAAAAATTGCTTTTAAAAATATCTACGGAATTGAAAGGAGCATCTTATAAGGGCATTAAAACAAAGAACCCAGATAAGCTAGAAAACATAAATTACAAGCTTCTCCATAACAAAAATGGTAAATATGAATGGAGACCATTTGAACTAATTCATCCAGTACTATATGTATCTTTAGTTAATCAGCTAACAACATATAAAAACTGGAAGTTAATTAAAAAAAGATTTGGTGCCATTAGAGGTAGGAGCTTAGTTCGATGTATGAGCATGCCTATAGTCTCAGAAACAGCTAAATCTGACAAAGCAGAGCAAATAACAAATTGGTGGGAACGCGTTGAGCAAAAATCACTAGAATTAAGCCTTGATTATGAATACATATATCACACAGACATATCAAACTGTTACAGCTCTATTTATACACACTCAATACCATGGGCATTACACACAAAAGAAATAGCTAAAGCTAAGTATTCAAGTAGTTTAATAGGTAATTCTATTGACGAGCATATTAGGTCAATGTCATATGGGCAAACAAATGGCATACCACAAGGCAGCGTTATTATGGACTTCATTGCCGAAATGGTACTGAGTTACGCTGACTTATTACTGAGCAAAGAAATAAGAGATATTGCACAACCTAAAAAATTTAAAATAATAAGATATAGGGATGATTATAGAATATTTGTAAACAACCCAATGGTTGCAGATAATATAATAAAAAAACTAACAGAAGTGCTAATGGGTTTAGGCTTAAAACTGCATTCTCAAAAAACGGTAAATTATAATAATGTAATTCGCGGCTCAATTAAGGAAGATAAAATTGACTGGATAATGTGTAAAAGAGAAAGCACAACAATTCAAAAGCAGTTTCTTGTGCTACATAAATTTTCAGAAAACCACAAAAACTCTGGTACGTTAACCAAAGAATTACAATCTGCTTTTACCAGAATTAACAGAAGCACGAATAATAAAAAGAAGTTAAAGTTATTTAAAAAAATAGAACATATTAATGTATTGATTAGCATCGTGTCAGATATTGCTTATCACAACCCTAGAACTTATTCTATTTACGCTGCTATTTTGAGTAAATTATTTAGCTTAATAGACAACGAAACTGAAACCTTAAAAATAATTAAAAAGGTTTTAACTAAAATATCAAAAATACCAAATACTGGTCATATGCAAATCTGGCTGCAACGCGCCGTAATAAAGATAGAAAACATAGAGCCTACGATGTTTCCCGAGAAAATATGTAAATTAGTTTATGGAGAAGAAGTTGCTATATGGAATAATGAATGGCTTCCTAAACGGAAATATATTGAAGAAATTTTCAATAAAATAGATACGGTTGATTCTGATGTAATTAAAGAGATAAATACTGTAATTGATAAAGACGAAGTCCTTCTTTTTGGCACACATTCACTGTAAATAAAAAATGCCTAACAATCAGCTCAACCTGACCATTTATACGCCCGCACAGCTTGGACTCCCAACCGCTATCGCGTTTGGGACCATTTAACTCAAATGCGAACCAAAGAAATTAAAAACAAGGATGATTTTATGCCACAAATACCAAATATATTAATGGAGTAAGAGTTAAATTTTCAGCAACCACAAATAATAATGTTGAAAGAAAAATAGTTAAAGCATTGGAATTGTGTATTAAACCTAATATAGCCTCTGGCTATAAATTAAGGGAAATATTATGAAATTAATCTTAATCTGTTCTATTTTACTATTGTATTCATGTTCTGCAAATTCAGAGCCTATTATTAAAAAAATAAATGATCCTTTTGTTGTAAAAATTATGGCAAGCAGTGAGATAATAGAATTAAACCAGTTACAAAGAAAAATAGAAAAAAATTTAATAGTGAGAGTGTACAAATTATCTGGAAGTGAAGAAAATAGTTGTTTTCCTGAGTCACATGGTATTTGTAAATATAAATATTATATTGCAACATCTCAAATTGATGAAAATCCTATAGTCAATGCATATTTTATCGGCGAGTTAGGCGAAATTATTCAGTACAGATGGGAAAAAACAAATCAAATTGATACAGCAATAATTGATATTACAGTTAATAAATACACAAAAAATGCTTTAAATTACAACAAGTCACTTATTAGTATAGAAAAAAAATATAAATTAATTGTAAAACCGAATAAAATTCGTCTACAAATACTTAAGTAATAACGGCCAAACAAACGTATCTCCGTCACTATTAATCAAAAGCACTGATTTGCTGTAATGACACATCGTGGTAATAATAGTCGTCATTATCTCGGTTTGTACACGCCAATCCTATAATCAAAGTTTGTCAGCCAGGCACTATTCGCATTTTGGCCCCTACTTGCCATTTTACCTCCAAATATACCTTTTATGATGCCTGTCGAGGCATCTGAGACCCGCTTGATACACACCACCAGCACCAAGATATAAGTGGTCATTAAAGTAAACTAACCCCATAACCCCCTGTTTGGGAGCGAAATAATTGACCTTGGGAAAGTGGTGTCAATCACAAAAAAATAGGCTAAAATTTACTAAGATACTGATTTTAATAGTATTACCTGCCTGTTAGTAAGAAATAAACACTGTCATAAAAATTAAATATTACAAATTTCATATTTTTGTAACATTTAGTCGTTAATGTGTCATTCGATTTAACCAATTTAACCAATAAGTTTAAAACTGACAGAATCTCTAATGAGGAGTAACACATGAAAACACTAATTATTGCTGGCTTAATAACAGCGGTTGTTTCAACATCGGCGATGGCTTCAACCATCGAAGGAACTGGTTCTAGCTTCCAGTACCCTGCAAACAAAGCATGGGCTAAACTTTACTATGACAAAACAAGTAATAAAGTCAACTACTCACCAACTGGTTCAGGTGCTGGCATTAAAGAAGTTTCTGCCCGCCACGTTGATTTTGGTGGTAGCGACAAGCCACTGAAGCCTGCTGTATTAAAGAAGAAAAACTTAAGCCAATTTCCTATTGCGATTGGTGCCATCACTCTTGCTTACAATATTCCCGGCGTTTCAAAACTGAAACTGTCTGAAAGTGCTATTTCAGGGATTTTACTGGGTAATATCGAATACTGGGATGCGAACACTATCAAAAATGACAATCCTGGACAAAATCTGCCACATAAAAAGGTTTTATTTGTACACCGTTCAGATAAATCAGGTACTACTTTTGGCTTTACCTATTACTTGTCAAAAATGAACTCAGTCTGGCGTACACACTTTGGTGCCAAAAAAGACGTTAACTGGCCTATTAAAAATCAGATTGCGGGTAAAGGTAATTTTGGTGTGTCTACTGCCATTAAAACCAATGCCTACTCAATCGGTTATGTTGATTATGCTGATGCTGTTTCCAATAAGCTACATATGGCAAGCATTGAAAATAAAGCACAAAAATTTGTTGCTCCTACTCCAGCCTCTTTTGCGACAGGTGCAAAATATGCCGATTTGAACCCTAAAATCGATTTTTATGCCAATATTGAGTATCCAAAATCTGGTTACCCTATTATGACTGCTACCTTTGTACTGGTACCAAATGATAGCCACAAAAAATCACAAGTTGCCGATTTTTACCGTTTCGCATTAGCACATCCTAAAGCTATTTCAGCTCTAGGTTATGTTCCACTTCCTCCAAGTGTGGTAACAAAAGTCGAAAAGTATATGGCTAAAAAAGGCATGAAGTAAGTCTTTAAAACTTAACTCAGATATAACAATTTGTTATATAATTCAGCTCCCTCTCCAGCCCATTCAATGCTTTGTTTTTATACAAAAACAGGTAGAATAAAAGGCGAGGGAGCTTCTGTTTAGAGGCATAAAAACTAACGGTATATTTTAACCTTAAATATTCATGGCGGAGGTAAGTAATGAATACATCAGCAAGTCCTTTAATGTATTTAACAACCCCATTATATCCGACCATCCTTTATATATTCGATTATCCTTTTATTTTTCAAACTGACTTTTATTTCAATCACTAGTAAGCCGTAACACTTGTGGAAAAATTATTTAAAATACTCACCCGGATCAGTGCAAGTTTTGTGCTTATTATACTGGTCTCAACGATTATTGTTCTCTATATCACTGCAAAACCGGCTATTGAAGAATTTGGCGCTTACTTTATCGTCGATTCTCGCTGGAATGTTGTTGAAGTTATACAAAAAAGCATCTCGGCAAAGACCAATGCTATGACTAATACCCAAGACGATAAAACAGCAGCCCCCGCAGTGAACAGCAACACCGAATCATCCAGTAGTAATACCGTTACTACAGCGACAGATACTACATCCTTAGCCGGTGACACACTGTCTCCTGAAGACACTATGAATCTTAATGACGAATTTGGTGCCGATGAGCCCATCCCTACCGATGATGATACCGATACGGGACAGCCCGGCCTACCGGAAGATAAGACGACAAGAGTTATCTATGGCGGTGCAGTACCCATTGTCGGCACTATTTTTTCCACCCTGATTGCGATGTTATTTGCCATTCCCATAGCCATGGGTATTGCTGTTTTTTTATCTGAAATTGCCAATGATTTCATTTCCAGGCCCATTGGCATAGCCATTGAGTTGCTTGCAGCTATCCCCAGTATTATTTATGGTATGTGGGCATTATTTTATTTCGGTCCCTTTATTGCCTCAATCTTTGGTGGGCACAGTGTATCGTTACTCGTTGCAGGGCTAGTACTGGGCATTATGGTTCTCCCGTTTATGGCTGCTTTAAGCCGTGATGCCATCAATACCACACCCGATGTATTAAAAGAGTCCGCTTACGCAATGGGAGCAACTAAGTTTGAAGTAATTAAAGATATTATCTTCCCCTATGCCAAGGCCGGCATTATCGGCTCTATTATTGTTTCACTTGGTCGAGCAATGGGGGAAACCATGGCAGTCGCTTTTGTCATTGGAGGAATCTTCAAGTTTGCCCATCAAATTACCGCTCCCACTACCTCGGTACCGGTTGTACTGGCAAATAACTTTGCTGAGTCCAGCGGTATGAGCATGAATGCCCTGTTTTATTTATCACTGATCCTGTTTGTAGTCAGTTTTATTACTATTTTTTCTGCTAAATATTTCTTTTTAAGGAAACAAAACTAGTATGCGCTTGTTGATAAATAAAACGGCTATCTTACTATCATCACTGATGGCTATTTTAGGTTTGTTATTCCTAGCTTGGATTTTAATTACCTTAATCATCAAGGGTTCTACTGCACTCACGCCTTATATTTTTACCCATGACCTAATTAACAATGGTATTCGCAATCTGTTATGGGGGCAGTTTGTACTAGCCGGTCTTGCCTCAATTATTGGTATTCCGGTTGGTATCTTGGCAGGCATTTATTTACAGGAATATGGTAACCATACCCGATACGCTAGCTTTATTCGCGACCTCAGCGATGTAATGATGTCCGCCCCTTCCATTGTTATTGGTACCTTTATCTACGCTATTATTGTTATCCCGGTCGGTCATACCAATGGCTGGGCCGGTGTCGCTGCCCTGTTTGTGATGATGCTACCCATTGTGGTGCGCACCACTGATGACATGCTAAGCCTAGTACCAATCGAATTGCGAGAAGCCGGTATTGCCATTGGTGCCCCCAAATACCATGTTATTTTCTACCTTATTTTGAGAGCAGCCAAAGTGGGTATTATGACCGGCCTGATTCTCGCTTTTGCTCGTATCGTGGGTGAAACCGCACCGTTGCTCTATACCAGTGGTTCAACCATTTATATGGAATCTGATTTAAGCCATACCTACCCATCCATGACTGTTTCTATTTATAACCTGGCAACCATGCCGGACGAAAAACTGGTTGCACTTGCCTGGGCGGCAGCATTAATTCTCACTTTGGCTGTATTAGCACTGAACCTGCTTGGCCGTTTCCTGATTAAAGAAAAAAGGTTGTAAATAAATGACAAACAAGATGGAGATAAACAACTTTAGTTTTACCTATAAAAAAGCTAAAGCACCATCATTAAATCAGGTTAATTTACCGATTAAAACCAATAAAGTGACTGCCATAATTGGCCCAAGTGGTTGCGGAAAATCTACCCTGTTGAGAAGCATGAATCGGATCCATGATCTCTATCCTGGCAACCAGTATGAAGGTGAAATTCTGTTATTCCATCCTGATGGCAGCCAACAGAATATCCTTAATATAAAAAAAGAAAATGAATTTATTCATTTACGCCAAAAGGTTGGTATGGTTTTTCAAAAACCCACTCCCTTTCCTATGTCCATCTTTGACAATATCGCTTATGGAATCAAACTTACCGGGTTTAAAAACAGACATAAACTGCACGAACAGGTTGAAAAATCCTTACGCGATGTTGCCCTGTGGGAAGAAGTAAAAGACCGTTTACACGATGATGCCCGTGGTTTATCGGGTGGACAGCAACAACGTTTGTGTATTGCGCGGGTTATTGCCCTTAAACCAGACGTTCTTTTATTTGACGAACCGACCTCGGCACTGGACCCACTTTCTACACTGGCCATCGAAGAAATGATTTTTGAGCTTAAACAAAAATATACAATCACCATTGTTACCCATAATATGCAGCAGGCATCTCGCGTGTCTGATTACACTGCATTTATGTACTTAGGTGACCTGATTGAATTTGATACGACCGAAACTATCTTTATCCGACCAAAAGAAAAACAGACCGAAGATTATATTACGGGTAAATTTGGATAATAAACAATCCCATCGCCACAGACCGGGTATTTAGTTTGTAGCTTGGCAAAAACAATTTGAACCCAAATAACAACTAAGTACGTAAAATATCTTTTTCGCCTTCTAACCGCCCAATAATAACCGCACCACACGAATCACTGAATACATTCACTGCCGTTCTGAACATATCCAGAATACGATCGACGGCCAAAATTATGCCCACCGCTTCAACCGGCAAACCAATGGTACTTAATATTATCGTTATCGCAACTAAACTGGCTGACGGAATACCAGCAACACCAATGGATGTTAATAAGGCAACCAATACCACCGTAAACTGAGTTGTAAAACTCAACTCTAGCCCAAAGGTTTGCGCAATAAACATCGCGGCAATACATTCATACAATGCAGTACCATCCATATTAATGGTTGCTCCCAAAGGTAAAACAAAACTGGCGGTCTTATTGGATACACCGGCATTCTTTTCCACACATTCCATGGTTAATGGCAAGGTGGCCGATGACGATGCGGTTGTAAAGGCGGTTAACAAAGCAGGTAACATAGCCTGATAATGTTTTATCGGGTTAACTCGCGCTACAAACTTTAACAATAACGGCAATACAATAAATAAATGAATCGATAACGCAGCAATAACACTAAAGGTAAACCAGAATAATGCATTAAGCATATCGTTCAGATTACTCGCATCCATACCCGCAATTACTTTAGCAACCAAACCAAACACACCTAAAGGTGCAAACTTAATCACCAGATCAGTTATTTTTAACATAACCTGATACAAGCCCTGCCAAAAATTGAATTGTGCCGAGGCATAGGCTTCTTCAATACGACTGACAAAAAAACCGAATAACAAGCTAAAAACAATCAGCCCAAGCATTTTGCCATTGGCTGCGGCTTGAATAATATTAGGAGGGAACATCCCCAGAAAAACACCCGCGATACTACTGGCATCTTTGTTAGAAACTTTTGATTGGATTGCCGCTATTTGTGCGTCAGGAACCGACGTTAACGCTTTTGCCGGTTCACCATTAATAATGCCCGGCTCCACTAAATTAACGATTGTTAAACCAATTAAAATAGCAAATAAACTGGTGACGAGGTAATAAAGAATCGTTCGCCCACCTAAGCGCGCAAGCCCCTGTGTGCCGCCAATACCCGCAACACCGACTATAATCGAAGACACGATTAACGGTACAATAATCATCTTCAAGGCATTCAGGAACAATGTGCCAATAAAACCATAGATGGAGATAAAGGTAATACCAAAAATACTGGCTTCTTTACCGGTAACGATTCCGGCAATAACAGCCAAACTCAGACCAATTAAAATTTGCCAATGCAATTTTAGTTTAAACATACCCTTCCCTTTAGTCTAAAATCAAAATTTTATCGTATTCTGTGATCAATAAATAAAAAAAAGGAGCTTTACAGCTCCTTTTTCTTATATATCTTGTTCAGTATCTTTTTTTAGATTGATACTAATATCAGCCTTACTTTTTAAATATTTTTCAAAGCCAATATAGTTGCTATTGGTATTTATTTTCTGAAGTTGCTCACGAATTGCGTTACTCTCGGCTACATTCTCTTTAGCAACATCCTTAATAGCGGATACAACAACAATCGCCTGATCCCCACTAGGCAAATCAACCATTGCTATGCTAGGTTTGTCCTTTGATGGGCGAGCCAGTGAAAATGATTTTTGAATAATTGCCATTGGAATACCCGACTTATTCGCTCCACGACGTGAAACAAACGTTCCTGCTACCCATTGGCTATTTTTAAATTGAGCAGCAAGTTCATTACCTTTATCACCTGAGCTTAATTTTTTAAAGGCTACATCCACATCGGCCTTCATTGCCTTAGTTTGTTGCTGAATAGCCACTTGCTTAACAACATCTGCTTTAACTTCAGAAAATGTTTTTTGTTTAGCAGCCTGATGTTCTTTTATTCTTACAACAATCACATCGGTATCTTTAAGCTCAATCACATCACTGTTTTTATTATCGGTTAACACCTGCGCTGAATATATCGCAGATACAATTTGAGGATTCGACAATACACCTTTTAAACCTTGACGAGTGACCAGACCCGAAGTTTTAATTTCCAGATCAAGTCCGGCTGCAACATCATCTAAAGAGTCGGCATGTTCATAAGCTGAATTACTGAATTTTTCGACATCTTCAAAGAAATTCTTTTCTGCTTCCTGTAATTGTAGTTCTGTTTTAATTTTAGCCCGCAATATTGGTATTAAATTTTGAACCTTATCGACAGCTCTAATCTGAATATGCTTAATTTCGCGCTCTGCACCTTTAATTGCAACAACTTTTATTAAATGATAACCAAATTTATCTCTAACTGCTTTACTGACTTCACCTTTTTTAAGTTTAAACGCTGCCGCATCAAAGGCTTTATCCATTATCCCTTTACTGATAAAACCAATGTCGCCGCCCTTTTTAGCAGAGACTTTATCCGTTGATAATGCCTTGGCTAATTTTTCAAAGGATTCGCCCTTCTCAATACGCTGTCGAATATTATTAATTCGCGCCAAGGCAGCCGGATAGTCTTTTGCCATATAACGGTTAAGGTTAGCTTTATAATAATCCGTCACTGCTTTATCCGTAATATCTATTTTTGAAGCAACCGCATTAATATTAAGCTCAACGTATGCTACGTCCACTTTATCAGCTGTCATATATGTGGATAAATGCGATTCATAATATTTTTTTAATATATCATCAGGTATATCTTTATTTTTCTTATATTGTGATTTTGTAAACGTTAAATAGCCTATCTCACGTTGTTGATTTAATAAATTCTGTGTTTGTTGTATTTCATAAGGTAAAACAAACGTTGATTTGAATAAACCCACACGTAATTGATTTAAAACATAGTCTTTTGCAACACCGGCTTCAAAAGCAGCTTTGTTTCTACCGGCACCTTTTAATGCACGGGTATAAATTCTTTCAGAAAAACGACCCGTCGAATCCTTAAATTGTGGCACCTGTTTAATTTGAGCAAAAACTTGTTGTGGTGATGCCGACATATTTGATTTAACGGTAAATTCAGTAATAAGTTGGCGTGATATTAGCTCATCTAAAACTTGTTGACGAAGCATATCCACAGGGAAAAAGTCAGGATTATAATTAGCCCCAAGTTGCTGCTGCAATTCCTGCTTTCGAGTCTGCACCGCCCGTCTTAATTGTGCCGAACCAATTTCATAGCCATTAACAATGGCCGGTACCGTTTTAACACCACCATCCAAGTAACCATTCAGGCCAAATAGTGCAAAGGGCACAATAATTAAACCAACAATGCCCCACATGACAATGCCTTTGGTTTTTGTGCGTATAAATTCCATCATAATTTTAGTATCTTCAAGCTTAAGTTAATTGTAATAACATACAAATAACGATTCAAAAAAAAAGGCGTAGCCAGTCTAAACTAGCTACGCCTTTTTCAACATATGGCGGACCGGACGGGATTCGAACCCGCGACCTCCGGCGTGACAGGCCGGCATTCTAACCAGCTGAACTACCGGTCCTATGTTTGGTGGGTGCTGAGGGGATCGAACCCCCGACCCTCGCCTTGTAAGGGCGATGCTCTCCCAGCTGAGCTAAGCACCCGCTAAAGGCGCGCTAGTTTACGGCATCTTTTAGCGCTTTACCAGCTTTAAATCCAGGATTTTTTGATGCTTTAATTTGAAT
>CAYYLL010000057.1:2237-11617 GCA_964472525.1 uncultured Thioalkalispiraceae bacterium | reverse complement strand
AATACCTGTAGGATGATCGCTCATTTTTTAATCTCCCAATTAACGCGCAGCTTTAACTGCTGCTGGTTGAACGGTATCGCCAGTGTTATTACCCCAAGCGTTACGCTCGTAAGTGATAACAGCCGCGATGTCTGCATCTGATAACTGTGGCCCGAATGGAGGCATAATACCTTTACCCCCTAATACCAGTTTAATGTGGTCTGCAACGGGGCCTGTTGTTGCCACTTTAGAACCTTTAAGTGCCGGGAATGGCCCACCACCGGTTCCGCCTACCTGATGACATGCGGCACAGTTAGCTTTATACACACCTTCGCCTTTTTTCAGTAGCTCAGCATGTGTAAATGTTTTATTTGAATCGCCAGCGGCAGCGACAACGGCTGCTTTCTGGCCTGAAATCCAGGAATTGTATTCAGATTGCTCAACAACCTTAACAACGATAGGCATAAAACCATGGCCGGGGCCACAGAGTTCTGCGCATTGACCACGATAAATACCTGTCTTGGTTGCGGTAAAATGGCTTTCATTGATATAGCCCGGAATCGCATCACGTTTAACACCAAACGCTGGCATCCACCAAGCGTGGATAACATCGTTGGATGTCAGTAATAAGCGTACTTTTTTGTTAACCGGTACAACAAGAGGCTTATCCACATTCAATAAGTAATGATCAGCTTTTCCTTTTAATGCAGGGTCAGCACCTAATTGACGAGCTTCGTTACTGTCATCGGCCAAATTACTGAAAAAACTTAAGTCTGCATCACGGTAGTTATATTGCCATTTCCACTGCCAACCTGTGACCTGAATGGTGACATCAGATTTTGCAGAATCTTCAATGTCCAACAACACACCGGTAGCTGGAACAGCAATCGCAACCAAAATGATAAGTGGAATAACTGTCCAAATAACTTCGACTGTTGCACTCTCATGAAACTGCGCGGCTACCACACCTTTTGATTTACGATGGTTGATAAGTGAATAAATCATTACTGAAAAGACCAGAATACCTGCAACTGTACAGATCCACATGACTAACTGATGTAAGCCATATATATCGTGACTGATTTCAGTAACACCTTGTGTCATATTCAGCGTGTAATCAGCTAATGCAATACCGGGCACGAGTAGTAACCCGAACAGCACAATTAGCTTTTTCGTAATGTGACTTGCTGACATACCATTACCTCTTGGTTTGGAATTTTTAAAGTTAAAAAACTTTTTTATTTGTTGGCGCAGCTTGTTTGCTCCAACCCCCTCATTCGTATGATTCAAGCTTATGCTAGCTTTCTCATACTTGTTATTTTTTTAAGTCAACTTTGTTCAGCTTGTCTTAAAAATAAATTCTCATCATTAATTTAAGTGTTATTTGACCATTACTTGATTTGGATCAGCATTTTAGTCAAGTTTTATTGACTTATATCAATGACGCGCATCCTACCCAAGCAGGGTCTGAACCGCAACCGAAAATTTAAAAATATCTTTATAAATCAATGATATATAAGAATATCCTAATATTATAGTTTTTTAATGTGATAATAGAGAGAATTAGAGCTCAGAAAATAAAGACTTTAATAACAACTAGTTAGGAAATATAAGTGGTTAAAATATATACAAAAACCTTATTTTTAACGTGAGTTTAGGGCAAATACAGATAAATTTATTTTTATTGTTATAAATTATTTTTGTGCAAAAGCTGAGCGATATATTCATTTGTTGCATTAAAGGGAATGTCTGCAATAAGCGGTTCGTTGATTAACGTTTTTAACGATGCGATGTTTTCATCATAGCGAGGCATTTCATCTTCTAGCGTATTGGCGACCCAACCATAAAATCGTAATTTTAATTCTCTTATTGCTTGTGCAGTGAGTAAAGCATGGTTCAAACAACCTAAGCGCATTCCCACCACCATAATCACGGGGAGTTTTAGCTGCTTCGCTAAATCAGCCATCGAATATTGCTGTGATTTTTCAATCCCGCTCGCCAAAGGCACTTGCCAACCACCAACACCTTCCACCACTACCACGTCGGCTTTTGTAACAAGTTGTTGGTAAGCATCAATGATATAAGGAAGTGATATTTCAATATTATTTTCTCTTGCGGCAAGGTGTGGTGCCACCGGCGCTTCAAAAACATAGGGGTTAACTAGCTCATAGGGAATATCTAAACCGCAGGCATCCAATAATTGTTGTGCATCGTCATTGCGTAACTCTCCGCTTTCATAAGTTCCTCCACTGGCAACCGGTTTCATTACGGCAACCGTTTTGCCTTGGTTACGTAACGCTTGCACTAGGCTAACGCTAAAATGAGTTTTGCCTACACCGGTATCAGTGCCCGTTATAAAAAAACCTTTTTTCATTTATATCCTTATGAACTTAATTCTTATTAAAACTTACATTAACTTTGTCCGGCTCGGGGATCCATCCATGACCATAAATAATTTCATACGTCATAGGCAGTATGCCTTCATGACGAAACGTTTCATACTCGGCCACCATTGCCTGTAATCTTTTTTTACCGGTTAAACTATGCCGGCGACCATTTAAAACATTATGTGCGCCGATGGTTTTTAAATCGCGCATAATTTGATACACGTCTTTATAGGTCACGGTAATGGTTTCGGTATCCATTACTGGATCTTTAAACCCGGCTTCTAATAACGCATCGCCAATATGGTGCATATCTATAAAACTATTCACATGGTTGTCGTTATCAACCTTATACCAGCAATGGCGCAATTCTTTTAAAGCATCTGGGCCAAAGCTAGTAAACAATAAACAACCGCTCGGTTTTAAAACTCGCTTAAATTCTGTAAAGGCTTTTATATAATCGTTACACCATTGCACCGTTAAACTGGAAACAACTAAATCAACGCTGTTATCTGCTAAGGCTATCTTTTCTACGTCACTGTTAACATAGCTTATATTATTGCTGGCTTCAGCCTTGCTTTTTGTTTGCTGCAACATACTCGATGCAATGTCCAATGCTATCACTTGTGCATTGGGGTAACGCTGAGCAACGTCCAGAGTGCAATAACCGGTGCCTGCACCGGCGTCTAAAATAACCTGTGGTTCGATCAACATATAGTCCAGACGTTCCAACATCCGGTTGGCAACTTCACGTTGTAAAATCGCAGCGTCATCATAAGCTTGTGCCGCTTTTTCAAAGGCACGTCGTAATAACATTTTATCGACATAAAAATCAGGCTCAGACATAGACTCCTCGTGTACTTTAACCATGACTAAACTCGCTGACTACCTGTATAAATTCATTTGGATGTGAAATAAAAGGGGCATGACCCGCACCTTTTATTAATCTGCTTTGTGCGTTACTCAATAATACTTGCATCGCCTCTGCCGCCTGATATGGCATAAGTCTGTCACGTTCACCGCTAATCATTAAAGTGGCCTGCGATAGTGTTGGTAGTTTTTTTCTTAAGTCCGTTGTTTTTAAAATCTCCAGTCCATTACGTAATGCTTGCATGGATGGCACGGAGCGACTGGCTATTGAATTTTTTAATACTTTAAGTGAGTATTTATAATCATCCACACCGAACATTTGTAATGTCATAAATTTATCCACTGTTTTTTGATAATCCTGTTCCAGTTGTTGCGCAAAACTATCCAACACAGTGATATCTAAACCATGTGGCCAGTCCGGCTGTTTACAGAAACAGGCATTGGCGGTGATTAAAATTAATTTTTTTATCTTATTGGGGAAGTGACTTAAATAATCCATTGCAACCAGACCACCTAACGACCAACCCGCTAAAATAATATTGTCGGATTCAATACTATTAATAAGACTATACAAAGCTTCACGCATGTTGTTTAAAGCAAACGATTGATTGTTACTTCCCTGTGACTCACCATGACCGAGCATATCCACTGCATAACAATAAAACTGCTTATTTAATTCAGGCAAAATGCTTTGCCATACTCCACTGTGCAACCCCCAACCATGAAGCAACACCAAGGGCACACCTGAACCTGATTCAGTGACAGCAAGCATAAATTAACAACTCGCCAGATCATTACGATAAGAACAATCACTTAATGCAGACAATAATAGATTAATATGCTCTTTTGTATGATTCGCTGAAAAAGTAATACGCAAACGTGAGGTATTTTGAGGCACTGTGGGTGGCCGGATAGCACTGATCAATAAACCTTTTTGTTGTAATTGTTCACTCAACTTTATGGTTTTATCTGCTGAACCTACAATAAGTGGTTGAATAGCTGAATGGTTACCGTACTCAGGACAAGGAGCAACCGGTATACCCAATGCCTCGCAACCATCACGAAACTGAGTAATACGTGCCTGTAAATCTTCTCTTAACCCGCCCCCTTGTTTAATCAATCTTAAACTCACACGAGTTGCTTCTGCCACCGCTGCTGGCATCGCGGTTGTATAAATATAACTGCGTGCAAAATTAATCAGGTTTTCGATTAACGCATCACTGCCTGCAACGAAAGCACCAAAGGTACCAAAGGCTTTACCGAAGGTACCAACAAAAATGGGTAGCTCCGATTGTGTTATATCTGTTTCTAATTCATCAATAATTCCACGGCCATTTTTTCCTAATACGCCAATACCGTGTGCATCGTCTATCATTAACACCGCATTATTTTTTTGCGTGACATTAATCAATTCTTTTAAATTGGCTTTATCACCATCCATACTGAACACGCCATCACTGATCATAAATTTTGTTTCAGCTTGTGATTCTGATAACTGTAAGTCTAAAATTTTAATATTTTTATGTGGGAAACGTATTAGTTTTGCCCGTGATAACTGTGCAGCATCTATTAAAGACGCATGATTGAGTTTATCTTCAAAAATCTCATCCTTGCGTTCGCTTAACGCACTAACCACACCCAAGTTAACCATATAACCGGTTGAAAAAAGTAGCGCCCGTTCACGTCCAAAAAAATCAGCTAGCTCTTCTTCTAATGCACGATGAGGTTTTTGGTGGCCAGTTACCAGTTGCGAGGCACCACTGCCAACGCCGTATTGATCGACTGCTTTTTTAAAGGCGTGTTTAATATCGGGATGATTCGCTAAACCCAGATAATCATTGCTACAAAAATTAATAAGCGATTTACCATTTATTTTTAAGGTAACATCTTGGGGTGTTTTTATTAGGGGTGCTTCTATTAAACGCCGCGACCGATACAACTGTTGTTGTTGCAGATTTTGTAACCGTGTATTTAATTTTTTATTGAAACTCATATTCGTTCATCACGTCATTCCCTCGAAGGCGGGAATGACGGCTTTTTTAAACTGACACAATTCCTAAACGTTCAAATAATGCCTTATCCGTATTCTCACTCGGGTTCGGTGTCGTCAATAATTTTTCGCCATAAAAAATAGAATTGGCACCCGCTAAAAAACACAGTGCCTGCATTTCATCGCTCATGTTTTCTCGCCCTGCGGATAAGCGCACATGTGATTCAGGCATCATAATTCTTGCTACTGCAACGGCTCGCACAAATTCGATGGGGTCCAGTTCTTCTGAGTCGGCCAGTGGTGTACCTTCTACTTTTACAAGCAGATTAATCGGCACACTTTCAGGATGATGATCCTGGTTCGCAAGTTGTTGCATTAAACCATAGCGATCTTTTTCTGCTTCACCCATGCCTAAAATACCACCGCAACACACATTCATACCGGCATCACGCACATGCATAATGGTGTCGAGCCGGTCTTGATAAGTACGGGTGGTGATCACGTCACCGTAGTATTCAGGTGAAGTATCCAGATTGTGATTGTAATAATCCAGACCGGCTTCTTTTAAGCGCACACTTTGTTCGGCATTTAACATGCCTAAGGTAACGCAGGTTTCTAAACCGAGTGACTTAACGGCTTTCACCATTTCAATCACTGGCTCTAAATCTTTATCTTTTGGGCTGCGCCATGCGGCTCCCATACAAAAGCGGCTTGAACCATTTGCTTTTGCTTGTTTAGCTTTTTCAATGACTTCATCAAGTGGTAACAAGGCTTCGGTTTCCACTTTAGTTTTAAAGCGAACACTTTGCGGACAGTAACCACAGTCTTCAGGACAACGGCCCGTTTTAATGCTTAACAGCGTACTCACTTGTACCTGATTCGGATTAAAGAATTCACGGTGCAGCATTTGTGCTTCAAAGATTAAATCGTTAAACGGTTTTTTGAACAATGCTTTGACTTCATTGACCGTCCAGTTATGCCGAATTTTCCCAACAGAAGCACGTTCTTCGATAACACTTTTTGCATTCACATTCATGGTGCGTCCTCATTTTCAATAACAGTGTCCTGCCATTGTTCTTTATTAATTTTTATCAGGTTATAAACACTTAAAGGGATAAGTATGGCGGCAGAAATAGCCCAGGTGATCAGCCAATAAATAAGCTGGGTTCCAAAAAATGTGGCAACGACCACCACTAAACCCAACACCGCATAAAACTGATAAGCGCCTTGCTGAGTGTAATACCCCACTAGTGGATTAGGATGGTAGCGATTCATTGCGTACACCACCATGGACGCGCCAAACCAGAAAATACCAATAGGAAAAGGGATAAGCATTGAAGCAATATTCCCCAAACTAAACCAACGCGCAGCCGCCTGCGCCCGATGTGCTGTAATTATTTGATTTTCTTTGATATTTTTCATACTTTGGCTTTATTTCTTAAACGAAAAAGCGTACTTAATAATACGCAAGGCAGGCCAAGATCTTAGCGACCCTGCGTTGCTTGTCAACCTATTAATTTTAGAGGTTAACAATAAAATGACAAAAATTAGCGGAGACCCCGACATAAGGGTTCTCTTAAATAAAGGGCCAGACAATACGCTATACTCAATAAAATAACTCTTTTCAAGGAAGAAAAAGATGCTTACTTCAATAGCCCAAGCCATTACCCAATGGTTCAAACAGCATAAACTCATCCAACACACTTGCCCTGTATGCCGTGACATCTGTCACACGCTTATTTGTGCTTCCTGCCGCCAGATGTTGCCCTCGATTCAATCCCAATGTTTCCAATGTGGCTTACCCCTTAATATGGTGGACACCACTCAAAATGCACTACGTTGCGGACAATGCATAAAATCCCCTCCGGCATATGACCTCTGCATTAGCCCTTATCATTATGCCTTACCGATTAACCAGTTTATTATCCAACTCAAATTTCAACATAAACTGCATTACGCTCAAGTCCTTGCCGACTTACTTATAAGCAAAATCGAACAGCACGCTGAGGGGTTGCCGGATTGTATTATTCCCGTTCCCCTGCATAAACAACGGCTTCGACAACGTGGCTTTAATCAAGCACTAGAAATTGCACGCCCCATTGCCAAACGTTATGCCATTAAGCTCGATCCCTACTGCTGCACACGTGTTATTTCAACTACGCCACAAATGGGACAAAATAAAAAAGCCCGGCAAAAGAATATTCACAACGCCTTTAAAGTCAGCCCCAATTTTAAACACAAGCACGTTGCGATTGTTGATGACGTAATGACAACGGGGCATACCGTCAATGAACTTGCCCGGATATTGCGAGAACAAGGCACAGAACGTATCCAAATCTGGAGTGCCGCTCGGGCATAAAACCATGTTAAAAACAAGGTTAATTCAATACAAATTGATCCAGACCAATATTTATCAAATCATTTTGCCCATAATAATTAAGACCATACTATTACAAGGGGATTTAAAGATGATGTATCAAGAAGGCGACAAAGATATCCCTAATAAACGTTGGAAAAACCGTTCTTATTCTACTTGGCGTAATGACTGCCGCGATTATTATTGCAAATACTGTTATTTAATGGTGTTAAATAATTAAACTTAAACCGCTCAACCTGAGAGTAGCTTGAGCGGTTTTTTATATTCCAATACAACGGAAATTATCTGGAAATCTTCCGTTTACCAAAACCCAAGCCTATTAGCCCCATTGACATTAATAACAATGATCCCGTTTCTGGTACAGAAGTAGGCATTGCCTGTGAAATAGTATTCGGTGTGATAGGAATATTGATGTTGACAGAAGGCGGCGGCGGTAAGGTTGACTTATACAGCCAACCACCCATGAGCGCAATTCCTCGATCACGCTCCGAACGACGGCCACCACCCACAAAGACAGAGCTTGAGTTTAAACCGTTAACAAACAGATTTGCCTCCGTAATAAAATAGTCGTTCGAAGGCAATCCCCGCATAAAACCATATTGAATATAGTTACTGCTCCCAGATAAATAAAAACCAAAATCAATCAGAAAGCTTAGCATATTGCTATTTAAGGGGGTATAGACCCTAGAAGTAGTAACACTTAATTGATTCGGTAAAATAGCTGTTGAGAACTTCGTTAACATCGGTGGAACTTGCCCAAGTATAACCCGTTAAATCCAAGCCACCTAGCTGGCAACCTGCGACGTCGCAGGCCCCAGTATCTGCATCAAAAATTGCATCAAATTCATTCCAACTATAGTTAAAAGTATCACTCACCTTTAGCCAATCTTTGTCGCCAATAACAATCGCCTGTGCGGCACTCAAAAAAGTAATTAATAATAAAATAATGCCGAGTTGTTTTGTCATCTCTATCTCCCTTAATATTTTTTTATAGCTTAGCAATACGTTATTTGTTTTGTATCCCACAAAAGTATGAAATACATCCTAAAAAAGCGACACGCGATTTAAATTAAACGTCAGAGGGAAACAAAATAGGCTGACAAGAAATTGCATTATCCCATTTCGTTTTCAATTTTTACGCGTATACTCTTCTAAATGTAAGGACATTTAGACAGCCGACGAGAGAATTAAAACCTATGTGGGACGAACGCTACGCAACGGATCATTATATTTATGGAACACAGCCAAATCGGTTTTTAGCACAAAACTTTACCGAAATAGCCAAAGGCAAGGTATTGTGCCTAGCCGATGGTGAGGGACGTAATTCGGTGTTTCTGGCAAAACAGGGTTATAACGTGACGGCCGTTGATGCCTCAGCCGTAGGTATTGAGAAAGCAAAAAAACTAGCCCAAGATAATAATGTCAATATTGACTACATCCACGCAGATTTAGCCACATACAAACTCGGCACCGAACAATGGGATGGTATCGTTTCTATATTTTGCCATTTACCCAAAAACATACGAGCTGAAATACATACACAAGTGGTACACGGATTAAAAAAAACAGGGGTATTGTTACTGGAAGCCTATACACCGGAGCAGATCAAACACGGTACTGGTGGGCCACCAACCGCAGACCTTACCATGAGTGCAGAGATTCTAAAAAAGGAGTTAAACGGTTTACAGTTTAGTCTTTTACAAGAACTCGAACGAAAAATTATTAAAGGAAGTCATCACACTGGGGTGGGCGCAGTTGTGCAGGCGATAGCTAGGCGATA
>CAYYLL010000057.1:0-2137 GCA_964472525.1 uncultured Thioalkalispiraceae bacterium | reverse complement strand
AGGCGATAGCTAGGCGATAATGGATTAGAACTTGAAGTAAACATCCACAAACGGGCCATCCGTTTTACTATTTGCCGTTATATTCTGAAAAGCATTGAGATGAAGTTGCTGATATTGCCAACCGCCGTTTAAACCAAAACCATCCCGAGTTTGATAACTTAGCATGGCTTTATAGTTATAAGCCGTACTGTTGTCCAACACCATATGCTTGCCTTCAATCCCCGCAGACAATCCTTTCCAAGGCAATTCATATAAGGCGGTCGCATACATCATTGGCAGGGTTGCATTATAATTTTGTGAACTGGTGACACCAAATTTATCGGTGGTTTCGGTAATACCATTAATGAACTTAATGTTTAAGCCTAAATCAAAATTTAGTTTACCGCGCTGAAAAGGGTAGAAAAAAGTTGCATCGTATTGTCTTATAATTGCCTGATCTAACGAATATTTAGTACTTGCAGGTGAAATCGATAAATTATCAAACTCATCCATCCAGCTTGATTGCAAATTCGGGGATTGTAAATTTCGTTGACTAAAGGCTGATGTTTGACCTTCAAATTTCACATTTAAACGCAGCGGATCCTCATGCCAGGAGGAGATATCACTTTCTGCCAGTGCCACATTCACAGGCAATAAAACGAAGATAAAAACCGTTAATATTAACCCTGTAAATTTATTTAGTTGATTGCTGTACACTGCAAAACGTTCCTTAAAATATGCTTAATTTATCATCCAAAGCCAATCCATTAATAGCAACCTTCACTTTACTCGGAATTACCCCACAATAACTGTGAACTATGTCACGGCTAATGCGAATAGAAGAAATGAGCTGTCCATCCCCCTACTTTGATCCCTCTAAGCGTAGCTGAAAGTGGCTTTTTTTCCAGCAAAAAATTACCAATAATGTTACAAAATCTAGCGCCTTTCACTTGACAAAAAACAGCCGCTAAACTGTCAGCATATAATGTAAGACTAAGCCTACAAAAACAGTGCCACCGAACCAATTATTATTCAAAAAAGCCTGAATACAGCGTTGTGGAAATCGATTTTTAATCAAAAATTGCTGATAAATAGAAAAGCCCGTAGCAATAACCAGACTAAAATAAAATACCGCGCCTAGCTGCAACTGTTGCCCAATAAGATACAAGCCAATCAAAACGATAGCTTGCAACACCGCTATCATCACTTTATCCATATCATCAAATAAAATGGCGGTTGATTTAACCCCGGCTTTTAAATCGTCTTCTTTATCGGCCATGGCATACATAGTGTCATAAGCCACCGACCAGACAATATTTACCACAAATAACAGCCAAGCAATTTGGGGCACATTACCTGTTTGTGCAGCAAAAGCCATGGGAATCGCCCAACCAAACGCCATCCCTAAAACCACCTGTGGTAAATGTGTGTAACGTTTCATAAAAGGGTAAATGGCCGCGAGCAATATCCCAATAAAAGACAGGTAAATAGTCAGTCTATTCATTAACAACACCAACGCAAACGCGGCTAAACATAAGCCTGCAAAGACCTTAAGTGCCTCTTTGGGTTTAACCAGTCCACTCGCAATGGGACGCTGACAGGTACGGGCAACTTGCGGGTCGATCTTTCTGTCGGCGTAATCATTAATCACGCAGCCAGCTGAACGCATCAACACCACACCCGTAACAAATACAAACAAAACCAGTAAATCCGGCTTACCTTCGCTGGCAATCCATAACGCCCATAACGTTGGCCATAACAATAAAAAAATACCAATGGGTTTATTTAACCGCGTAAGAAGGTAATACTGGTAGAGTCGGTCTTTAAACTGGGCTTTATTCATCAGGCTATTATAAATAGTTTTTACTCTAACCCCAAATATTAGAAATTATAGCCATAATTTGATAAAGAGAGAGTTGATTATGAATAATTTAAATCGAAATATTCTCAATAAACTGGCAACTATGATTATAGTTGTCAGTTTTGTTGCCATTTCTATGCCCGTTCAAGCAAAAAAGAATAAAAATTATAGAGCGGCAGAGTCCTATTGTAATAGAGCCGTGCAAAGAACCCCAACAACAAAATGTTTTGTAATTTCATTGGCTGAATAAAATACAGTGATATTTGGATATTTAAGTTTGGGGTCAGAGTAAAAACT
>CAYYLL010000056.1:0-11759 GCA_964472525.1 uncultured Thioalkalispiraceae bacterium | reverse complement strand
GCGACAGAATATCCCCGTTCGGTTACTTGCTTAATCGCTTCTATTTTAAATTCATCGGTATATCGTTTTCCGCTGTTCATAAACACCTCTTATAGAGTTACATTATATGGCTTTTAGGCGTCTAGTAAATGCTGGGAAGTCCAAATAGATAATCACCTTTACCTGTTAAAGGGTGTAGCTCTTTTAGGACTTCTAAAGCTTGTGATGACAATGGAACAATATGTGGCGCTCGCATTTTCATTTTTTCAGCTGGAATTCGCCACTCATTATTATCAAAGTCAAACTCAGACCATTCAGCATGTCTAAGTTCACCAGGACGGACAAAGAAAATGGGGGCAAGTTTTAGTGCACATTTAGTTACAAATGAACCTTCATAGTCATCCATTGCTGAAAGTAGGGCTCCGATCTTTTTCGGGTCGGTTATGCTTGGATGATGTTTAACTTTGGCTGGAGGAATTGTGCCTTTTAGATCTCCTGAAGGATCTCTTTCTGCTCTTCCTGTTGCTACCGCATATCGAAATATTTGTCCGCAGTTTTGATGAGCTCGATGTGCTGTTTCAATAGCACCTCGGTTTTCAATTCGGCGAAGAACACTTAATAATTCAGGTGGAGAAATTGTATTAATGGGCTGTGAGCCTAGCCAGGGAAAGATATCATTTTTAAGACGTCTTAATATCCGAATGCTGTGGCTATCTGACCAATTTAAAGAAAATTTTGAATGCCATTCTCTAGCTATCGCCTCAAAAGTATCCCCATTACCGAGACTTTTTTGTATACGGCGTTGAACGCTAGGATCTATACCTTTTGCAATAAGTTTACGTGCATCACCATGAAGGTCGCGTGCTTTTTTAAGCTTTATTTCAGGGTAAGTACCAAGTGAGAGTGTTTTACGTTTTCCATGTATTCGATAATCAAGACGCCACCATTTTCCTCCTTTGGCAGAAACTAATAAGTACATTCCTTCACCATCGGTTAATTTGTACTGTTTGTCTTTTGATTCAGCTTTACGGATTACACTTTCGGTTAGCGGCATATGACGGTAACTCCATTTGAGTGCCTTAACTTACCGGCAAATATACCGTCAAATTATACAATCTTATGTTAGTTAATGTATTTTAATGCAATAGATTTTAACAAAAAAAGCCAGTGAAATCAGTGGCTTTGCAATGAAATGCAACTTAATGCAATGTTGGTTTGGTGGAGGCGGGGGGAATCGAACCCCCGTCCGCAAGACCTCCGCCCTCGGCTCTACATGCTTATCCACATCTATTAAATTTAACCATTAGCAACCCGATGGGCAGGGCAAACTAGCAGCGATTCCGTTAGGTTTTAGCGCATCCACCCCGGACGTGTTTCAGCGCGATCTTATATAGGATGACTCCGGTTATCTGAGCGTATAAGCACACATCAGGCCGAAGGCTTTAAGGCTGGTTATTAAGCAGCTAAAGCGTAGTTGTCGTCGTTGGCAACTATAAGTTTTGCAAACAGATTAACGAGGAATTTGCACCTCGGCATGCACCTCCGGTTTTGTGACCCACGTCGAAACCAGGTCGCCCCCAAAGATTGTAGTAATAAATGACTACCCATCTATTTTAAACTATAAATGGTTATATTATTAGTCTGTTTTTATTGAAAAGGTTCAAAAAAAAGGAATAAGGTCTAACTATTTTTCATAATTCGGCGTTTGTCACGTTGCCAGTCGCGGGTTTTTTCTGTTTGGCGTTTATCGTGGTCTTGCTTACCTTTTGCAAGCGATATTTCCAGTTTGGCTTTACGTTTTTTCCAGTACATGGCAGTGGGTATAATGGAAAAGCCTTTACGTTCGACGGCACCAATTAATTTGCTTAATTCTTGCCGGTTTAATAACAATTTACGTAATCGTGTTGGATCTGTTTTTTTATGTGTTGATGCTGTTTGTAATGGGGTGATTAAACAGCCGATTAAAAAGGCTTCACCTTTCATTAACATCACATAACTGTCTTGCATTTGAACTCGGTTTTCACGTAGCGATTTTACTTCCCAACCTTCTAACACCAGACCGGCCTCAAACCGTTCACCTAACAGAAAGTCGTGACGTGATTTTTTATTAAGTGCAATGGTATTACTTTTGACTGTTTTTTTCTTTTTACCTGCCATAGGGGAGGCATTATAACGGACACCGGTGGCAGAAATACATATATATAAGGATAAGTATTGAGCTTATCAGGCTTTTCACGCAAAATAACTCAAAATACTTGGGGAATAACATATGGTACGCAGACGCACCTCAATGCATGGTGAATGGTCATCGCGTTGGGCCTTTATTTTAGCGGCAACAGGTTCGGCGGTTGGTTTAGGTAATATTTGGAAGTTTCCTTATATTACCGGTGAAAATGGCGGCGGTGCCTTTGTTCTGGTGTATTTGCTGTGTATTGCGATTATTGGCATCCCAATTATGGTAGCTGAGGTGATGATTGGCCGTCGTGGTCGTCAAAGTCCGGTAAATACCATGTACAACCTTGGAATTGAGTCGGGCAGTTCTTCTCAGTGGAAATGGCTAGGTTGGCTGGGGGTTGTCGCGGGGTTCTTAATTTTGTCCTATTATTCGGTGATTGCTGGTTGGGCACTCGATTATGTTTTTAAAACAGCAGCAGGTACTTTCAGCAATGCCGATGCTGAGTTTGTAAGTAGCACGTTTGGCGGATTTGTGAGTAATCCGGGGACTTTAATTTTTTGGCATTCTTTGTTTATGCTTATGACCATGTTTGTGGTTGCCCGAGGTGTAAAGGGTGGCTTAGAAAAAGCGGTACGTTTTTTAATGCCGGGTTTGTTTATATTGTTAATTATAATGGTGGGCTATGCGATCACTACCGGTGAGTTTATGCATGGATTGTCCTATTTATTTGAACCTAATTTTAACACTTTATTATATAAGCATGAAGCTGGTGGACAGTTTATTTTAAATACATCTGGTGAAAAAATATTTACGCTGGAATATGTACTTATTGCAATGGGACACGCATTTTTCACGTTAAGTTTGGGTATGGGGGCTATTATGATTTATGGTTCCTACCTTCCGAGTAAAACGTCTATTGTAAAAGCGTCCTTTATTATTGCAGGTGCCGATACTCTCGTTGCGTTATTGGCGGGGATGGCAATATTTCCTATAGTGTTTGCAAACCATCTGGATCCAGCTAAAGGCCCGAGTTTAATTTTTGAAACACTCCCTTTAGCCTTTGGCAATATGCCAGGAGGCACATTATTTGGCACGTTATTTTTTATACTACTGGTTTTTGCTGCATGGTCTTCCAGTATTTCTTTAATTGAGCCAGCCGTTGCTTGGTTAGTTGAAAATAAAAATATGAAGCGTCTTAAAGCCTCTGTCATTATGGGGGGGAGCTGCTGGTTATTTGGAATATTAACGGTATTGTCATTTAATGTTTGGAAAAATGTGCATCCACTTGATTTTTGGGTATTCAGGAATAAAACATTTTTTGATGTACTGGATTATTTAACCGCTAATATTATGTTACCTCTTGGTGGCCTGGCCATTGCTATTTTTAGTGTATGGATCATGTCGAGAAGTTCTACTTCGGATGAACTGGGCATGAAGGAAGAGTCATTGGGATATAATTTGTGGTATTTTATGACTCGTTATATTACACCGTTAGCGGTATTGTTTGTATTTGCTAATTTAATGGGCCTAATTTAACCAGAGTGTAGTCGGGTATTGCAGTGAAAAAAGTATTAAAACATGCGTTGGTGCCTTTTAGTGCCAGTCAGATGTACTCGCTAGTTAATGATATTGAATCGTATGCCGATTTTTTACCTTGGTGTGATAAATCAATTATTTTAGAGCAAACAGAACAGGAAATTAAAGCCAGTTTAAACATCGCTTATGGAAGTTTAAATAAGTCCTTTACGACTTTAAATAAATTAACCCCTGAAACAAAAATAGAAATGCAGTTGGTGGAAGGCCCCTTTAAGAGGTTGCAAGGTGAATGGTTATTTACTCAATTGGGTAATGATGGTTGCAAAGTGAGTTTAGCGTTAGAGTTTGAATTTAAGAGTAAACTTCTTAGCATGACAATGGGGCCAGTGTTTAGCCAAATAGCCAATACACTGGTTGACTCTTTTTCGGAACGTGCGCAAAAAGTTTATACGTAAAAATTATTATTCAGGTAATTAAAATGATTGTAGAAGTTGCATATGCAAAACCAGAGAAGCAATTGATTATTCAAATTGATGTAGAAGAATCTTGCACCGTTGAGCAGGCCATTGCTTTATCCAAGATAAAAAATCAATTTCCAGAAATTGATGTGGAAAAAAACAAAGTGGGTATTTTTGGTAAGGCAGTCAAGTTAACGGATAGCTTACGTGAAAAGGATAGAGTTGAGATTTATCGCCCACTTATTGCCGATCCGAAAGAATCGCGCCGAGCGCGCGCGGCTAAAAAAGAACGCCAGAATACGTAACCTTCCACATTAAAAATAAAGGTAAGGTTAAAAATTTAACTTAATTAAAAACTTGTTCTTTAAATTGACTTTTATCGATTTTAGCTAAAACGTCACCTTTAAAGGCAAGTGTAATCAATTTACGCTGCATATCTTCGCCACCCTTTCGAAAGCTATAAATATATTCCCAACGTTGGGGGTGAAAGGGGTCAATCAGCATTGCTGTACCCATTAAAAATTGCACTTGTTGCTTACTCATGCCAAGTTTGAGCTGGCTGAGTTTGTTATTATCAATGGTATTGCCTTGCTGAATGTCAATTTTGTACGCACTGCAAGCAGTGAGACTAAGAGATAAAATAAAAGAAATTAGAATGAGAATAGTTCGCATTTGAGTGTCAACTTCGCATATAATACAACGGTTTTAAAGTATACTCAATTTACCAAATAAACACTAGCTGTTGGATTAGCCAATGAAAGATATTAATGAAAACAATGACTTGCAAAAAGTAGGTTTAAAAGCAACGCTGCCACGATTAAAAATCCTTAAATTTCTAGAATCCACAAGAATACGGCATTTGAGTGCAGAAGATGTGTACAAAGCAATGTTAGACAGTGGCGAAGAAGTAGGTTTAGCCACCATTTACCGAGTTCTCACACAGTTTGAGTCGGCAGGCTTAGTTACGCGGCACCACTTTGAAGGTGGCCATTCGGTATTCGAATTAAACGAAGGCAAACACCATGACCATATTGTGTGTGTAAAATGCGGCAAAGTGGAAGAATTTTATGACGAAACCATCGAAGAACGGCAGCATTTAATTGCCGAAAAAAATGGTTTTAGTATAACGGATCATGCTTTAACGATTTATGGTGTTTGTACAGATTGTCAGTAAGATAATATTTATTGATATGGCCTCTATCTGATTGAGCTGTTATCGTTTTGTTATTTTTTCGGTATTGTCTTTATAGTTTTGCAGCATAAATATTATGGAACACCGATAGAATGATTTTATATTGATTATATTTTTATTGGTCTTATATAGTATAGTAAGTCTGTGTCATTGCGAGTAAAGCGATATGAACAAACTTGTTACTATTCTACCTGCACTAATAATTACAACAGCAATTGGTGGTTACTTTCTGTGGCAACATGAACAGGATAACAGTGCAGAACAACTTACCCTTTATGGTAATGTTGAAATTCGTGAAGCACAGCTGGCCTTTAATAGTAGTGAACATATTGCCGAAATTCTTGTACAAGAAGGTGATTACGTAAAGAAAGGACAGCTACTGGCTCGCCTGCATAGCGTCGCACTTGATGCACAACTGGCCGGTGCAGAAGCTCAACTGGAAGCACAGCAGCAAACAGTTGCCAAATTGGAAGCAGGTAGCCGAAAAGAGGAAATCAATCAGGCGCGTGCAGAACTGAATGCAGCGATAGCACGTACCAAATCAGCTAATTCAACGTATAAACGCTTGTTGGGATTACAAGGTAAGAATCTGGTTCCACAGGAAGACGTGGATAATGCCAAAGCTCTAGCTGACTCGGCTAGAGCAGAAGTGGAAGCTGCTCAGCAGGGGCTTACGCTAATGGAAATTGGTCCCCGTAAGGAAGATATTGCCATTGCAAAAGCCGAGTTGGCTAACCGTAACGCTGCATTGATGTTAGCGCGTCAGAAACGCGATGATGCGAATCTGTATGCTCCGGATCATGGCATTATTCGTAAACGAATTCTTGAGCCAGGTGACATGGCTTTCCCCCAGACTCCGGTTATTACCCTGGCCTTTAGCAATCCTGTCTGGGTGCGCGCCTATTTACCGGAAATAGCGTTGGGTAAAATTGCATTGGGCACGGCGGCAACTATTACGACGGACAGTTTTCCCGACAAAATCTATCGGGGCTGGGTTGGCTACATCTCTCCCACGGCCGAATTCACACCCAAGAATGTGCAAACAGCAGAACTGCGTACCCGTCTGGTTTATTCAATACGAATTTTTGCCTGTAATCCGCAGCATGAGCTGCGACTGGGGATGCCTGCAACGGTTCGTATTGCGACTGGTCAACCCCCTGCATTACAGAAACCCGCCAGTAAAAATTGTGAAGACCCAGATCTATCCGGGAACCAAACCGAGGATTAAACGGTTATGACTGAATCTGCTCTTGTCCTTGCGGGAGTTAGCAAAACATTCCACAGTGGTGGACGTCAATTGCAGGCATTATCTGACGTGAGCTTTACCATCCAGAGTGGTCGGATTACCGGGTTAATTGGTCCAGATGGTGCTGGAAAAACCACCTTAATGCGGCTTGCCTGCGGGTTACTTTTACCCGATCAGGGTCAGATTAAAGTAACGGGTATTGATGCATTGCAGGATCCGCTGCAAGTACAGACTAAAGTTAGTTATATGCCTCAACGCTTTGGTCTGTATGAAGATCTGAGTGTGCAGGAAAACCTGGATCTTTATGCCGACCTGCAAAATGTTCCGTTGCAACAACGGGCGGCTCGTTACACTGAGTTAATGAATATGACCGGGCTCAGCCCGTTTACCAACCGATTGGCTGGCAAGCTTTCTGGTGGCATGAAGCAGAAACTGGGGCTGGCATGTACACTGATTCGATTACCACAATTGCTGATACTGGATGAACCCACGGTGGGTGTTGATCCGGTTTCACGTCGTGAACTGTGGCAGATTGTTTATCGCCAGGTAGAGCAAGCCGGTATGACGGTGTTGTTAAGCACGGCCTATCTGGATGAAGCGGAGCGTTGTGACGCGGTAATCCTGCTTCATGAAGGTAAGGTGCTGGCACAGGGTGAACCACAAGATTTCAGTCAATCAGTTGATGGTCGAATCTTCCAGGTTAAAGCGAAACATTTGGGATATCGACAGTTACAGGAAAAACTAAACCGGGCTCCTGATGTGCTGGATGCCCTGATCGAAGGGGAAACAGTTCGCCTGGTAATGCAAACATCGGGTTCGCCAGACGCGAGTGTTATTCTACCCGATGAGAATGACGTAACAATAACACCGGTTAAACCACGCTTTGAAGATGCGTTTATTGCCAAACTTAAAACCCAGCCGCAAAAAAACAAACAAAAACTTTCCCTTAATGTTGAAATCAGCGGTAACAAAGAAGATAACGTCATTCAGGTAAAAAACCTGGTGCGCCGCTTTGGTGACTTTGTTGCAGTGAATAACCTTAGCTTCAATGTAAAACGTGGTGAGATTTTCGGCTTGCTGGGCGCTAATGGTGCGGGCAAGTCTACAACCTTTCGGATGCTCTGCGGTTTACTACCTGTTAGTTCGGGGAAAGTGGCTGTGGCGGGGCATGATCTGCGAGTTGCAGCGACTCAAGCCCGCAGTCGAATCGGTTATATGGCGCAGAAATTTTCACTGTACACCAATCTTTCCGTTATCCAGAACCTGCGTTTTTTTTCCAGTGCCTATGGTCTGTTTGGCAAACAACAGAGTGAACGGCTTGAATGGGCACTTGCGACCTTTGAGTTGGAAAGTTACCGGGAGAGCAATGCCGGAGAACTACCACTGGGTTACAAGCAACGCCTTTCCTTTGCTGCGGCACTGATGCATGAACCTGAGATTCTCTTTTTGGATGAACCCACCTCGGGCGTTGATCCCCTGGCGCGGCGGGAATTTTGGGTAAGGACCAATGCACTTGCTGAAATAGGAGTCACGGTTTTGGTAACGACCCATTTTATGGAAGAAGCTAATTACTGCGATCGGCTGGTGATTATGGCCGATGGTGAAATGCTGGCCGAAGGCACACCACTGGAAATGAAAAATCAGGCACGCAGTAATAATAACCCCGACCCCACGATGGAAGATGCTTTTATTCGACTCATCGAACAGAAGGAAGAGGCAGCTTAATGTTCAGTTCAGCTGCCCGAATGCGATTGCTGGGTATAATTCGCAAGGAAACATGGCAAATTTTGCGTGACCCGTCGAGTATATCCATTGCCTTTGTGATGCCCGTGGTATTGTTGTTTCTGTTTGGTTATGGCATTTCACTGGATGCAAAACATATCCCGGTGGGCATTGTTGTCGAACAGCCTGATCTGGCCACGGAATCTCTGAGTGGATCATTTAATCGTTCCGAATTTTTCAGCCCTGTTCACTTCTCGAATATCCAGGAAGCTGAACAAGCGATGGATAGGCGTGAAATTGAAGGTATTATCTGGATGCGCAGTAATTTTTCTGCCAGCTTACTGTCCGGGCAAGAGGCACCGATCGGAGTCATTATTAATGGCGTGGATTCCAATCAGGCTAATATTACCCGTGGTTATATCGAGGGTGTCTGGCAGTCCTGGTTGGGGCACTATGCCGAGATACACGGTGTTCCCTTGTCCATGCCGGTGCAACTCGAACAACGGGTCTGGTTTAATGAAGCACTTTCCAGTCGACTATTTCTGGTTCCCGGTTTGATAGCGATTATTATGACTTTGATTGGCTCATTACTCACCGCCATGGTGGTTGCGAGGGAATGGGAGCGTGGCACCATGGAAGCGTTAATGGTGACACCGTTACATATGAGCGAAATGATTGCGGGTAAGTTAATTCCATACTTTCTACTTGGGATGGGGGGCATGTTATTCAGTGTAGTGCTTGCGGTGTGGCAGTTTGATGTTCCCTTGCGTGGCTCTTTCTGGCTGCTTACACTTAGTTCGGCTTTGTTTATGCTTGTGGCTCTGTTGATAGGGCTTTTAATTTCCATTGTTGCAAAAAACCAGTTTGTTGCCGGACAAATTGCCATCATCGTGACTTTCCTGCCTGCATTTATTCTTTCAGGGTTTCTGTTTGATATTAATTCCATGCCCGTGCCTATTCAGATGATTACTCACTTGGTTCCGGCACGTTACTTTGTCGCCATTTTACAAACTTTATTTCTGGCGGGTGACATCTGGCCAGTAATACTTGCAAACATGGGGGCATTGTTTCTTATGTTGATCTTCTTTTTTACCCTGGTCTGGCGCAAATCTTATAAAAGGTTGGAATAAGTTATGTCCTTCAGACATATCATCGCTCTTGCTATTAAAGAATTCCTGGCACTATTGCGCGACAAGCGCAGCCGTGTCGTGATTATCGTACCACCGATTATGCAGTTACTGGTGTTCGGGTTTGCGGCTACTTACGATCTTAATCATGTTCCCATTGCTATTTATAATCAGGATAACGGCCCTGCTTCCCGTGAGTTGATCAGCCACCTTAATGGTTCGCCAAATTTTCAAATCATCAGCATCATTAACAATGAGGCAGGTATTGCCCCGCTAATAGATAATAAAGAGGTATTACTGGTATTAAATATTGGGCCACGCTTCAGTGCAGACATGCTGCGCGGCATCAGCACGCCATTACAGCTTATCCTCGATGGGCGTAATTCCAATACCGCGATGATTGCCATGAATTATGTGCGCACGATTTTGCTTGATTTTAATCGGGACTGGATGCGAACTCACGGACAGGCCAGCGCTAAAGCTGGCCCCAGAGTTACACTGGTTAAGCGTAACTGGTATAACGAAAACCTCCAATCCCGCTGGTTTATTATTCCCGGCATAGTCGGATTGTTAACACTGGTAGTGACTCTGCTGGTGACGGCGTTGTCTGTTGCCCGGGAACGTGAAGCAGGAACCTTTGATCAGTTGCTGGTTACTCCGCTGCGCCCCGTGGAAATCCTTATTGGCAAAGCGATTCCCGGTATGGTGATAGGGCTTGTGGAAGCAACCATTGTTCTTATTCTTATGGTGTTGCTGTTCAATATTCCGATGCGTGGTGATATTGGTGCGTTGTATCTTGGTCTTGTACTTTTCCTGCTTTCTGCCACCGGTATGGGTTTGATGATATCAACCATTGCCGTTACCCAGCAACAGGCCATACTGGGTGCTTTTTTGTTCTTAGTGCCGGCAGTTATCCTTTCCGGTTTTTCCACCCCCATCGCCAATATGCCAGAAGTAGTGCAATGGCTAACTTATCTGGATCCCTTACGTTACTTTCTTATTGTAGTCCGGGGTGTTTTTCTGGAAGGTGACAGTTATGCATTATTGTTCAACCAGTACTGGCCTATGCTGATTATTGGTTTAACAACACTGACATTTTCCGGCTGGCTATTCCGTCATAGAATGTATTAATTTTTCCTTTCCGTCATTATTTACACATATAGTTAAGCTATGGCTTCTAAAATAATACGATAGTGCAGCTAAATACTTGTTTTTATTGAGTATTAATTCATGGTTGAACCATAAATTTAATACCATTGCATAATATTGAAAACGTAATAGACTGAATCCGTCTATATAATAAAAGACTGTATGCGGTCTAAATCACTGTTAGGCACACAATATATGTTTAATATGTTTCTAAAAAGAAAATGTCCCGAGTGTAGTGAAAAAATGAACAATACTCAGGGGGAAAAAAGCGACAATTATATTTGTCATCGAAGAATTACTATTTTTTGGTGGCATTGCTTTTGTAGTTTTTGGAAACGGATTTACCGAAATCATTGGTATTATATTAATAACGCTCTCTATGTTAATAATTTTGACATACAGCTATATAATTAAGATGGAGTACGTCTGCCCAAAATGTAGATATTCAACTCTGAAATCAGGAAAATAAGTAAAATGCCTAACAATACGTTCAAGTTGACTCCGCAAACGGGCGCGTTTTTTGCAAGAACGCAAAAAATGCGCCCGTTTGCTACGCAACTTAACTAAGCGTTATGTTTTATGATCAGTCAATAGGTTAACTGAAACTTATGTGAAATCGACAAATATTGCGCACAATTATATATCAACCATTTTTTCAACATGATAATAAAAGGATTTGAATGATCGATAAAATAGAAATTATTAAAGCTTACAATTACAGGCATGCTTGCAAAGTATTTGATGAGAATAAAAAAATAAGTGACGCAGACTTTGCTTTTATTCTTGAAACTGCACGTCTAAGTCCAAGTTCGTTTGGTTTTGAACCGTGGAAGTTTTTAATTGTTCAAAATATGGTTCTTCGAGAAAAACTTAAATTAATAACTTGGGGGGCACAAGGTACATTGCCAACAGCCAGTCATTTTATTGTTATTCTGGCGCGAAAACAAAAAACAATGAATTATGATAGCCAATATATAAAACATATGATGCAAGATGTTCATCACCTAACGGATGACGTGATACAAAAAAGACGTGGTTTTTTTAAAACTTTTCAGGAATTTGATTTTAACCTTATGGAAAGTGAACGTGCCATGTTTGACTGGTCTAGCAAACAGACTTACATTGCTTTAGCCAATATGATGACATCTGCGGCTATGATCAATATAGATAGTTG
>CAYYLL010000055.1:0-12355 GCA_964472525.1 uncultured Thioalkalispiraceae bacterium | reverse complement strand
CTGGTTTATTTCTTGCTATATCTATGAGCATGAATGCTGTGGCAGCCAATATCTCATCACCTTATCAACGCATACTCGATGGCTTAAACAGTGCTGTACTACTGTTTAGTAACGATCTTCTTTTGCGTTATATTAATCCAGCCGGTGAAATGTTATTTGAAGTTAGCGCGCGCCACTTACTCGGCCAGAGCTATGAACAATTATTTAACATGACCACCATCAGCGCGCAGGATTTAAAGCAGGTGTTAACAACGGTTCACCCCGTTACTCAACACGAAGTACCTGTTTCGCTATTACATGCAAAAAATATCACTCTGAATATGTCCATTAGTCCTTTGTTGGACTCCAAAGATAATCCAGAAATTTTGTTGGAATGTCACCAGGTTGATCACTTAATCCGTATTACCCGTGATGAAAAACGTGCCGAAGACCAACAGGCAACCCAAGAAATTCTTCGTGGTCTGGCGCATGAAGTTAAAAACCCCTTAGGCGGTTTACGCGGTTCAGCACAATTATTACAACGACAACTGGATAACGATAATTTAAAAGAATACACTCGCGTTATTATTGATGAAGCAGATCGATTAAGCTTGTTAGTTGATCGAATGATTGGTCCAGCAAAAAAACCAAAAATCTGTGAAGCAAATATTCATGAAATTCTTGAGCATGTTAGGCAGCTTGTCCTTGCAGATGCAACCCACAAGATAAATATTATCCGTGATTACGACCCCAGTATTCCTGATTTAAAAACAGATCCCGGCCAACTGATTCAAACTATTTTAAATATTACACGCAACGCCATTCAAGCACTTACAGAAGAGCCATCGGGCCATATTATTTATCGAACTCGAATCTTAAGAAATTTTACCATTGGTAATTGCCGCCATCGTTTAGCATTATTACTTGAAATTGAAGATAACGGCCCGGGTATTCCAGACAACTTACAAAAGAAAATATTTTTTCCAATGGTGACTGGGCGTGCAGAAGGAACCGGACTAGGCTTGTCCATCGCGCAATCTATTATACAACAACACCACGGTTTGCTTGAATGCAAAAGCACACCACAAAAAACTGTTTTTACAATTAATTTACCAATCAATACATAACAAAGGATGTCATTTTAATGGGTAATGAATCAATTTGGGTCGTCGATGATGATCGCTCTATTCGTTGGGTGCTTGAGCAAGCACTATCACAAGCTGATATGAATGTAAAAACGTATGAAAATGCAGCCGATGTTTTAACTGACTTAAAAACCACGCAGCCTGATGCGATTATCAGCGATATAAGAATGCCCGGTATTGATGGTCTCGAATTATTATCTAAAATACATACTAGCCATCCTGAACTACCTATTATTATTATTACGGCACACTCCGATCTTGACAGTGCAGTTTCTGCTTATCAAGGGGGTGCGTTTGAATATCTGCCCAAACCTTTCGATGTTGACGATGCCGTTAACCTTGCGCAACGTGCTGTTAACCACAATAAAAATATAATCCCAACAAAAGAAGTCTCCGAACCGGTTAGCGAAATTATTGGTGAAGCCCCTAGTATGCAGGAAGTTTTTCGTGCCATTGGTCGCTTGTCACAATCCAATATTACGGTTTTAATCAATGGTGAATCAGGCACCGGCAAAGAATTGGTTGCGAATGCCTTGCACCGCCATAGCCCACGCGCAAACAACCCTTTTATCGCGCTGAACATGGCCGCAATCCCTAAAGATTTACTCGAATCTGAACTTTTTGGTCATGAAAAAGGTGCTTTTACCGGCGCACAAAATACACGCCACGGCCGTTTTGAACAGGCCAATGGCGGTACTTTATTCTTGGATGAAATTGGTGACATGCCGGCTGACTTACAAACCCGCTTATTGCGAGTGTTATCCGATAAAGAATTTTATCGTGTTGGCGGGCATCAACCGGTCAAAGTCGATGTGCGTATCATTGCCGCAACACACCAAAACCTTGAAGAACGTGTACAACAAGGCAACTTCCGTGAAGATCTATTTCACCGTTTAAATGTTATTCGGATTCATATCCCATCATTAAAAGAACGTCAGGAAGATATTCCCTTGCTTGCGCGACATTTTTTAAACACAGCCGCAGCAGAATTAAAAGTTGAGATGAAGGTATTAACAAAAGAAACTGAGAACTTCCTAACCAAACTTAATTGGCAGGGTAACGTTCGCCAGCTTGAAAATACCTGCCGTTGGCTGACCGTCATGACACCTTCTCAAGAAGTAACCATCAGCGATTTACCACCTGAACTAACCGCAAAATCCAAACCACCCAAACCCGAAGGTTCTTGGACTGACTTACTTAAAGGTTGGGCTGACCAACAACTCAATAATAATGAAAAAAATCTACTCGATGTGGCCACACCACAATTTGAAAGAATAATGATTGAATCTGCATTGCAAAAAACTGGGGGCCGCCGTCAGGACGCTGCTGTGTTATTAGGCTGGGGACGGAATACATTGACCCGAAAAATTAAAGAGTTAAATTTATAATTCTATTTGTTGCTGTGCCCCGTTAGCAATCAGCATTACTGGATAACCCACATACGTGGGTATAACGAGTTAATGATTATGAAACCACTGCAAGCAGACAGGGAATATAGATTATATTTATGCAGGCGTATCTATTTCTTTTGAATTGCTCGCATTGGTACGAAACCAACCGGCAATACTATAGCGTGTTTTATTTGCGGCTAAAACTTCGTGAGGAAATTGTTCACTTAAAAAAATAACGGCTGTAGAGTACTTTGGCTGAACTACTTCCAGAATTTTTTTACTGTCTGCTGTATATAAATTGAGTTCACCGGCATCTTCCACGCACCAATCTTCATTTAAATACAGCACCGTCGATAAGACTCGGTTACTTTTTCCTTTTAAAGCATCAAGATGTTTTTTATAAAAAGCACCTTGCTTATAAATAGCATAATGGCTTTCGTAGTCAAATAAACCTAAAAATAATAGCTGATTCAAGCCCTGTCGCAAAGCTTCCATTAGTTCCAAAAACATTTTATCAATATCGTTTTTCTTATCTAGCCACTGAATCCGATCACACCGAATATCTGGATTTTTTTGTTGCGCAGAACCTCGCCCAATACCAGCCTTGTTTAAATCGGTATTCTGAAAAGATTTTATACGTAATATTAGCTTTTGCAGCAAAGGCTCAGGAATAAATGAGGATAAAACAATATAACCCTGTTTTTCTATTGCTTGAGCGATGGTTTCCAAAGTAACCGCTTCAAGGCTATTTATTTTAGTATCTAAATTTTTAATAATCAGAGGATCTTTAACAATAAACGAAAGTGATTAACGAAACACTTAAAATAGCATTAAGCTATTTTAATGCGAACAACTTTCATTATTTCAAAAGCAATATCGCCAACCATTTCAGTTGAAGGGTAATAGGTTAAATTAACGCGCCGTCCTTTTAAATCTTTATATAATTTTTGACGCTTATATTTAAACGGCACACTACAACCTTCTACCATCAATGAATTAATAACCCACTCACCCTGTTTGCGTTGCACATGAGAATTTACTTTTGTCATTTCCGAATGCACCATTTGATGGTGCCTTTCGAGTAATTTTTTTGGATTACTTTGCATATTAATATCCCGTGGCTAAATCTAGATTATCAATATTGAACTACAAAACGTATCGGCCACCCAGCCTCGCTAATCGCATTGTTAACAACCTCTACGCTTTAGCAGTTCGGATTATTTTTACAATTTGATAAAAACCTTAACCCCAGCTCCAAATTAATTTTGAGCAGCCATTTCTGCTTCGCTTTTCATGCCAAATTTTTTCATCAGCCAACCAGGCGGGCAAAAACCCGTAAATGTACTTTGGAAGGCATTAAAACCAATAAACAGCGTAACCCAAGTCCACAAAGGGTTATGAAACAAAGCCAACAATGACGTTAGCATCACCAAGGCACCGGCAAAAGCAAAAAGTGTTTTTTCGATAGACATATATTCTCCTGTCCTTTTTTAATTTTATGTAGATAACCGCTCCATTATATCACCAATATTCTTTAGAACTGCATCCCAGGATACATACACGCCAATTTTTGCGTTTAAAGTAAATTAAATAAGAAAATATGGACGTATTCAGTCTGAAAACATCCATTTACGCATGTTTTGTGAGTAATTTGTCCAGATTATTTGCAAATGCCTGCCGATCACCCTGACTAAGTGGGGCTTGGCCGCCAGTATTGACACCACTGGCGCGCATTGTGTCCATAAAATCGCGGATATTCAAACGCTGTTTAATACTATCAGTCGTATAAAGTTCACCTCGGGGATTCAGCGCATAACCCCCTTTTTCAATCACATCGGCAGCCAACGGAATATCGCCCGTTATCACTAGATCACCACTATCCATTTTTTCAACAATCTCATTGTCAGCAACATCAAACCCCGAAGCTACCTGAAGCATTTTGATATAAGCCGATGGCGGCACTTGTATATATCGGTTCGCCACTAAAGTCATCAATACTTCGGTTCGCTGCGCCGCTTTAAACAAAATTTCCTTGATCACCACTGGACAAGCGTCAGCATCAACCCATATTTTCATTTTTTCTTCTCAATTTTAGTCCACGTTATGGATGGCTTATTCCTTAATATAAGTTTGCCCCAAACTGCGGTATTATCAACCACATACAAGCGACTCATACTACTTAAAACACATGCCTAACACTAAGCCGAAACGACTCTCATTTCTAGCACCAAAATATTGGCCAACTTGGTTTGGGCTTGGACTTTTACGTCTTTGCAGCATTTTACCTTACTCGCTCCAAATGTGGCTAGGTCGACAACTGGGAGCTTTAAGTTATTTATTAATGCCACGCCGCCGACATATTGTTAAAACCAATATCCGTCTTTGCTTTCCTGAATTAAGCACTGCCAAACAACAAGAATATGTAAAAGCATCTTTTGCTTCTGTCGGCATGTCTGTTTTTGAAATTGGGCTCAGTTGGTGGGGAGCACATTCAACATTAATGAAATTACATAAACCCGAAGGACTCGAACATCTCAATGCTGCCTTGGCTAAAAACCACGGCGTTATTATTCTTGCCAGCCATTTTACCACGTTGGAAATAGCCGGTACGTTTCTAGCTAAACACACCAATCTGCTTAATGTTGTTTATAAACGCGCCCATAATCCTTTATTTGAACGGTTTATCCAGAAACACCGTAGCAAAAATAATGCAAAGCTCGTCAAACATACCCGTGTTCGGGACATGATCCGCACTCTAAAAAAAGGCGAAATAATCTGGTACTCACCTGATCAGGATTTTGGTGAAAAAGATTCTGTTTTTGCCCCATTTATGGGTGTCTCAACCTGCACACTTATATCAACTCAACGGCTCTCAAAAATTACCGGTGCACCCGTTGTGCCCTTTTACGCGGAACGTCTGGCCAACCACTCCGGCTATGCCTTTCATTTTAGTCCAGAGATAGAAAATTTCCCAACGGATAATGATATTGTCGATTCAACCGCTATCAATCACGCCATTGAACAACAAATAAAAGAAACACCCTCACAGTATTTATGGGGACACCGACGATTCAAATCCCGCCCGACGGGCGAAGCCGATGTTTATCAAAAATAAAATACTTTTAAATAGACTACCCCACCGCAAGCGGGCGGGGACTTTAGATTAAATATCAATATTGCTGGCATTAAGCGCATTGGTTTCGATAAAGATTCGGCGCGGTTCAACTTGGTCACCCATTAAGGTGGTAAAGATTTCGTCAGTTGCGATAGCATCCTCTATTTGAACTTGCAATAAGCGCCGATTGTTTGCATCAAGAGTGGTCTCCCAAAGTTGATCCGGGTTCATTTCGCCCAAGCCTTTATAACGTTGAATATTTAAGCCGCGCTTTGATTCATCCATTAACCAACTCATCATATCGGCAAAATTGTCAAATGCTTCCTGCTTGTCGCCACGCTTCACATAAGCACCTTCACCAAATAATCCATCAAGTTGTTCGGTAAGTGTTTTCATTGCGGCATATTCACCTGATTCAAAAAATTCTGGTTTCATTATTTTTTCGTAATTAATACCATGTCGGGTTTGAACAATATTTGCACTCCAATCACCGGCTTCCGTTTGGGCTTCAAACTCAATATTAATTTTTAAAGTATCATCCAGTTTTATTTTTTCATTTAATTGCCCAAACCAAGATTGCATTTTTTGATTATCTTTTAAATCATCACGGCTAATAACCGTTAATGTCAGTATGGTTTTTAAAATATCGGCAGAATAACGACGCGCTAATCGCTTAATACTTTGCATCACCATGACATGTTGTTTTGCCAAATTTTCCAGTGCCAAGGCCGACATAGCCGGTGCGGAAGCATTCACAAATAATTCAGTATTATCTAGTGCTAATTGCAACAGGTATTCATTGAGCTCACTGTCATCTTTGACATAACGTTCTTGCTTACCTTTTTTCACTTTATATAAAGGGGGTTGTGCAATATAGATATAACCGTTTTCTATTAACTCTGGCATTTGTCGATAGAAAAACGTGAGTAATAAGGTACGGATATGTGAGCCATCGACATCCGCATCGGTCATAATAATAATTCGGTGGTAACGTAATTTCTCAATATTAAATTCTTCACGCCCAATACCGCAACCCAGTGCTGTGATTAAGGTGCCCACCTCAACTGAAGATAGCATTTTATCGAAGCGTGCTTTTTCAACATTTAGGATTTTACCTTTGAGTGGCAAGATGGCTTGGTATTTTCGGTCTCGACCTTGTTTAGCGGAGCCTCCCGCAGAGTCCCCTTCCACCAGAAATAATTCTGATTGGGCCGGATCTTTTTCCTGACAGTCTGCTAATTTACCGGGTAGGCCAGCAACATCAAGTGCCCCTTTTCGTCGAGTCATTTCTCTCGCTTTTCGTGCCGCTTCACGTGCTCTCGCTGCATCAACAATTTTACTCGCAATACCCTTTGCATCTGTAGGGCTTTCTAGTAAAAATTCCTGTAATTTTTCACCTACCGTTGTTTCAACAATTCCTTTAATTTCAGAAGAAACCAGTTTATCTTTAGTTTGTGATGAAAATTTGGGATCCGGTACTTTTACCGATAAAACAGCGGTTAAACCTTCACGGGCATCATCTCCACTCACATTGACTTTCGCTTTTTTCGCAATACCACTTTGTTCAATGTAATTATTTAAACTACGGGTTAATGCGCCCCTAAAACCGGCTAAATGCGTTCCGCCATCTCGTTGGGGTATATTATTGGTAAAACAAAAAATATTTTCTTGATAAGAGTCATTCCATTGCATTGCCACTTCCACCATCACATCATCTTTTAATGTTTCGGTATAAAAAACGGTTTCATGTAACGGTGTTTTGTTTTTATTTAAATGTTTAACAAAGGCTTTAATACCGCCAATGTATTCAAATTTATCTTTTTTACTGGCATCACGTTCATCACTTAAAGTAATACAAACACCCGAGTTTAAAAAAGAAAGTTCGCGTAAGCGTTTAGCAAGAATGTCGTAATGGAATTCAGTTGTGGAAAAAATTTTATGGCTAGGATAAAAACGAATTTGCGTACCTGAGCGATCGGTATCTGAAACAGCCGTTAACTGATCAACAGGATCACCGTTAGAGTATTCTTGTTCATGCTTTTTACCGTCTCGCCAAATGGTCAGTTTTAGAGTTTCAGATAAAGCATTAACAACAGAAACACCCACACCGTGTAAACCGCCGGACACTTTATACGAGTTATCATCAAATTTACCACCCGCATGGAGAACGGTTAAAATAACTTCGGCAGCCGATCGACCTTCTTCTTCGTGTATATCGGTTGGAATACCCCGGCCATCATCTTTTACAGAGACAGAACCATCTGCATGAATAATAACATCAACCGAAGTACAGTGGCCCGCGAGTGCTTCGTCAATTGAATTATCGACCACTTCAAAAACAAGATGATGCAAACCTGTGCCATCATCGGTGTCACCAATATACATACCGGGACGTTTTCGAACTGCATCAAGGCCTTTTAATACCTTAATATTAGACGAATTATAAGTCGGATCAGCCATTGTGTTTTCCTTTTGCTTGTTCAAGCTTTCGTTATTTTTACCGATGTGTTCAATTTAAACCATCCAGTAAGAATGATGCTTAGTATACCACTTCTTTTATTTCACCGTGTTTCACGTGAAACACCTTTTTCGATGTTGTTGTGCTGACATCCAATAAACTGGCATCCGTTGTTGTTACAAATATTTGAGCATCCGTATCATCTAACAAACTCATTAATCGTTCACGATGTGCTTTATCCAGTTCTGCCGGTAAATCATCGACTAAAATAATGCAGGATTGTTGTGAAATATTTTGTAAGTATTGAATTTGTGCCAAGCGTAACGCACAAACTAATAATTTTTGCTGACCGCGTGAAAGCCCAACTTGAACCGCAATACCAGCGCACTTCATACTTAAATCTGCACGATGTGGCCCAACCCGAGTATATTTGAATTGGCAATCCTGATCATAGCTATTTTCCAATGCTTCTTTGAAACTTCTTTCTTGTGGCCAACCTGGTAAATATTCAATTGAAACGACATCACCAATTAGTTGTTTTGTATAAGCTTCAACAATAGGCTTTAATCCATCCAAATAACACCTTCGTGCTTGATGAAACTGATGCGTTATGTCAATTAAGGGTCGATCCCAACTTTGTATTTGCTGTTTTGATTGGTTTTGCCGAAGTGCTGCATTTCGTTGGCGTAATATCCGATGGTAATCTTTCCATGTTTGTAAAAAAGTGTGTTCCACGTGAAACACGCCCCAATCAATAAATTGCCGTCTAAATTTGGGGCCATCCTCTAATAATCGGTGTGATTCGGGCGTAATCACTTGAATAGGCACCAAAGCAGCCAACTCAGAACTTAATTTAATCGGTAGTTTGTTTAAATGAATTTTAGTGGTACTGCGATTGCGACTTAAACCAATTAAATGTGTCGCTGAATTATGGTCTAGATATGTTGCAATAACCTGTAGTTCAGCCTGTGAATGCTGGATAATATGATTAATGCGATGGGTCCGAAAGGATTTCACCTGACTAATTAAGTAAATTGCTTCTAAAAAGCTGGTTTTTCCACTGGCATTCGCCCCTTCGATAATATTAAACCGCCGATCAGGCTTAATTTGGCATTCAACAAGATTACGAACATATTGAAGGGATAATTGTTTAATACTCACAAAGGCACAAATTTAGCCGTTTATAAGCGCATCGGCATAATAACGTAACTGGCACTGTCATCACTTTTTGCTTGAATAATACAGCTTGAATTTGCATCTTTGAATTTAATAATGACATTTTCATCTTTAATGGTATTTAGCACATCTAGAAAGTAGGCGACATTAAAACCAATTTCAAACTCATCCCCGGAATAAAGTACTTCGATTTCTTCTTCTGCTTCTTCTTGATCGGGGTTATTGATAGTGGCATTAAGCATATTGGGGCTTAAAGACAAACGCATACCTCGGTATTTTTCATTGGATAAAACAGAAGTACGACTAAACGCCTGTTTTAAAACATCGCGTGAACATTCTAAAATAGCATCATTATCAACAGGTAAGACCTGATTGTAATCTGGGAATTTACCATCAATTAGTTTCGAACTAAAAGTAATATTACCGAGGGTCACTTTAATAAGATTATCCCCCAGTTGTAATTTCACCGGTTCATCAGAATCTTCCAATAACTTGGACAGCTCACTGACCCCCTTGCGTGGAATAATAATTTGGCGTTTTTCGCTGATGCCTGTTTCAAGCACTTCTTTTGAAATAGCCAGACGATGTCCATCGGTTGCAACAGTCACAATATGTTGAGGATCAATTTCCAACATTAAACCATTCAAATAATAACGCACATCTTGTTGCGCCATAGAGAACTGAACCTGTTCAATGAGTTTTTTAAAGATGGACTGTTTTAATGTGACTTCCTGAGAAACATTCAATACCTCACTTTGCGGGAACTCATTGGCAGGCAGTGTTGATAAAGTAAAGCGACTTTTACCCGATCGAATAATCGCTTTATTTGCATCTATATTAATATTGATTTGAGCGCCATCCGGTAAGGTACGACAAATATCTAAAAATTTCTTAGCAGGGATAGTTGTTTCCCCTGTTTCTGTTGATTCAACCTCCGTATTAATAATCATTTCAACTTCTGAGTCTGTTCCAGTCAGTGAAATATGATTATTTTCAACTTTTAACAATAAATTAGAAAGTATAGGGGAATTTTGTTTTCTTTCTACAACACCGGCAACGTGCTGTAGAGGTTTTAAAATATTGTCACGCGATAAACTAATTTTCATTTTAATTTATATGTCCTTATTCTTAACTTTTCTTAGTAAAGGGTTTATTAATTAATAGATCTATATATATCATTATTATTACTATTATTAGGAAAATAAAATCTGTTAGTAACTTAGAATTCATCCTAAAAATCATTTAGTTAGAAGAGATTTATATCTGTTGATAACTAACATTTAAACAGCTTTCAATCTGTGGATAAAATGTGAATAAAGTAACCTCAATTTTCTTAAGTATAGTTATCCACAGCTTATTCAAATTAACTTCAGTCTCTTTCCCCAGCTTATACTCTAAAAAAATTATGTGCTGAGAGTTCGCAATAAATTTCGGTAATCTTCATTAATTCGTGGATCTTCTTCTTTCAGTTCTTCAATTTTACGACAAGCATGTAAAATAGTGGTGTGATCCCGTCCACCAAAAGCATCACCAATTTCAGGGTAGCTATGGTTTGTTAATTCTTTACAAAGTGCCATTGCCAGTTGGCGAGGTCGGGTAACCGACCGGGTACGGCGTTTGGAATGCATATCCGATACGCGAATTTTGTAATAACCGGCAACGGTTTTTTGAATATTTTCAATTGAAACCATTTTATCGTGAGAAGATAGTAAATCACGCAAGGCGTCTTTAGCAAAATCTAGAGTAATGTCTTTATTACTGAAGTGAGCGTTTGCTACCACTCTACGTAAAGCACCTTCTAACTCACGAATATTAGAACGGATACGTTCACCGATAAAAAAGGCCACTTCTTCGGGTAAGTCGATATTAGACTGTTGTGCTTTGCTCATTAAAATGGCAACGCGCGTTTCGAGTTCGGGGGGTTCAATCGTTGCGGTTAAACCCCAACCAAAACGGGATTTTAAGCGCTCCTCCAAACCATCAATTTCTTTTGGGTAGCGATCACAAGTCATAATGATTTGTTGGTTACCTTCGAGTAGCGAATTAAAGGTATGGAATAATTCTTCTTGTGAGCGCCCTTTTCCGGCAAAAAACTGAATATCATCAATAAGCAGTGCATCGACCGAACGATAGTAACGCTTAAATTCATTAATGGTGTTGTGTTGGAAAGATTTCACCATATCGGAGACGAAGCGTTCGGAGTGTAAATAAACCACATTCGAATCAGGCTTATGATCTTTAATCAAATTACCAACCGCGTGCATTAAATGTGTTTTGCCTAATCCCACTCCGCCATAAATAAATAACGGGTTATAAGCCGTGCCGGGATTTTGAGAAACTTGGGTGGCGGCAGCGCGCCCCATTTGATTGGACTTACCCTCGACAAATGAGTCAAACGTAAAATTTGGGTTTAAGCCATTTTTACGTTGGAAAGAACTCGCCGGTGCTTTAAAGGGTGTTTTGGTATAACTTTGGCCTTCTGGAGTTTCAACTTCCTGGCTGCCGACTTCGATTTTTATCGGTGCAGGAAAAGTAGAGTCGAGCTGGCTGATAATTTCGTTAATTCGAGAAATATATTGCTCATTGACTGAATCAAGCACAAAACTGTTGGGTGCCAATAAGCGAGCGTCATCATTATCAAGCACAAAATGCAATGGGCGGATCCAGGTATTAAATTGTTGGGGTGAAAGTTCGCCTTCCAAGCGATCGAGACATTGATCCCAAAGTGATTGCACGTGTTACCCCAAAAAGAAAAATATAGAAATTTTAATAAGTTAGCTTATAAATACGGCGATATAATCATTTTTGCAGCCATTTTATCGAACTGTTAATTTAACACCAGAGAAAAAAGTTATCCACAGTTATCGTCTGATAAATCTTTAAAAAAATGTAATCTCCAAAATGGTTTTAAGATCGCTGCAAGCGAGCAAGGGATTTAGATTAATAGGGTTTTTCCTAAAATACCCCCATCATTTGGTTGACAGCCGAGCCGATAAACATTACTCTTGCGTGCCTTTCTTGGCGAAAACAATCGCTAGTAACTTATTGATTTTTAACGGGTGATATTCAAATGAAACGTACATTTCAACCT
>CAYYLL010000054.1:0-12441 GCA_964472525.1 uncultured Thioalkalispiraceae bacterium | reverse complement strand
GCCGGTTACTATGATCGCACCCTTGATATGTTAAAAACACGTCGATATTGGTTAAAACCACGTTTAATCGGCGTTGGATATACTTTTCAACAAGTAAAAGGTATAAAAACAAACCCGTGGGATGTACCAATGCACCTTATTTGCACCGATAAGGCTATTCACCGCATAAAAATATAAAACCGTACTTCCTGTTAACTCATATTTACGCGTGTTAAACCTCTTCTAACACCCTTTAAAAATTAACCACAAGTAAACATTTTTTATAAAAATATAGTTTTAATTAAGCATAATCTGTTCGGAAAAATATTTTTTAGCCACAATATTTTTTAAAGCCTTAAAACATAATTCAAATAATAATAAAAAGACATGATGTTTAAAGATCATCATCCTTTTTTATATAAAAGCAGACCTTATAACGACTAAACACAACCGATAAGCATAAGAAGATATAAAATAATGCAAAAATTTATAAAACTTTCTAAAAATACTGCATTAATAAAGATATTCGAGTCAAAAAATTGTTTAATTTGTATAAAAAAATGAAAATATTAAAAAAATTAAAGTTTTTTAGATTTAATAATTAAAAATCACCTTTAAAAAAAAATTTTAGATAAAAATAAATACAATTAACAAAAAATTTATAACTTTTTTATAAAAATATGTGTGAATACAACAAAAACTAGTAATAACAATGCTTAACAGTGAAAAACTATAAACATTACTAGCATTTTAATATAACTTAGCTATACTCTGTTTCGAATCAGTGCTCAACTTAGGAGATCGTAAAGATGGCAGCAAAAAAGAAAGCAAAGAAGAAGGTTGCTAAGAAAAAAGTAACCAAAAAGAAAGTAGCTAAGAAAAAAGTAGCTAAAAAGAAAGCTAAGAAAAAAGTAACTAAAAAGAAAGCCAAAAAAAAAGCTAAAAAGAAAGTAGCTAAGAAAAAGGCTAAAAAGAAAGTAGCTAAGAAAAAAGCTAAAAAGAAAGCCAAAAAAAAAGCTAAAAAGAAAGTAGCTAAGAAAAAAGCTAAAAAGAAGTAGTTAATAAGCGTTTTTAACGCTTTAAATTAAAAAGCCTGTAGTGATACAGGCTTTTTTTTGTGTAAAGAAACGTTATTTAGCTCAAAAACAATTCAAAAGCAGGATTATCTGACTCATTCCAGTAGGGATACTGTATTTTCTCTAAAAATTCAGTAAATTGTATTTGCTGATCATCCGGCACCTGAATCCCAACTAAAATTCGTCCATAGGCAGCACCGTGGTTGCGATAATGAAACAAACTGATATTCCAATCTTCACCCATACGATCCAAAAAGCGCAATAAAGCACCGGGGCGTTCAGGGAATTGAAAACGGTACAAACGTTCATTACTCAACGACTGGCTATGCCCACCAACCATATAACGGATATGAATTTTTGCCATTTCATTGTCGGTCATATCAATAACAGGGTAATTTTTAGATTCAAGCAAGGCAATTAATGCAATTTTATCTTTTTCACCTTGTTCTAATTTAATTCCAACAAAAACATGAGCCTGATTATGACTCGCAAACCGATAATTAAATTCGGTAATACCATGTTGGCTAATCACTTTACAAAAAGCACGAAAACTTCCCGGTGTTTCTTCAATAGTTACCGCCAAAATAGCTTCACGCTGTTCACCAAAATCGGCACGCTCAGCAACATGCCGTAAGCGGTCGAAATTGATATTGGCTCCACTGACTATCGCTATAAAATTTTTGTCTCGTAAAGTCTTTGTTTCCAGATATTGTTTAATCCCAGCAACAGCCAACGCACCGGCAGGTTCAGCAATGGTACGCGTATCATCAAAAATATCTTTAATCGCAGCACAAATTTCATCCGTATTCACAGTTAAAACATCATCCACACAATGTTTTGCAATATTAAATGTTTGCTCGCCAATCTGGCGTACGGCGACACCATCTGCAAAAATACCCACTTGTTCCAGAATCTCACGCTTGCCCGACTTCATTGCCACATCTAAACAGGCCGCATCTTCTGGTTCTACTGCAATAATTTTAATATTGGGTTTCTTTGTCTTTAAATAAGCGGCCACTCCGGCAATTAACCCACCGCCACCAACAGGAATAAAAACTATATCCATACATTCACATTGGTCGAGTAATTCTTTTGCAATAGTGCCCTGCCCTGCAATTACATCCAAATCATCATACGGATGCACAAATACCTGTTTGTTCTGGTTTGCTAATTCCTGCGCCTTAATATAAGCATCGTCATAGGTATTACCGTGCAAGACAACTTCGCCACCAAAATCACGTACCGATCTGACTTTGATGTCTGGTGTTGTTTTAGGCATTACGATCACTGCGGGTATTTGTAATTTTTGTGCCGCCAAGGCAACACCTTGTGCATGATTCCCCGCTGACGCGGTAATCACACCTCGTTTTTGTTCCTCATCACTGAGTTGACGGATTTTGTTATAGGCGCCGCGTAATTTGAATGAAAAAACCTGTTGGGTGTCTTCCCGTTTTAAAAAAATATGATTATTGAGCCTACTCGACAATTTTCCCGCTTTATCCAACGCTGATTTAGTCGCAACCTCATAAACCGAAGCCCGATCAATCCGCTCAACCATTTTAACTATTTCTTTATACATAAATTTTTTCTTCAATACAGGACATGAGTGTCAATGCTTACTATAATGGTGGTTTTCCTAATCAACAATGTTTTTCGTCACTTTTAATGACTTAGTCGAAAATTCGACATAAATAAAGGTTAGGATACTAATACAGAATAATGCGGAGAAGAAATACGATGACCCAAGATGAAATGAAACAAGCCGTTGCAAAGGCGGCTATCGATTATGTTGAAGCAGGCACCATTATTGGTGTGGGTACTGGCTCAACCGCCAATTTTTTTATTGATGAACTGGCTAAAATTAAACATAAAATTGATGGCACCGTTGCAAGCTCGGTTGCCAGTGCCGAACGCCTACAAGGCCATGGTATTGAAGTTTTCGATTTAAATAATGTCAGTGAGATCTCTGTTTACATTGACGGTGCAGATGAAACAAATCGTCATCTCCATCTCGTAAAAGGTGGTGGTGGCGCACTCACTCGTGAAAAAATTGTAGCGGCTGCTAGTCGAAAATTCATTTGCATTGCCGATGATTCAAAACTGGTTGATGTTTTAGGCAGGTTCCCCTTACCCATTGAAGTTATTCCCATGGCTCGTAGCTTTGTTGCCCGTGAAATAGTCAAATTAGGTGGTGAGCCAGTTTTACGTGATGGATTTACAACCGACAACGGTAACGTGATTCTGGACGTACATAATATGGACATTATGGAGCCGACCAAAATGGAGCAAGCACTTAATAATATTACCGGCGTGGTTACCAATGGGCTATTTGCGATTAAACCTGCTGATGTTTTGTTGTTGGGTGGTAAAGATGGGGTTCGGGTGCTGGATTAAATCTTCAAATCTCCTTTGATTTATTCATTCCTACTTAATCAGCTAGATTGCTTCGTCGTACCTCCTCGCAATGACACATCACCCCCGTCATTGCGAGTGATAGCGCGGCAATCTTACCTCTACTAAAGCAACCCATAATAAAGATCATCCCATTCACTATTTATAGATTCTATCATTGCTACTTTCTTCTTCCTTGAGCCTCCCTTTATTTGCTTTTCTCTTTCTATTGCGGATACAGGGTCAAGAAATATCTCATAATAGACCAGTTTATTGATATTATATTTATAGGTAAATCCCTTACATAATTTATTCTTATGCTCATATATTCTACGAACAAGATCACTCGTTATACCGGTGTAAAGTACATTATGATTATTACTGGTTAAAATATAAATATAATATTGTTTTGCCATTTTATACATCCTTGTATTGATCTATATCCATTTACTCATCCAGATTGCTTCGTCGTGCCTCCTCGCAATGACACATCACCCCCGTCATTGCGAACGCAGTGAAGCAATCTTCTTGCTAGTTGCACTCACACAACTAAAGCAAAATCCGCTCAATACCGCCCTTCTGAACGGTACTTAAAAAATCAGCCTGCCATTTCTCACCCAAATGATATTTAGCTAATTCCACCACAATGTAATCGGTACTTAATCCGGTTTCATCTTCATAGCGTGACAATCCTTGCTGACAAGCGGGACAGGAAGTGAGTATTTTTACTTCACCGTGTTTTATTTTTTCTTTACCCACTAATGACTTTATGCCCTGTTGTAATTCATATTCTTTTCTGGAACGAATTTGTGTTGCAATATCAGGCCGTGCAATAGCCAGTGTACCGGCTTCGCCACAGCATCTATCTGCTAACTTAACCGACTTACCCATTAAGCTTGATGCGACTTTTATCGGGTTATAGGTTTTCATCGGGGTATGACAAGGATCATGGTAAAGATATTCTGTTGTCTGATCTCCATCCAACTTTAAACCTTTTTCCAATAAAAATTCATGTATATCCAACAAGCGGCAACCGGGAAATATTTTTTCAAACTGATATTGCATCAGTTGGTCCATACAAGTACCACAAGAAACAATCACTGTTTTAATGTCTAAATAATTCAGCGTATTGGCAACACGGTGAAATAACACTTGATTGTCAACCGAAATCTGTTTTCCTTTTTTCTCATCACCACTGGCTGATTGCGGATAACCACAGCATAAATAGCCGGGCGGTAAAACTGTTTGCACATTCAAATCATACAAAACCGCCAGTGTTGCTGCACCGACCTGACTGAATAATCTTTCAGAACCACACCCCGGGAAATAGAATACCGCTTCGGATTCGGTTGACGTTGTTTTGGGATTTCGTAATACGGCAACATGTTTACTGTCTTCCAAAGCCAAACTTGCACGAAATGTTTTTTTCGGTAAATCAACCGGCATCGGCTTTTTAATAAAGTTAACCACTTGACTGGTTACTTTAATTTTACCGGCAGTCGCTTCAGGTTGTCTTTTGCGATTAATAAGACCACTCACTCGCACTACCTTATAAGCCAGACGTTGCGCGCGGTAACCCCATTGAATCATCAGCTTACGCATAAGTTTAATAACCAAAGGCTTGCTGACATTCAAAAACATTAAAGAGACCATAGAGCCTATATTAAAGTGTTTTTTACCCTTGTTTTTTAGCAAGGTTCGCATATGAACAGAGACTTCACCAAAATCAATATTTACTGGGCACGGGTTTAAACATTTATGACAAACGGTACAATGGTCGGCCACGTCATTCATTTCATCAAAGTGCCGGATTGAAATACCACGGCGTGTTTGTTCTTCGTATAAGAAAGCTTCTAAAATAAGGCCAGTGGCTAAAATCTTATTACGTGGTGAATACAATAAATTAGCACTGGGTATATGCGTATTACACACCGGCTTGCACTTACCACAACGCAGACAGTCTTTTATTTCTGCATTTAAGGCATCCAGTTCATTCGCTTCTAAAATTAACGCTTCTTGTTCTAATAAACGTAATGATGGCGTATAAGCACCATCAAGATTAGCACCTTGGATTAATTTACCCGGGTTAAAGACATCTTGCGGGTCAACTTTTTGTTTGTATTCTTTAAAGGCTTGCAACGTTTGCGCATCTAAATACTGTAACTTGGTTATACCAATACCATGTTCGCCAGAGATAACTCCGTCTAAATCTTCTGCCAGTTGCATAATGCGATCAACCACTTCTTCGGCCGTTTGCATCATCGTATAATCATTTGAATTGACGGGAATATTGGTATGCACATTACCATCACCCGCATGCATATGAGTGGCAACGAATAAACGACTGGTACGTAACTTTGTATGCAGCTCATCAAATTTTTTCCGCACCTGTTCAAAGTCTTGCCCAGAAAAAATTTCTTTTAGTGGTTTTTCAATACGCTCTCGATAGGAAATACGAATATCCCGACGTTGCAATAGACTAAATAGCGTTAGCTCTGCATTAACATCCCCCGCATTATTAAGCTTAAGTGCATCTAAATAATGTGAGGCAGTTTCGTCCACATTGGTTAGTATTGTTATCCAGCTCTGCTTAACATCTTGCAGATGTTTAGTTGCCGCTTCTTTTTTTGCATTAATAATGTTGATAGCTTCGATGCTATTTTCCGCATCTGGAGCTTGCCCTAAAATGCTGGGGTGCAATTCAGGCATATCGCTGCTTAAATAATTTAAAACCGACTCAATCATAAGGAGTTTGTTTTTAATCGACAGTTCAATATTAATGCGTTCTATGCCTTCGTTATAATCACCTAAGCGTGGTAAAGGGATTACCACATCTTCATTTATTTTAAAGGCATTGGTATGTGCAGCAATCGCAGCGGTGCGACTTCTGTCTGCCCAAAATTGTTTACGTGCTTCTGCGCTAACAGCAATAAAGCCTTCTGCATCACGCAAGTTCGCTAACCGCACCACCTCGGACGCCGCTTCCGCAACTGCTTGTTCGCTATCACTGACCACATCAATCAGTAACACCATTTGCGGCAATTCACGTCGTGGAGCTTTGGGTGAATAATTAACGGCCTTAACATAACGCGCATCTAAATGTTCCATACCGGCAAGTTGCACATTATCCAGTGCGTCTAGGTAATCTTTACTTTCCACTATCGCCGGTACTGCGGTGCGCATATCGGTGTTATAAAACTCCAAACACAGGGTTCGTTTGAATTCGGGCATGGTATGCAGGATAAAATCGGCCGATGTAATAATGCCATCGCAACCTTCTTTTTGAACACCCGGTAAACCACCCAAAAATTTATCCGTCACGTCTTTGCCTAAGCCTTGTTTACGCAGACTCTTACCGGCAAGCACTAATATTTCCGGTTCACCAATAATGGTGGTGCGATCGGCTTTAAAACGCGTAAGTCTAAATTCGACGGTTTCCTGCTCATGAATTTTGCCAAGATTATGGTTTAAACGTTCAACCTGAAGCCAGTGACCATCAGGTGTGACCATTCGCCAAGAAATTAAATTGTCTAGTGTGGTGCCCCACAGTACCGCTTTTTTACCACCGGCGTTCATCGCCACATTGCCACCAATGCATGAGGCGTCCTGCGAGGTGGGGTCAACTGCAAACACTAGCCCATTATCTTCTGCATGTTCAGAAACACGCCGAGTAACAACACCGGCATCAGCACGAATGGTTGCGATTTTTTTATCCACCCCACTGATATATTTCATTTCAACATCAGCGAGTGTTTCAAGTTTTTCGGTGTTTATCACCACACTGTTGGTTTTTAACAACACTGCACCACCGGTATAGCCTGTGCCACCACCGCGTGGCACGATGCTTAAGCCCAGTTTAATGCAAACCGTCACCACTTTTTGTACTTCGTCTTCATTATTCGGTGTTACCACCACTAGCGGCAATTCCACCCGCCAATCCGATGCATCGGTCACATGCGATACGCGTGACAAGCCATCAAAACAAATATTGTCTTTTCTTGTTACTCGTTTTAAATGTGTGGTTACTTTTTTACGTAACGCATTTTGTTCAGGGAACCAGTTTTTAAATGTTTCGACTGCCTGTTTTGCCTTATTCACCAGAGCCAGTGCCACTTCATTATTGTCAGCACGTTCTTCAATTTGATTCAAACGGTGGTACAAGGCATTTATCAGTTGTTGGCGACGTTTACGGTTATCGAGTAAATCATCCTGAATAAAGGGGTTACGTGTGACCACCCACATATCGCCCAATACCTCAAATAACATGCGTGCCGATCGCCCGGTAACCCGTTCACCACGCAGGCTGTTTAACGATGCCCAACTGTCTTCCCCCATAAAACGAATAACAATTTCACGGTCGGAATAAGACGTATAGTTATAAGGTATTTCGCGAATGCGATTTGGCATTAAAGGTGTCTTTCTAAATAGGTTTAAGAAAGAGAATTATAGCAGTTTATTTGTTTGCAAAGAATATCATGCTTATTTTAAAGGAGGCAGAATAATAAATAGCCAAAAAAAAGCCCCAACCGGAGTTGGGGCTTTTTCAGAATATTAAAGCCGGATTGGCTTTTGTATTCTTAGCTTAGAAAATAACCAGTAGTTGAGCCGTAATACGGTCATCTATGCCGGCCAGGATTTTATTTGGAGTCGCCGAACCCGCTAGGTTAGGTGCTTCCGCATCACGAGATTCATAGTTAAAGATAAAACGGCTCTTCTTATTAAAGAAGTATTGCACACCCAAAGTCAAGGTTGTGAATTTACGTTCACCTGTAGAACTATTGGTTAAACGGTTATAAACATCATAACGTGCATCCACTTCCCATTTAGAGTTAGGTGCATAACCGTAATGAACATAGTAACCGTCTGCCTCGCCTGTCGTTGCAACGTTAAACGATGCAATACCCGTTCCAGCATTATTAATTGAGCCGGCCACTGCAGCACCATCGGTACCATTAAAAATCATACCATCGGCTGTAATATATTCAAACGCGGCACGTTGCTTACCTTTACGGAAGGTCATACCAAGACCAGAACGTTTACGATCATACTCACCGGCACCACCAGTACTACCGGTAGCCGTTGTTCCCGTCAGAGTACGTTTCCCATCCTGATTCCAGGCAAACAGCTTCAACCCTTGGCGACGTCCACCTTTACCACCATAAACTCGTTCAGATGACCAGTAGAGGTAAGTTTCTTTGTTGGTGTCATTGTCACCACGGGTGATACCGTTACCATTACCATACATAACCGCATAACTGTGTTCCCAGTTACCGTTTTTAAAGGTATTAAAGACCTGAATACCTGTATCACGGAAAGCCCCTACTGGGCCATTCGGTTTATTTGCACAAGTTACGGCTGTACCACAACCATTACCATTACCCGCTGTCGTTGAACCATTACCATCAAAGAAACGCTCTAATAACAAGCCATTAACCGCTCCGGTAAAGTTATTGTAATCAAATACATGAATCGCTTGTAAACCTTCTTCTGAACCCGGTGTTTTAAAGGTACCAATTCTAAAACGGGCTACCTTCGAAAGCTGGTTTAAAGTAATACTGGCATCGGTAATTTTAACGCTACCACCACCTTGACGCGTAATACCATTATTACCAAATTCAGCCAGGAAGAAATAATTCACATTACTGTCTAACGGCATGGCAATACCACGAACGCCCACACGCGCACGCAGCACGTTAAAGCCTTCTGATGTTTTTAAGTCAGGACGCATTTGGTTAAAAATTGCTTTTTGTCCGCTAAAAGCACCGGCAGCGAGCTTAGTATCACTGGTTGTCATATATTCAGGTTGAATAAAACCCCAGACTCTAGCACGAGGTGCTGCACCCGGCTTTTCTGTACCTTGTAACATTAACCAGTTGGCAGCATTTGCAGTTGATACTGCACCGCCAAGTACAGCAGCACAAGTTGCTGCAAGTGCAACTTTTTTAAAATTTATCATTTTGAAACTCCCATTGAATATCTTTTTAAATTATTTTATTAACTTTTAAGGTTTAATCAGGATATAACCTTTTTTAACCAAATCAACAATACGCACAACACCCGCGCTGACTGTGACTGCTTTAGAACTTAAAGCCGGTAGATGGCCTAATTTTTTACCCATATTACGTGTTGTATTCGCACAAGCGCTAAATCGAACGCCTCGACCCGCTAATGAATTAATACGGCCTTTGTTTGCATTTTCTTTGAATAAAAGACGTAAACCCGGGCCAAATGCAACAATTTCAATATCAACCAAATCCTGACCGTAATGCTTAATCAGGTTATTCGCTACATTTAACACCAGTGTTTGCTTAAATGGATTGGGATCACTGATCTGTAAAACGATTTTGGCATCAGCCATAGAATTGTTTGCAGCAATGGCCTGGCTACCGAAAAACGGCGACACCAACAATGCCAAAAGCGCAAGCGCTTTTACGAATTTAAATTTCATTTATATTCTCCCCTTGAAGGATAGTTAATTTAGTGGTTTACCCACTTTATATTAAGGCTATTCGTACAAAATTTGTTGTTATAAATTGCCTTTAAAGTAAGACGACACACGAGTGTAATTTATTCCAAAAAAACAAAAAAAAACCAGTACAATCAATATATTAGAGTATTACCAATTGCTTATTTAATAACGAATTGGAATATTTTGTTGTTGTTGTGCGTCTGTTATAGTAGAGCTTCATTTGTTGATAGTGAGTTGTAATAAAATGAGCCTAATGCAGTTTGTTTGTCAAAGCCCAAGCTTTAAAAAACGTTTGGAAGAAATACGGCCCCGTTTATATAAAATGGCCTATTCATGGTGCCACTCGGGTCATCTAGCCGATGATCTGGTACAGGATACCGTGATTAAAGCCATGCGCAATGCAGGAACGTTGCGTGATATTAACGTGATGCACAGTTGGATGTTTACTATTTTATCTAACTGTTGGCGAGATTATTTGCGTCAGCAAAAGCCAACCGATGACATTGATGAATGTATTTTTACCGATGGTGATACGCCCGAACTGGCTCAACAAAGGCAGAACATTACCGATATTGTGCAGCGTGCTGTTGCAACCTTACCACAAGGTCAGCGTCAGGTTTTATCACTGGTCGATCTGGAAGGTTTTTCGTATACCGAGGTAGCGGGAATTATCGGTATTCCCATCGGCACGGTAATGAGCCGTTTAAACCGGGCAAGAAAAATACTTTCGGCGCAGTTGCTGGAATTAAAAAAAGACAATGTACTCACACAAGATACATATATAAGGATTGTAAAATAACATGAGTGATAAAAGACAATACTCTGACGAGCATTTAAACGCTTTTATTGATGAGCAGCTCGATAATTCTGAAAAAGCAGAATTGCTTGATACCTTGCGTCATGATGCCGAGCTAAGCCAACGTGTCTGCAAATTACAGAAACTCCATAATCTGGTACAGCTTTCTTACCAAAGCATTGAAGTGCCCGAACGCCATCGGAGTGCAAACAAAACCCCACGCCCCACTAAAGCAAAATGGGTTGCGGCAGCGTCCTTATTACTCGCTGTCGGCACGCTCACGGGCTGGTTCTCAAATGAAGCCATTCATACCAAAAGCTTGTATGACATTGCTGAAATTAACCAGAGCAATACTGCCCCACATCGGGATAACTGGCGTTTGATGTTACATGTTAGCACCGCCAACCCGAACCGTTTAAACATTGTACTCGACGAAGCCGAAGCACTGCTAAAAGAATACGCCGCAACGTCCAAAAAGCTACAACTAGAAATTTTAACCAATAGTGGCGGCCTGACATTAGTCACCAATAACCACAAAAAATATAACCAGCGTTTACAAGCATTACAGAAAAAGTACCACAATCTGGTGGTTATGGCGTGTGGCCAAACCATTAAACGACTACAACGTACTTATGGCAAACCTATCGATCTTTTACCACAAACTAATGTGGTGAGTTCGGCCATTAACCAGATAGTTAAACGCCAAAAAGAAGGCTGGTCATATATTCGGATTTAAGTTGTTTATTTCTTCACCCACAACAAAAACGACTTACGTTGCTCCATATCTGCTAGTTTCCACCAAAACTTTAATTGTGTGGTCGCTTTCTGCTGCATCGTGTTCGTTGTTTTATTCGCTTTTAGTTCTTTTTGTGTCACTAACCAGTCTTGGAAAACCTTGCGTTGTTCTGCATTGGCAACTTTCCACCAGAATTCAAGTTGCTCATTCGCTTTTTGCTGAACGTTATCGAGCTCTTTAGCATTAATATCCTTTAGCTGAGCTTGATTAACATCGACTTTGGCCACTGATTTTTTTATCGCAACTTCAGGTTTAATAACCTGGCTATTGCCGGTAATATAACGATACAGAATATTGCCATAAGCACGAACACTTAGTGCTTTAATTTTTCTGCCCGTTTTTTGTTCTTCAATCCATATTTTTATCTCATCAATGTCATACCAGTTATCTGCATCAACTAAATTAGCCGGACCATTATCTTTAAACTTATATGTACTACCCGCCGTGGTTGGAACATCAAAATAAAAAGCATCTGACTCAACAAAGGAGCCCAACGCATCACTACCCCACATTCTCGAATAAACAACTGTAAAACGATGGTTACCGGGCAACAACTCTAAATGATATAGCCCATCAGAAATTACTGGCAAATTCTTAGGCTTTTCACCATCCAGCTTCAATATGTCCAGATCGGCCGGGATAATAAATTTAACAATATCTTTGTCTGATTTTATGCCTTCATACAAGCGCACAGGGCCGCTGATACTGCTGCAGGCCGCAAGCAACAGCATAGCAAAAATAACAATACCAACTTTATAACAGCGTAACAATATCATCTTTGACTTTACTCCAAATTTCAAAAGGATCCTGTATCTTAAACTCACCTATCCCAAATCTGAGTATATTAAACAGAAACCCTGCTTTAATATTATTGCAGGGTTAACTTCTAGTATAACATATTCACCTAACAGAAATATGGCAAAGCAAAAGTGCC
>CAYYLL010000053.1:0-12473 GCA_964472525.1 uncultured Thioalkalispiraceae bacterium | reverse complement strand
GCCTTACCGAGCCAAATCTACTTTTTCACACAGTTCTTTAGCGCCATCAATCAGTCGCATGGTATGGCGTTGCAGTAAATCAGGGTTCACGTTGTAAAGATGATGATTTTTAACAGCGGGTAAATCCCGCCACTTTCGCCAGTTGTTTAGCCATTGTTTATGTTGTTCTTGCAAACCACCAACAATAATAACATCAACATTCGATGCAACCACCGCTTCAACACTTACGGCCGGAGCCAGTACTTTTAAGTTGCTAAAAATATTTTTTGCTCCACATAAGCGCATCACATCTGAAAGAATATGTTGACCGTTAACCGTCATTAATGGGGTATTCCAGTATTGATAAAAGAGTGTGACTGGTTTTTTATATGAATACTTTGTTTTTAACGCATCTAACTTTGCTAGATACGTTTTAATGGCTTTATCGGCATGCGCATGGGTATCGGTAAGAACACTAAGTCGTTTGACCACACTGGGAATATCCATTAAATGCCGCGGCTCATTCACAAATACAGCAAAACCTAATTTTTTTAATTTTTCGATAATATGGTGTGGGTTACCACTTTCCCATGCAACGATTAAGTCGGGCTTGAGCGTGATAATGCTTTCTATATTAATTTGATTATATGAACCTACTCGGGTTATTTTTTTGGCGGCGGGTGGGTAATCACTATAATTTACCGCGCCAACAATATATTTTCCTGCTCCAGCTGAAAAAAGCATTTCCGTAATATGTGGTGATAAACTAATAATTCGTCTAGCTGGTTTTTTAAATACCAGTGTATTACCTAAGTCATCAACAACAGTATATGCGCTACTGGCCGAACATAACGGCAATATCAATAGCAGAAAAAAAACTAAAATTAATTTATTCTTCATGGGCTTACATTAAAAACAAAAGTAAAAGTGACAAGGCTGAATAAAATCACTAATTCCAAATACTCAATAAAAGCTCCGGCGATATCACCGGTAATACCACCAATTCTTTTAATAACATTACGAGTAAATAGAATATAAAATAAAGCACTGGTTCCACAAACACCTAATAACACACTGACATTAGAAAATAATTGCAACAAATAAAGTGTGATTGCTGTAAAAATAATAACACTAATGATATTTTTAAGTTTGTGTGACACGGCATGTAAATCCGAGCCCATCCCCTGTGGTCGCGCATAAGGAAAAGACATCAGTAAAACCACCACAGCAGAGCGTGATAATAATGGAGGTAATAGTATTAAATAATAGTTAATATTAATTAATTCATAAATAAATACCAGCTTTAATATAATTGTAAAAATAATTGCAATAACACCAAACGGGCCACTGGTTGGGTCTTTCATAATACGTAAGGTTTTATCTTTATCTCCCAAGCCACCCATCCAGGCATCAGCCATATCGGCAACCCCATCCAGATGTAAACCACCGGTCAATGCCACCCATAAAAAAACAGCTAGGCTAGCAATATATAATGTGTGCGTTGCTGCAATAAAATTAAGGATAAAAATGGCAGCCGCCAGAAGTATGCCAACAATAAGACCTACCAGTGGATAATATTTTAATGAACGTGATTGATTATCGGCTGTGTAAAGATTGTCTTGCGAAGGGTTTAATTTAAGTAAAAATGAAACAGGCAATCGGGTTAAGAATTGCATGGCAATTAAAAATGGATTAAAAAAAGAAAGCATTTAGAATGTATACCCATGATCAATATATATTTGTGGTTTAAGCTGATAGTCTTTGTCAAATATTTCAATACGCACTTTACTGGCAAAGTTTAATTTTATGGTTAAAATATTCTCCATTGGGATTTTCAATAACATTTTTAACAACACCATCATAACACCCGCATGGGAAACAACCAGAATTGTTCTCGACTGTTCTTTTGAAACATAGTCGGTTTGTAGTTTATCCCATACTGCTAAAATACGTTTTTCAAAATTTAAAAAACTTTCGCCCCCCGGGGGAGTATTTTTAATTGGATTTTTCCAGAACGCGTAAAGTGCATTCTTATCTAACTTTTCAACCTGCATGGATGACAAACCTTCCCATACGCCTAAGTGCATTTCTTGTAAGTCTTTATTTATAAAATAAGGGGTATCCGACTGGTTTTGGAGTTGAGTAGAAAATTCAGAGCAACGTTTAAGCGGTGAACTGATTATTTCATCATAGGACAAATCATGAACGGCTGATTGCATTTGTTGCCAGCCAGTTTGTGTTAAAGGGTCATCAGTACTGCCACGGAATTTTTTACCACCTAGTGGTTCACCATGCCTTAAAAAAATAAAACTTGTTTTATTTAAGTCAGCCATTTCATGCCATACATTTTTAGGTTTTGTCGCTTACACCGGCTTGTTCAAAGGTTGCCATATTATTATGCAAAGCCAACGCATTTTTTAACAGGCAAACAACACTGGCGGCTGCACTGCCCTCACCTAAGCGCATTCCTATATTTAATAATGGGGTTGCCTTTAATGCTTGCAATACAATACGGTGGCCAGGTTCAGCGGATTGATGTGAATAAATAAACCATTGCTCCACACCTTGTGATAAGTGTGTTGCAAACAAAGCGGCAACTGAAGTAATAAAACCATCAATCACACAGGGTAAACCGATTTGTGCTGCTCGAATATACGCCCCAACCAGTGCCACAATTTCAAAGCCACCCAGATTCTCCAATATTTTAATTGGTGTTGTATTGGCATTTTTATGGTAAGCCAGTGCTTTTTCGATAACTTCAATTTTATGTTGAATCCCTTTATCGTCTAAGCCAGTTCCCGGTCCCACAATGCCCGCAACTGGTTGCGTTAATAATGCACTTGCTAGAGCGGCCGAGGTGGTCGTATTACCAATACCCATTTCACCACCGATAAAAATATCTGCCTTATTATGTTTTGCTTTTTCCGCAATCTCCTTGCCCACTTCTAAGGCCTGCAAACATTGTGCTTCAGACATTGCCGCCTGTGTGCAAAAATTATTGGTTGCAGAAGCAATGCGTCTGGGCAGAACACCCGCTAAGGTTTCTAGCTCAGATACGGTTCCCATATCAACAACGTCGAGTGTTGCACGTAGTTGTCGGGCTAATACACTGATAGCCGCACCACCCCTTGAAAAATTTCGTACCATCTCGGCTGTAACGGCTTGTGGAAAGGCCGATACATTTTCATCCATCACCCCATGGTCGGCTGCAAATACTGCAATATAAATATTATCCAGTTTCGGGGTAGTGTTGGATTGCATAGCGGCAAATTGAATTGCGATATTTTCAAGTTGCCCCAGTGACCCGGCAGGTTTGGTTAAAACAGATTGATGTTGTGCGGCTTGTTGCTGAATATCTGTGTCCACCTTGGCGGCAGGGGAAGTAAACCATGTCATTATTTTTTTTCACTTTTAATCGAATGAGGAAGACCGGCAACCATTAAGGTTACCCGTTGTGCTTTTGTGGCAATGGCCTGATGCAATCGCCCAACGGCATCACAATAAATTCTGTTTAAATGCCCTAAGGGGATAATACCCATACCCACCTCATTACTAACGATATAAACATCGTTACTGATGTTATCCAGAGCATCAATAAAGTCAGTGAACTCTTTTGAGCCTTCTATTTTGTCTTTGTATTTTAATAGTAAATTAGAAACCCATAAGGTCAGGCAATCAATTAAAATACTTTTATTGCCCTGACTGTTGGCAATTAAAACATCAGCTAGTTTTAAAGGCTCTTCAATAACGTCAATATTTTTCGGACGTTGTTGTTTATGCAGATTGATCCGCTGCCGCATTTCATCGTCGTTGGCTGTCGCAGTGGCAATAAAGAGAACTGGTTCGTTCTTATTTTTATCTATCGCACATTGCAACGCATAACCGCTTTTCCCGGAACGAGCGCCACCCAGTATAAGCTCTAGCATAGGATTGGTTTAGACATGTTGTGTTTAGTAGATCCAGCCAACAATCGTCATTAATGAAATAACCGTAATAACAATAATCAGGGACCATTTTACAAGGGCTAGGACTTGTTCAACACCGGCAACATCCGCCTCACTATCATCATTATCCCCCAAGGTGTCAGCATCCATTTTTAGCGCATGCAAACCACTAACAACGATGAGTTCATCATTATTTTTATTGAAAAAATCTGTCGTACATTTCCAACACAACAAGGTGTCGCTGAAACTACCGGCTAAAGCAAAGGCAACCACACATAGCCGGGCAGGTATCCAGCCCAGAATCATATAAAGACGTTGTATTGCAAGTTTAAATTCGGGATCGGGGGCATTCCCTATACCAGAGTCAGATCCTGCTCCACTTCTAAAATAACTACCTGCAAAACGTTCAAGCAATAAAACAGTGAATCGATACAATAAAGCACCTATCGGCCCCAAAACAATAAACCAGAATAGTACCGCCAGAATTCGGTTATTAAACGCAAGCAAAATACCACGTTTCATTATTTCTGCGGTCACACTGGGGGAGCCAGCAAGTTCTGGTTTATAGCCATGCCCGGTAAAAAAGATATCAGCATTCATTAAAGCGCCTTCGGTATCCCCTGCCGACAGTGAAGCAATATATTTTTCAACCTGTGTGGTGAAATCTTTAGGACCAATACTATATATAAGAATAACAACGCCAAAAATAAAACTAAAAAAACTGCCCATACCGTTAAAAATACTTTCGGCAATAGCAACAAGAATAACAAGAGGTGCTAGCAGAATTAACAAACCAATAGGCCCACTGACAGACGGAGCCAATGCAACCAGTGCGGTTGATTTTTGCTGCATCCAGTCACAATAGCTTGCAAACCAGTCAAACTGGCGATAGTTTTCAATATTTTTATAATATTGCTCAACCGCTACAGCAATTAAAATTGTAATAAAATCCATGACTTAAATATTTATCCCTGACATTGATAGAGGTATTTCAAGTTTCGCTTTATTGTAACTTATGCCATATTAGCTTTAAAGCGTTGCCAGTCAAAAGATTCACCCGGATCGGTCTTTCTGCCTGGAGCAATATCACAATGCCCCACAATATGGCTATTCAAAATAGCAGGATAAGCCTTTTGCAAACACTGACACACTTGTTGCAATACATCATACTGAATATCAGTATAGACAATATCATCGGCCCCTTCTAATTCAATACCAATTGAAAAATCGTTACAACAATCCCGATTATTAAAATTAGAGACACCTGCATGCCATGCTCGTTGAGTGAAGGGAACAAATTGTTTGACTATGCCACTTCGCTCTATAAGTAAATGTGACGAAACTTTTAAGTCTTTAATTTCTTCAAAGTAAGGATGCAGTTTGGGATCCAGACTATTAGTAAAGAAACTGTCTATATGCTGCCCTCCAAACTCCGCCGGAGGTAAACTAATACCATGAATAACAATTAAACTAATCTCATCAACAGGTCGAGCGTCACAGTTGGGGGAGCCCCATTGTGCAGCTTCGTTTAACCGACCTAATTTTTTATCTATAGTAAACATACACAACTATTACTAATTAACCAAACCTTTCAATACCATATCGGTAAAACTGACAATACCAATCACCAGCCCATCTTCAACAACCGGTGAGCGTGAAAGATTAAATTTTTCAAATAATCTTGCGCAATAACGAATATCCATATCAGGATCTACCGTAATCACTGGCTTTGACATAATTTCATAAATATTAACACGCTCAGGTGAACGATTTTTTGCAAGTACCTCTTTAGCAATATCTGAAATTAATACTAAACCATATTCATCATGGTCAGTCCGCTTATTTACGACTAAGCATTTAGTTTCAACGTTTTTCATTTCATTTAAAGCATCACTAACCGTTAACATACCATCGACAATATCAAAATCCGGTTTCATCACATCACGAACACAAACTATTTTTGCTTCATTCATATCTTTTCCTCCACAACGTCCGTTAAACTTTTTACCTGCTTTGCCACACCAACCGCATCTTCGACATCTATCTGGAAGGCAATGCCTGCACCTTCGGTTTCAAATTTACCTACTTCTGAAATTTTCTCCAGAATTAACCGGCTCAGGTGTTCCTCAACTAAAAACAAAACAACATCACGCTGAGTTTCCAGAGACAAGCCAAAGAAGGTCTTATTTTTATTTAAACCTTCACCTCGGGCATGGCTGATAACGGTTGCGCCAGTTGCACCTACGTCTCTAGCAGCATTCATTACATTATCAACCTTATCCGTTTCAAGTAACGCTATAATCAATTTAAAATGCATACGCTATTCTCCTGTTAAGTCTTTTATCTTTTCTTTTTTTAAACATCGATTTGCTCGCCAATGCCCTATTTGTGCATAACCCATCACGGTTATCATCGGGAATAAGCTAGCAAAAGCAATTAAACCAAAACCATCAATTAATTCATTTCGGCCTGGAACCGTGCTGGCTAAACCAAGCCCTAATGCAGTAACGAGTGGAACAGTTACCGTTGATGTTGTGACTCCACCGGAATCATAGGCTAAAGCAATAATACTTTTTGGTGCAAAAATTGTTTGTATCAATACTATGATATACCCTGAAATAATGTAATATTGCAACGGTGTACCGGTTACAATCCGAAAAGTACCTAAAGCAATGCCAAAACCAACGCCAATCGCAACCGAAGTACGCAATCCCCAAATGCTTATCGTACCACCCGAAACATCTTGCGCTTTAATGGCCACGGCCAATAGTGCAGGTTCAGCTAACGTTGTCGAAAAACCAATGGCTGCAGCAAACACATAGACCCAAATATAATTGTCCCAGTGAATATGGGCAGCCAGATTATCCACTCCTAGAAAAGCCGGTGCGGTTAATTGTTTGGCCATTATCTCTCCTAAAGGAAATAATGCTTCTTCTAATCCTACCAGGAAAAAAGCCATCCCTAAAATTACTAGAAAAAAACCAAAAATAACTTGTTTTAAATTCACCATAGGCCGACGAATAATAAAATATTGTGCCACAAAAATAATCAAGACTATCGGCAAAACATCACTAATGGTTGAAATAAACATTTCACTGAATTTATAAAGGGTATCCATTAGTCAAATAACCATCCCATACAACATAACAAACATCATCGGCGTTAAAGAAGCCAGTGCGATTAGACCAAAACCATCCGTCATTGGATTTCGTCCACGAATACTCGATGCCAAACCTACGCCAAGTGCCGTAACCAAGGGAACGGTAATGGTTGATGTTGTTACCCCACCTGAATCATAAGCAATACCAATAATTTCTTTTGGTGCAAAAAAGGTGATGCTCACAACACCAAGATAACCGCCAATAATAAGATATTGAATAGGCCAACCACGAATAATTCGAATTACACCAAGGGCAATCGCAAAGCCAACGGATACTGCCACCGTTATCCGCAAACCCGTTGCATAGGCTTGTTGTGCATTCTCTGTTGCGCTAATGACATTACCTTTTGCAGCCAGATAAGCGGCCTTATCGGCAATCGCTATTAATGCGGGTTCTGCGATGGTGGTACCAAAACCAAGTGCAAAAGCAAAAATAATTAACCAGAAAATACTGCCTTTTTTAGCAAACGCATACGCAAGGTTTTCACCCACAGGAAACAAACCAATTTCTAGCCCTTTAATAAAAAGCGTTAAACCAAGTGACACCATTAATAAACCAATTAGAATATTGGCAAAATCCGGAATGGGTTGCTGTAACACAGCAAACTGGAAAAAGGCCACCACAACAATAATAGGGAGCAAATCTTTAAAACTGGCAAATAGCAGAGTAATGAGTTGTTTTAAAAAATCGATAACCAAGGTATTAACCTTTCAATAAGGCTCACTTAAGAATAGCTTTGAGTATAAAGTAATTATTAATAGTGTCTATCATCTATTTTAGGAAACGATTAAACTCTGTAAAAACAAAAATAAGACAGGAACCTATTCGTATGTCATTTCTCGACAATTTAACCCAAACCCTTGGCATTATTGCAGGTTATTTCTGGGGGATCCCCTCGATTATTTTATTAGTGGGTACTGGCCTTTACCTCACAATTAAGCTGCGCTTTATTCAGTTTCGGGGCTTTAAACATGCCGTTCAACTGGTCAGTGGAAAGTTTGACAAGAAAAATGACCCAGGGGAAGTCACTCATTTTCAGGCGTTGAGTACGGCACTTTCAGCGACCATTGGTACAGGTAATATTGCCGGCGTGGCAACCGCTATTGCAGGAGGGGGACCGGGTGCTATTTTCTGGATGTGGATAACCGCGTTGGTAGGCATGGCAACAAAATATGCTTCATGTTCACTCGCACTCAAATTCCGCCATATTCACCATGACGGCAGTATTTCCGGCGGCCCTATGTATACCTTATTAAATGGCTTGAAAATGCCTAAACTTGCGGCACTATTCGCAACATTCACACTTATTGCCTCATTCGGTATTGGCAATATGGTGCAAGCAAACTCGGTTGTAGGTGGATTAGCTCAGGCTATACCCGCCTCAAAAGACTACGCAACCGTTATTGGCTTTATTATGGCCGTCTGTGTTGGCTTGGTCATTATCGGCGGTATAAAACGTATCGCAAAAGTTGCTTCATATGTTGTACCCTTTATGGCAATCGCCTATTCGGGAACTGCAATTCTAATACTCAGTATAAATATCGAAAAAATTCCTGATGCTTTCGCTACCATTATCAATCTGGCTTTAAATCCAACTGCGGCCGGCTGGGGCGCAATAGGTGCCGCCATGCAGTGGGGCGTCGCTCGGGGTGTTTTTTCAAATGAAGCCGGACTTGGTTCAGCCCCAATGGCACATGCAGCCGCACAAACGAATGAGCCTTCACGTGAAGGACTAGTCGCCATGCTTGGGCCATTTATTGATACCATTATTATTTGTTCTATGACTGCATTAGTGATTGTCATTATGGGGTTTTATGGAAACACAGCACCTGCCGGTAAAAATGGTGCAGACTTAACCGTATTTGCATTTGGCCATGCGCTAAGCAGTTTTGGATATATTGGTGAAACAATCGGAACCTGGATTGTTGGCTTTGGCTTAGTATTTTTCGCCTATTCTACAATGATAGCTTGGTCTTATTATGGCGACCGCAGTGCAGAGTTTTTATTCGGCAAAAAAGCGATTCTTCCTTATCGTGTTATATTTACGGTTCTAGTTGTTGTCGGTGCTAGTGTTCCACTCAAACTAGTTTGGAATTTCGCTGATATAGCCAATATACTAATGGCCGTACCTAATTTAATCAGTTTAATTTTACTAGCCGGACTGGTGAAAAATTTAACGGATGATTATTATCAACGCACAGAAACAATTAAATCGGAATAGTTAAGCATGTTACGTCACGAACTAATCAATGATGAGCAATTATTCGCTCAAGTCCAGTTAGCACTAGAAGAAGATATTCAATCTGGTGATGTCACAGCCTCATTAATTCCTGCCGACAAAATAATAACAGCCGATTTATTCGCTAAAGAAATGGCTATTTTATGTGGTAAAGACTGGTTTAATCAGGCATTCAAGCAATTGGACCCAGAAATAAAAATCCATTGGCAGGCAAATGATGCCGATAAAATAACACCTGACCAGATTATATGCTCCCTTAGCGGCTCAGCACAAAATATTCTAACGGCTGAGCGCACCGCTATTAATTTTTTACAAACACTCTCTGGCACGGCAACCGTCACTAAACATTATGTTGACACTATAAAAGAAACGTCAACAAAAATTCTTGATACGCGAAAAACCATTCCCGGTTTACGCCTTGCACAAAAATATGCGGTTAACTGTGGAGGTGGCGTTAATCACCGTGTTGGTTTATACGATATGATTCTAATTAAAGAAAACCATATCGAAGCTGCCGGTTCAATTGAGGCGGCGCTTTATGCCGCCTTACAAAAAGAGCTACCGGTTGAAATTGAAGTGGAAACACTCGAAGAATTACAACAAGCACTGCAAGCCGGAGCACAACGAATATTATTAGACAATATGAATAATGATACACTCAAGCTAGCCGTTATATTAAATCGGCAATTTAGTGAAGATAAGCAGACTGACGCTGCCATATTAGAAGCCTCGGGTAACGTGTCATTTGAAACCATAGAGGCCATTGCAGAAACCGGTGTGGATTATATTTCGATTGGTAGCTTAACCAAACATTTAACCGCAGTGGATTTTTCTTTACGGTTTAGAGCATAGTACCTAAATATTTACTTCCAAGGTTATTGCTCGCAATAACCGTCATTATTATCGATAAGATTAAATATTTTAGTTACGAAGCTAAATCCGGTGAACTGGCGGTAAACACGCTAAATTCATTTTTATTCAACCATAAATCGCCCAAACGTAATCTTACTTCATCACCGTTGGCGCGAACTAAATGGCAGGGAAAGCCCGGCACTAATTCAAGCTCTGAAGGAATAATAACTTTCCATTTATCATCGAAGTCTTTATGCAGGATAACTTTAATATCTTCGAATAGTTCTTTGTTATCGGCTTTAATAACCGCATGTTCTACCAAATTTTTTAAGCGCACAACGGCAACTTCAATTAATTTTTCGTTTTGATGTCCAAGCCGACAAACATAACCGACAATGGGTAGTGGCGCTTCTTTTTTTGTTTCTATTTGTCGAGAACGTCGTTTTTTCTTTGGATTGGTATCGTTTTCTTCTGCTTGCACAACAACCGCAACTAACTGACCAACCTGAATGGGTTGGGTAAAGTTAGTCGATTCCGTTGTTAACAATAAGCCACCTGCACTAAAGTTTTCAGTTTTCCATGCAGATGATTGTGAATTTGAAAAATCGGATGCTAACGATGCGGATGAACCGGCAAGATCATCTTCAAGCTTTCGATTTATTACTGATTTTTTCTGATTGGAATTAGCATAAAAATAATCCCGTAAAAGCCGTTGTACGTTGTTAAAACCAAAGTAAACCCGAATATGTTCTTGTTCAAAAACAGCATGACGTTTTTCTTTTCGGTCCCGTTTTTGTAAGGCTAATAACATTAATTCAATAAACGGTTGCTGATCGGCATCGTTTAATTCAGCGAGTGGTTTGCTTAATTGACTGCTGTCATTGCTATCAAGAAAACGCATTTTTGCAAGTTCTTCATGGTCATGCATTAAGCGTTTGAACAGATCAACATAATTAAGTCTAATAGCTGGCATGGGCATTTTTTCGTAACGCTGAAATAGCGGTGGCATGGAGTTGCCAATAAACGTAATTAACCAACCCGGATTTAAGGCTAAATGATTATCCGCTTCAATTTTAATGTCCTGAGAATAAGTTTCTAAGTAGGCCGTTGACATATTAAACAACCTTAACGGCCAAGCGGTTAAATCCAGTATGCCATTAAACTGTATCGACAAATATAATTTCTGCACCGAGCTTCTGCGTATTTGGGCGGCATCGGGTTGACCAGTACGCACATACGCACCGATGTTGCCCATTAAATGATGTGGCTCAGTTACATCGTTATGTAAAACCAGTGAAAAGAATATTTGATTACAGTCCTGCCATTCACTATGTGGTAATTTTTGATAACGCCAAGCTCGAAAACGCTGACCAATACGGATCAGTTCCAATACCCGAAAACCACAGGAATAAAGACGTTCTCGATTTTTTTTGTACTGACTGGGCTTAATCGAGAAATCTTGTTTAAAGACATGCTTGTAACACATAGTGAGTTGTTCAATCACATCAGTACAGGCAATCAATTCGGCTGCGCGTTCTTTTGATTCGGGCAGGCTGCTGTTAGTTTTTGTTAATTCTTTAACGTATAAAATAAAAATAGGGTAAAGCCGCCCTAAAAATTTGTCTGCCAGTTCAAGCCGTACTTCTGATTTTAAAATAAGACTATTGTGCGAAATCAGAATTTGTGTGGCTTCCTGTAACATTCGTACTGGGTTACGCCGCATGTCTGCAATTCGTGCAATGTATTCATCGACGCCGGGTCGATTTTTATCGGCTGTTTTATAAGGACCAGGGAGATTAGCAAACTCGGCAAAAAGCACATTTTTGTGCTTACCTGCCAGTATCGCATCTTGTGATTTTTTTGCCCCAAATAGCTTCATTATTTTTTCGCTAAAATTTTCTAGAATTTACTCTAATTAGAATACGGCCATTTTATCGGTTTTGCTCAAAATATCAATAATTTACAATTAAAATATGATGTAGCTCATTAATTAACCACCGTGACAATACAAGCCGAGGTAGACTAATCTAGATTGAACACGAAGACTGTATTCGATGATACAAATAAACGAAGGACTTAAGCTAATTTATCATCTGCAACGTGGTATTGCGGATCTTCCATTAAATTGACTTCGACCAAATCACCGGCTTTTTCAAGCAATACGGTACATTCTGGGGTTAAATGGCGTAAATGAAGGGTTTTTCCGGCTTTAATGTATCTTTCTGCCAAGTTATCGATGGCTTCAATAGCAGAATGATCGGCCACACGCGAATTCTGAAATTCGATGATCACTTCTTG
>CAYYLL010000052.1:0-12975 GCA_964472525.1 uncultured Thioalkalispiraceae bacterium | reverse complement strand
ATGCCACTCCATTCTCTGATGAAGTTCATAAAGAATATCATCCTGATATCTGAACGTATACAAATAGCTAACTACAGGGTAGATTTAGAGCTTAGAAAATTGAAACCATGTCCCTGAATCACACATTTGAGTATACTAAATTATTACTGAATTTCTGATTTAATAAAGTATTCTGCAGTCTTACGCAAGCCTTCATCAACACTAACTGGTGGAGTCCAGTTTAATAATTTTTTTGATTTGCTGATATCAACCTGAAGTGAACCACAGAGACGTTGAGCTAAATCTTTTTTTCCTGTCAATGTCAAAAAGAACTCCAGTATTTTTTGATTAACCGGTAATAATAGAGGTTTTTTACCAAGAGAAACTGCTACAGCCTTTAGTAATTCTGTCGTCGACAGAGCATCTCCATCTGAAACTAGAAAAGTTTCATTAGCCGCCGCTGGATGATCAATACAAGTGATAATCAAATCAACCAAGTTATCTAATGCTACTAAACTACGTTTATTATATATCGAACCAAAAGGTAGTGGTACACCTTTATATAACCATTTCATCATACTAAGAAAATTTGCTTTAACGCCCGGTCCATATACCAGTGTAGGACGAATACAGACTATTTCCATTCCAGTTTTTTTTGCCAACTGATACAACTCTTGTTCAGTTTCATATTTTGAAATACCGTAAGAATCAATGGGGGCGGGGATATCTTCCTCTTTAAAAGGTTTGTTAACCTGAGTACTTTCACCATTAACTTTAATTGAACTAATAAAAATAAAACGTTTTACATCCGCATAAGCTGCTTGTCTTGCTAAGTTAAGTGTACCTTCAACATTGATCTTACGATATTCTGACAAAGAATTTTTTGCGTCTTCAATCATAACATGAACACGTGCAGCTACATGAATTACTACATCTATATCTTTTAGAGCAGACTTCCACGAATTATCTGGCCCAAGTGAATCAATTATAAAAAATTGAATTTTTTTATCTAACTGATTACTATTATTACGTACAGCAGCAACGGGGATAAATTGTTCGCCCAAATTTAGCACATCAATTATTCGACTACCAACAAAACCTGTCGCACCTGTTACTAATACATTCACAATAAATTTCTCTAAAATTAACTTTTATGCCAAACAGTACGATTAATATAATCGGTATAACTTAATACAACTCTAACAATCTGTTTTGATACGGCATCACTCTCATAATCTGCCACAGAAGGTATTGCCCGCTCTTTATTATTGTGTTGTGAAGTAACCACTTTCACTGCATCTAAAACGCGTTCCTTCTTTAATCCACACATAATTAACGTACCTTCATCCATACCTTCTGGACGCTCATGTGCATTTCGAATAGTGATTGCTGGTAAATTAAGTAGAGAGGCCTCTTCTGTAATCGTTCCGCTATCAGAAAGTATACAAAATGATGTCATTTGTAATTTAATATAATCAAAAAAACCAAACGGTTTTGAAAATCGAATTAAAGGATGTTCAAATTCTTTTTCAAGGTTCTTAAGGCGTAGCAAAGTGCGGGGGTGGGTTGAGACTATAATTGGCAACTTATATTTTTCAGCTAAAGCATTCAACGTTTCGAGTAAGTCATATAAATTCTCTGGAGTATCAACATTTTCTTCACGATGAGCGCTCACAATAAAAAATTTTGATTCTTTCAGCCCTTCTTGTCTCAGCACATCTGAACTATTAATCTTAGGCATATAATAATCCAAGACCTCTTTCATATGTGAACCTGTTTTGATAATAGTCTCAGGTCGAAGCCCTTCCGCTATAAGGTAGCGTCTTGCATGTTCAGTTAATACCATATTTATATCACTTAAGTGATCTAATACTTTACGATTTAGCTCTTCAGGAACTCTTTGATCAAAACAACGATTACCTGCTTCCATGTGAAACACAGGGATCTTTCTTCTTTTAGCTGAAATTATAGCCAAACCAGTATTAGTATCTCCATATAATAATAAAGCATCAGGTTTTTCTTCTTCAAAAATATCATCCGCTTTCGATATAACATTAGAAATTGTTTTTATAGCTGTTCCACCTGCTGTATCTAAGAAATAATCTGGCTTTCTTATTTCAAGTTCATTAAAGAAAACCTGATTTAATTCATAATCATAATTCTGACCTGAATGAACAAGAATATGTTGTACCTGTTCATCTAACTCAGCAATCACCCGACTCATTTTTATTAATTCAGGTCGAGTTCCAATTAGAGTCATAACTTTAAGCATTTAAAGTCTCCTGAATAAAATCAAGTTTTAACAACAACTCTTTAACAGCAGGAACATCTAGTTGCTCTGTATTATGGGATGTATAATCATCCACCTCAGACATATTTTCTTCACCTTCAATAAAATATTTATTGTAATTTAAGTCTCGATTATCGGCTGGTATACGATAATAACGTTTCATATCTTCTGCTTTTACCATTTCCTCACGTGATATCAATGATTCATAAAGTTTTTCGCCATGGCGAGTACCAATTATTTTTACCGGAAGGTCACTTTTATAGAGTTCTTTAAGTGCCTGGGCTAAATCTTCAACAGTCGATGCCGGTGCTTTTTGTACAAAAACATCACCTTGCTTCGCATGTTCAAAAGCATGAAATACTAAGTCAACAGAATCTTCAAGTGACATCAAAAAGCGTGTCATTAAAGGATCCGTTACAGTTAGCGATTCACCTGCTTGTAATTGACTCACAAACAAAGGTATAACCGAACCACGAGAAGCCATAACATTGCCATAACGAGTAGCACAAATAACTGTTCCCCCTTCAGGTACAATTCTTGATTTAGCAACGAGTAATTTTTCTGCCATCGCTTTAGATATGCCCATTGCGTTAATTGGGTAAACAGCTTTATCGGTACTCAAAACAACAACACGTTTTACATTGGTTGCAATGGCAGCATTAAGAACATTTTCTGTTCCAATAACATTCGTTTTTACCGCCTCCATTGGATAAAACTCACAAGAAGGAACTTGCTTTAATGCTGCGGCATGAAAAATATAATCAACACCAACCATAGCCTGCACTAAACTATCATAATCACGTACATCTCCAATATAAAATTTAAGCTTATCATTTGATAATTCTATACGCATTTCTTCTTGCTTTTTCTCATCCCGACTAAAGACTCTAATTTCTTTAACATTAGTCGTTAACAATCTTTTTAATACTGTATTACCAAAAGAACCTGTACCACCAGTGATCATTAATATTTTATTTTTAAACATAATTTTATTTTCTTAATTAAGATGAAAGTTTACGTGTAATCTCGATTTTTATTGCCTCGTTTATCTAACATGTTTCGTTTAACCCACAGTGCGCTATGAGGGCTTTCCTCTGCAATCTGATTGCTTGGTCGTGATTCAAGCGTATAGTAATAAAGTAGGATTGATTTTCTCGGTTGCTCTGACGGAAAATTGATTGGATCTGGCAATCCATGAAAACTAAAATCATGCGAATCAAAAATAACCAGTCTATTAAATAAAGGAGCAACTTTTTTAAGACATGCTTCACCTTTACTATCGTACACACCAAATTCACCGCCCCACTCTGGCTGCCACTCTGGGTTTAAATACACGAGAGCATTTAAGCGACGATTTAGACCTGACGCATCATGATAATTACCATCAACATGAACATCCAAAAGACCACCAGGCATACTTACATTGAGTCCCCCACCAGTGAAATAGGCATCGGGAACTAGCTTTGGAATATCAATCCTATCACCCATTGCTTTCAGGAAGATTGATGAATTCAGAATTCTTATAGCCTCAACTATACCTTCAGGTATATCAAACTCTGATTTCCATGTCGTTCGATATTTAACTTCGATGTCTTTATCGTTTTCATGTTCCCAAGTTTCATCATCTAATTCAGGGAAACTTTTAAGACATAAAGAAGCCAATTCTTCAGGAAAAAAATCATCTATCACTATATGTTTATATGGTTCTTCAAAGTATTCAACTCCAGCCTTAGCATCAGTTATTTTTTGCGCACAAGTATTAGCAATCTCTTTAAGAATACTTTGATTATAAAAATATGTGGTCATATATTATATCCTATCAATATAAAATAAAGAAACCTATTGATTTACATTAAATTACATTTTACCAATAAATTAACTATAAGAATGCATACTTTGTACAAGTTCTGGCCAGCTCGGTACCTCATAGCCCGTTTTATTTTTAAAACGATCAGCATTAAGAGAACGATCTATTATTAACTTATCATCTGGCACAATATCTATAGACTTACCATATACATTAGCCACTAGTTTTAACAAATTGTACTTTGATATAGGTTGAGAGGCCACATGATATACTCCAAATAAGTCTTCGTTGGGAATCACTATATCTCGTATGATTTTAGCTAAAACTACTGTTGGCAAACCAGAAAATATAGCCCGTGAAAATCCTTTACAACGCTCACCCTGAGCAAGAAACCAGTTTATCAAGCCATGTGCACTCTGCAATTCATGCCCGATAATAGATGTCCTCAAAGTTATAGAGTGATGATAAGATACTTCTCCTAACAGTTTAGACTTGCCATATAAGTCAGTGGCATCGGATAGATCCGTTTCAATGTATCCTCCTTTATCTCCAGAATAAACACAATCCGTACTCATATGGATGAGTCGTGCTCCTGTGAGTTCACATAATCTCGCCAATCTATGTGGTAATAAAGAATTTATCGGTATTGCCTGTAATGGATCTTCAGCGTCGGCCAACTGCTTGATCAAACCTACACAGTTGATCACAACATCAGGACGACTGCAAATGAATGCATCAGTCAGAGAATCATTATGTTCTATATCTACACCAGAGATTAATTTTTTAGATATTTTATTAGAGAAAAACCGTTTGGAATTTTCTGCTCGGATAGTGCCATAGACATCCCAATCAACCTTTTCATCCAATATCCGTATCATTACATTCCCAAGCATGCCGCTTGCACCCAATATCAATACTCTCATTACTTTTTCTCTTTATCCTGACACACGGATTTAAAATGTTTTATTAATTGATCAACTAGTTGATCATGTTCGAAATTTTCATAGTAATACTTACGACCACTTTGACCCATTTGTTCATGCTCAGAAGTTGATTTTTCATATAAACGTAAAATCGTATCTGCTAGGGCCTGAGGATCTTCTGCTGGTGTAGCAAACCCTGCTTTTGCTTCAACAACTAAGCGCGCACCTTCACCATTCATACATGCGATAATTGGTCTTCCTGCCGCTAAGTACGCTTGTACTCTAGCAGGGACAGTCAAAGCGAATATTGGTTGATCCGCAAGGGTGACTAATAGTGTTGAAGCCTTCTGCATAAAACTAGGCATCATCTCAATAGGGAATCTTCCAGGCAAATGAAGATTAGATAACCCAAGGCGTTGTGCCTCACTCAACATCCATTCTCGACGGCTACCATCGCCTAAGATAACAAAATGTATATCGGAATATTTCTTTAGTAATAATGCAGCCTGAACGATGACATCAACGGCTTGAGCAGTACCAATGTTTCCTGCAAACATCAGTGAAAATCCTTCTCCAATCATCGGCAACTTCTGTTCATCATTTGTAGTTTGTATTGCAAATGCACTATCAACTGATTGCGGGTAATATTCAATAGGTGTGTGTGGTTCTAATGCGCGCACTGGTTTTTCAAAAGCCTTAGACTGTACTAAGAGTAAATCAGTATGTCGGTATATAAAAATTACAATTTTTTCAACTATATTAAGCAATAATCGGCTTTTTATATATCCTGTTGCGGAGAGACTTTCTGGCCAAAGATCCTGCACCGATAGTACAACGGGGCATTGTTTTAACCATCCTAAAAAAAGTGCAGGAATGGTTTGTAGAATTGGTGATGGTGCATAAACAAAAATTACATCAAATTTCTTTTTTCGTAACATCAATGGTGAAAACAATAATCCTGATAGCACAAATGACAAATAATTTAGCACTAAACGCCAAGCAGTAACTCCTCTTGCCAGAATAGGAATGCGATTAATATGAACGCCCTGATTTATCTCTTGTTGACAACCCCATGCACGATATCCAAAAAATACTTTTCCAGTTGGATAGTTTGGTTTACCTGTCAGTACTTCTACTTCATGTCCTTTTTCTACTAAGGAGCTTGCTAGATCATTGATACGAAATTCCTCTGGCCAGAAGTACTGACTTAGAATTAAAATACGCAAACTGATTTTCCTTCCATAAGTACTTGTCCTAACGGCATATAAAATAAAGCATTCAAAATAAACTTAAGCCTTACATACGAAACTGAAAAAAGTACATTTAATGTGATAAATGTATAATTAATATTCATACTTTATGTATTACTTTTGTATGCAGCACAAAATATTTCTTCCTTTTGAACTTGACTTGGGTAATTAATGAGGACTGCTCGATATTTCCCCTTAAACACAAAAAGGCTACCAGCAGCTGCACCTATCACACCACATTTCGAAACCAATTCTTCAATATCAGTTAGTGTTTCTGCTCCACCAAGTACCGTAAGAGGAATAGTTATAGCTTCTCGAACTTTAGTAGCAAGAGTAAGATCGTATCCTTGCATCTGTCCATCTTGATCAATCGAATTGATGACTATTTCACCGGCACCTAATTTTTCAGCTCGCTTCGCAAGTTCAACAGGTGTAAAGCCTGTTTTCTTTTTGCCATTGTGCGTGACAACTTCATATTTACCAAAAAGCCCCTTCTTTACATCAAGAACAACAACTGCACTTTGATTACCAATCTCGTTGGCAATTGATGAGATAAGTAATGGATTAATGACGGATTCTGAGCTAATCGCAACCTTCTCAACACCAAGACCAATAATTTTTTTTGCATGCTCAACAGTTTTGACACCGCCGCCATAGCATAAAGGCATTCTACATTCGGCTGCCAATTTTTGAATCATAACAAAATCAGGAGTCATACCATTTGTTGTAGCATCAATATCGAGAACAATTAATTCGTCAGCTTCCTTTTCATTAAATATTTTAACCGCATTAATAGGATCACCTATGTATTTGGATGTATCAAATTTGACAGTTTTAACCAATCCTTTATTTCTAACTAATAAACAAGGAATTATTCTAGGTCGTAGCATATTTAGATTTCCGAAAAATTTTTCAGCAGTTGACTGCCATAATGATGACTTTTCTCTGGATGAAATTGAACTCCATAAATGTTATCTTTAGAAACTGCACTACTGAATAGTCCACCATAGTCCGTTTCAGCCATAATATTTTTTCTTTCATCACACTCAAAATAGTAAGAATGTAAAAAATAAAATCGAGCATCATGTTCCATTCTTTTAAATAGAATAGCATCTCCAACTAGCTCAACATCATTCCAGCCCATATGGGGTAAGTATGTCCCAACCGGCATTGACGATATATCAAACTTTCGAACATTAGCATCAATCCAGCCTAAACCTGACAACTTTCCTTCATCACTAGATCTAGCCAATATTTGCATCCCTACACATATACCGAGAATCGGCAGCCCCTGATTTACAACAAGTTTTTCGATAGAAGGGAGCATTCCAGATTGCTCTAATTGTTCCATAGCATTATCAAACGAACCTACGCCAGGTAAAATAAGCTTAGTCGCTTTTACTAAATCATTTTTAGACTTCGCAACAGTAACAGGGATATTCAAGCGCTTATAAACATTAATAAATGCCAATACATTACCTAAACCATAGTCAAGTATTGTTATCATTTATACAATCTCTTTTCTAAACCAAGAATACTCATTAATTTAGATCCAATTTCAATTAAGCCTCGTTTACTTTTATAGTCATAACTAGTCTTATTTTTACCTTCAAATATTTTTTTCAATTCATCTACCGTTAAGTCCAACTTATGAGCAACATACTCAAATTCTCTCTCTAAAAAATGCTCATCAAGTTCTGGGTATTCAATCCGGTTAAGAGCTTCATCCCTAGTCATTTGTCCAGTAAGTATTAAACTAGAAAAATGTGCTCTTCGTCTATCAAAACCAAATTTTCGTGGAAGCCAATAATCCTCAAAAAATCTAGTGAAGCGAGATTCATGATGTTTATGTTGAAATTTCTCCCATCCAAAGCGTTTATTAAGTAGTTTCTCTGCATCTTTCTTTATATATGGTGTTAAATTGAGTGGTTTAAAAACCTTCATACCTAATATGTATTTGTAATAAATTTTAGACGTAAAGACATCAATTATTGGAAAGGTATCAAGTGGATATTTTCCAAATTTTGAATGAATATCTAATATCAAAGTTTTATCAATACCAGGATATGCACCCCATTCTTCAGGTTCTCTGCAACATTCTGTAGAATAGTTGCCACCAGTTAAAGTGTATTTAATTTTATTATTACGAGCAAATTTATATAATACTGAAAAAAAGGCGGTATCTTGAACAATATCTTGGTGAGGAATTTGTGACTTTAATAATGCAACTTGGAGATCTTTGATTTCTTCCCAGTTAATTACTTCTGTATATAAGTCAACACCAAGTCCATCAACTAATTTTTCAATATTGCCAACAGCTTGATCAGTATTCCATCCTGCATCAACATGAAGAAGCAATGGTCGCAATCCTAACTTTTCCTTTGCTATATAAGTCAAATAAGAGCTATCTAAACCTCCACTCACACCAATTATACAGTCAAAATCTTTCCCCCTACCCTGTTCTTTTATTTTTTCAGCTGTTTCAAATAATTCATGTTCACCTTGTTCTCCAGTATCCCAGCTAGTGATAATATTACTATGATAATTATTACAATAATCGCACCAACCCTTTTCATCAAACGTGAGCGTTGAATCAGAAGTATCCATAATGCAATTTGTACAAATCTGGTAGCTTTTATTATTCATTATTTCCCACACTTTTATAGATTTTATTAATAAACAAAAATGTTTCATTCATACAACGTGTCCATGAGTATTGTTTAGAAAGAACTTGTGCTTTAGCAGCGATTGTATTTCGAAGTTTAGAATCCTTAATAACCTGTTCAATTGCATCTTCTATTGACACTGCATCTCTTGGGTTAAAGTATACACCTCCATCAGAAAGTACTTCTGGCATAGGTCCAAGGTTAGAACAAACAATAGGTAATCCCATTGCCATACCTTCAACAAGTGTAACCGGCATATTCTCACAACTTGAAGCAAATACAAAAATATCAGCGCTAGCTAATTGCTCTGGAAGCTCATGGTGAGGAAGAAATTCTAATTGGAATACAAAGGCATTTTTTGGATCTGAAAGAGAAATTTGATCATCTAGTAATTTTTGCACAGCACCCTTACCTCCACCAACAAGCGTAAGATTGATATTGTGGCCACGCTTTCGCAATGCCTCAATAGCTTTTACAACTACCCATTGATACTTATATAGTTCCGTGTTTGAAACATACATACAACGTATAGGCCGTTCATCATTTTCAGGCCATTCTCTTGTCACATTATTTTTTTTAAAATTCTTTCCTACACCATGTGGAATGCAGGTAAAATCAGATAATGCACCGCATGATTGCTGAATAATTTTTGCAGCATATTCAGTTAAGAAGATCACACCTTTAGCAGCACGAAATGCTTTATTTTGTAAAAAATATAATGAGATCAAACGAATTCGTGCTTTCGTATAGCCAAAATACCGCATCGCTCCGGGTTCATAAGAAAGCATATCCTGACTTAATACTACCATCGGTTGAAAGCTACAAAGTGTACTTGCGTCTGTGGTAAATAAAATATTACAGCCACTTCTCCTCAGCTCTCTAGTAAGGCCCGTAGCCTGCCACCAAAGTTGCTTAGGTAAACTCATCTCTAATTCATGTGGATTATGTTTTATCAACCATGGATTATCAGGAATAGCAGAAAGCAGAGATTTAAATGCCCAAACATGAACTTCATGAATTCCATATTTTGAAGGGTCTAATTCAGAAAGAATACCGATAAGATATGCTTTTGCACCACCAGATCGATTTCTAGAAGCATCAATCCCCAGTACAATTTTTTCTAAATCACTCATAAATAATCATATAGTATTTTTTAAAAAATTTAACGCTATTAAATAATAAACGTTTTCTTAGGATATTATCAGATACCGCATAAAATATGCGCCAAAATGATATTATGTCTTAAATTTTTAATACCCACCTAAGTTATGACCTAATCTTATAATAGTTTTATTTTCGATATAATAAACTATCAATTAACAAACGTGGAAAGCTACTTCTCACATATGACAAACCTACCAATAAATGTGAAAAACGAACAGATAAAAATAGATAATACATCCTTGCCCTTAATCTTTTCTTTTGATCACGAGATTTTATGAAGCATGCGTGAGATACTCTAAAACGACGTAAAGAAACGTCCATATTATCTCGATACTTAAAATAAAACCGCCTAATTCCTAAATATTGTGACTGCATATTATTTGAAATACTCAAACCATTATGTGCTAGATATTTAACAAGCGGTTTATCGCATACAACAATTTCACCTTCAGCACGAAGCCTTACCCACAAATCCCAATCCTGACCACTTTTTAGCTTTGTATCAAACCCGTGTGTTTTTAGTAAAATATCTCTTGAACATAAGCACATTGAAGCCCCACCTAAAACGTTTCCATAATAAAGTTCATTCAAGGAAACAGTTTGAGGTACTGCAAAATTTTTTGTAAGCCCAAATGGATAGTAATGTACATAGTTACAACTACATGCAACTGCAGATGGAGAAAGATTAATTTTTTCTAACTGCAAAAATAGTTTATTTTCAACCCACTCATCATCATCATCTAAAAATGCAATCCACTTTCCTTTACTAACGAATATACCAACATTTCTGGCACCTCCACCACCCAAAGGTTCTATATTTTTTATCATTTTAATTCGAGAATCATTTTCAATAAATTGGTTTAATAACTCGGAAGTTTCATCAGTCGATGCATCATCAATAACAATAAGTTCAAAATTTTTTTCAGTTTGCAGTAATACAGAATTAATGGCTCTTTCGAGAAGAGCCACTCTATTATGAGTGGGTAAAATAACACTAATTAGAGGATAAGTCATTTATCTATCACTTGGTTATCATACCATTTACATAAGCAATATAGAGTGAAGACAGCAAATGAATCAGTGGTGTTAAGTTCATTTTTTTCTAATAGTATTAAATATTTATCAATATCAAGATTCTCTAACCCAGGAATTTCATTAATGGAATGAATAGAATCTGCGAAATGCTGTGCGTTTTTATTTATCCAAATAGGAACAGGGCCAGAAAAACCATGTTTCTGTTGCCAAACATGTTTATACCCAAGATATGGCTCTGCAATATTACGAAAAAGAACTTTTGTTCTTCCTGAGTTTACATGACTACTAGGTGGAAACATAAATGCTTTTTCGACTAAATCTATATCAAGAAGAGGAACTCTTCCTTCAACCGTATTTGCCATTGTCATTTGATCAAAAAGAAAAAGGATTTCATCTGGCATATAGACAGACACATCAAAGTTCATTCGTTTATATAACAAGTGTCCTTTATCATTTATTGTAGATGGAATTAAATTTGAAAGCTTTGCCAACCGCCCCCCAATCTCTTTTTGTCCTGCCATCATATTTGAGAAAAGTTCAAAACATCCACCAGCAGTAAACATCATATCCAATGATGGATTTTTTAACCTAGCACCTAGCTTACTCGATGATGGTAACATTTTCCCTATATATTTTTTTATACTATTTGGAACAGCGTTGAGCAATCGTCTTTTATAAGTTTTACCACCAACATACCTGTCATAACCACCAAAAATTTCATCGCCACCTGTTCCACTAAGTAACACTTTTACACCATCTTTAGCGGCCATTTCTGAAAGCACATAAGATGGGATAATTGCAGGATCTGCAATTGGTTCACTCAAATTTTTCAAAGCAATATCTAAATATTGAATTGCATCTTTATCATCTAATATTTTCTGATGATGAGATGTTCCGTATCTATTAGCCACTGCTGCAGCTGAAGGTAATTCATTAACCATACTCCCTTCAAAACCAACGCTATATGTATGCATATTGTCAATATGTTTAGAGGCTAGCGCTACAATCATTCCGCTATCGACCCCGCCTGAAAGTAAAGCACCTACAGGTACATCACTTCGTATTTGTTTCTTTACTGCTTGTTCTAGCAGAGCCTCTAACTTGAGTTTCGAAGAAGAGCTATTGGTTTCTGAAACTTTTGTGATGCGCCAGTAATTCTTAAGTGCAATTTCACCAGAAGGCTGAACAATCATTGTCTGAGCAGGTAATAATTTTTTAACTCCATCAAAAATACTAAATTCTACCGGAACATATGAACTCAATAAGTACGCTGCTAGTCCATCAGGATCCAACTTGTTACGATGAAAAGTTTCCAATGCTCTTGATTCTGATGCAAATGCAAGAAAGCTATCGGCCTGATAAAAATAGAAAGGCTTAATACCAAGCTGATCTCGCGCACAAAAAAGTCGCTGATTAATTTCATCCCATAATGAAAAAGCAAACATACCATTTAAATGGTCAACACACTTATCACCCCACTGCTTATAAGCAACCAAGATAACTTCTGTATCAGACTTCGTTCTAAATTTATATCCAAGCTCTATAAGAGCTATACGAAGTTCAACATAATTGTATATTTCACCATTAAATATTAACCATAAAGCTCCGTCGTCATACATCATTGGCTGTGCGGCTGTCTCACTTAGATCAATAATCGATAGCCTACGATGTCCTAGCGCAACATTTTCCTTATAGGAAACCGAAACAACTTGACAATGATCTTTACCTCGATGAGATATTTTTTCAAGCATCTCATCCATAATATCCGTATCAATTTTATTTCCATCAAATCGAATTATTCCAGCTATACCACACATTTTTACATTAAAACCTTATTATATTTAGTTACTTTTTACGATTG
>CAYYLL010000051.1:0-13143 GCA_964472525.1 uncultured Thioalkalispiraceae bacterium | reverse complement strand
ATAACTTAATAATATAAGTATTTTTATAGGGGATACTCTTGGAGTAATATTTTAACAAATTTTTAGTTTAAAAGGTCATACATATATGACTCATAAATAACGCGTCATATATGTATGACGATGCTCTAAATGCGTTATAACTGAATGCCGTTATCTTATGATTGATTTTCAGTCGCCCTTTGCACAGATGGCTTTAGTGAAGTAAGAGTTATGAGATGATCAAGCACGTCAACAAGCCCCGAAAGATTTTCTTTCATCGAAGCAAGCGGTGAAAGTCCACGCCATTTTGATTCCGGCTGTGAATCATTTTTCAACCAAAGCAAAATATTCTCCTGCGTATAGAGATTACGTAGTTCGCCGTAAATAGCTGTTATAAGGGATAACCGATGTAATAGGTGACTTGATGCATCAGGCACTGAACCGGACTTATATTTATCGAATACGTTTTTATCGTTGCAATCTAATAACAGCATGGCCTCTGCTTCATCCAGTTCCCACTCTGTTACCGCACAGAAAAAAACTTTCATCCCCGCTTTAAACTGAAGCGTCTGTTTATCTGAGAGCATCATTCGATTCAACCCGCATTAAAATAAAACGAATATCTGGCAATAGTGATTAAAATAACGTTCATAAATTTTTGAGTTACCGTTTAGATGATCTTATTCTGGTATATCCATTTCAGCATTGAGGTGGTTGTGTTTTACAGCCATCGTGGCTGATTTAATATGTCTTATATCAGTCTCTGATAATGCATCGATGCTTCGTGTAATACGTGCACGTTTGCGAAGTTGCTTGTACTGTTCGGTGTTAAGGAGAACTAATTGGTCTTGGCCATCGCGGGTAATAGTGACAGGCTCGTTCAGCGCGATATCCTGGTACAGCCCAGTATTACGCTGAAATTCTTTTGAGGTGACTTTTAACATGGCGATTCTCCCAATGTATTATAGCCCCAATGAAATACACAATCTATTTTAAGTTTTGTGAATGTTAGTTTGGGTAATAGCCAATTACTGAGCAGCTAAGATTGATTCACTGCATTGAATTTTTATAATGAAAATTAGCCCGTCATCCAGCCGGGCTGAGTTTTCAATTTAACGATTTACATTATCTTTAGTGGAATTATCAGGGTTATCTCGGGCGTATTTTTCCCCATTAACTTCAACGACATGAGCTCCCGAGTGATCACCGCGCTCAATTTCTCTTACCACGGTTTTCCTTGGTATGTTCTTTCTTTGCCCGATATCGTAATGCTCATTACGGCCACCAGGACCGTCATTTTTGCCTTTAATTTTTGTCATATATCCTCCCGGATATTATTGTCTTGATATTAACCAGAACAACAATACAACTCTGATTGGTTGTGCACTCTAAATCAGCAATACATTATTCCCTTAATATGGGTAAGGTTAATGGAATTCAAGCTGAAATCGCAAACACAGTCAGACTGTAATTTAATAACGTACTATTATACTTTTTAAGCGAGTCCGGTGGGCGTTGGGGTGGTGACACTACACTTGTATCATTGGTATTGATTATGATGCTCACACGGTTGGGCAAGTGCTCTATTCAACCGAGACAAGTAATAAATGTGTAATTTAATCCCTTTTGAGTGATTAATCCTTGCGCAAAATATAGGAATGATACACGACATGATAGAGGCTAATTCTAATTATCCACTAAATTCAAATAACTCTTTAACTTGAACATTCAAAGCATCTGCGATTTTTTCAAGGGCTGAAAACTTCACACCGTGGATACCGCGCTCAAAATTACTGATAGCCTCATATGTAAATCCAGTCGCACTGGCCAATTCCTCTTGGGTCATATTTGCCCTTTTTCTGAGAAATTGTAATCGTTTCCCAAATTGTTCGTTCAGTTGGCTCATGCCTTTCCCCGTGGTTAATGGAGACAGGTTATTTGAGATTCAGTTATTTATTAACGAAGTAGCGCTTCGGGTTACCCCGATGTTATACTTCGGGTCAAGAAGGGTGTGGGAAGAACGATTAATAGGACTATTTGGATGCTTAGTGGGTAAATCAATCACTTTAGTTTTAAGGAAATTGCAAATAAAAACCGCCGCTATTGAGTGATTTTGTACGTTCTTTTTAAACTTTTTGCCGTTTTTATCTTACCTAAATTACAAGCTTTAATGACGACGGAGGTGTGTAATGCCAAATATAACACAAGAATATATGGTGCTAAAATACTTACAGGAGGATTCTGGTTTTATTGAGCGAACATTGGACAACAGTGCTTTCTGGTATGGACATGTTCCGTTTTTTATTATTATGTCCATAATTTCTCTTTTTTTACTTAAACTGACCGTTAATCCTGCCTATGCTTTTCAAAGACGTAATGACGATGTTTCTCAAAACGAATTAAGGGATGCGCGGTTTAAATTCTTTATTATGTTTATATTACTTAACACGTTTAATCAAATGTTTTTAATTAATGAGTTTGGTATGGTGCTGTATGTAAAAGCGAACTGGTTATGGCATGTTTTGGATTTTGTTAACACATGGACAAGCTTAAGATTTCTTTTTTCTGGCTTTTAACTAGTATTTTAAAAGAGACTATTCATTGGCCGGTGTTATTGGTAAGACTTGAGAATGGTTTATTCTGGAAGTAAAATTTTGCAGTAGAAAAAAGAATGATAAAGTCGATGGCCAACCATTTGTAATTGATGTTCATGACTGGCATGGTTTACACAGAAGAATAGTTGGAGATTGTCTGGGATATCTTTCTTTTATCTCATTCATAGATTATGACTTTATGGCTAGTGCGTTAGTCGCTGGATTAGCAGATAACAGGCCGAGTGAAATATTTTTTGAATGGATGAATGAGCTTGGTGCAATTCCAGACTTATCTGAAGAGTCTATTACATTATTTTGGGTTAGTGAAGTAAATAAAGCAACAGCGTGGTATAGACAAAATACAAATGGCTTTCAAATTTAATCATTAATTACATGGTAAAAAATATTTTTGAAGTTGTTATAAATGATAAGGCCGAAGCGTCTGAGTACCATGCTCGCTCTGATTTAATGATTGTTTTGCGTGATATCATTGACGATAATGGTTGGGATAAAAAAATAGCAGCTAAACGTTTAAGGCTAACTCCGTCTCACGTCAGCGATTTAAAAAATGGGGAAATTGAGGGGTTTTCAATCGATTTATTAATGAGTTGTTTGTATCGTATTGGCTATAGATTTAAGTCTCAGTATAAAAATAATAAATTTAAATTGACGATTGAATTAGTGAAGCAATAAAATAGGAAGTACAAATATAGAGTATATTCAGATTGTCCAATACATGATGGTCCCTGGATTCGAGCATTGTACTCAGTTGCGGGTTTATCAATGACTTTTACCATTCATGATGCTAATGAGCTTTTCAATAAGATAAATCCATCATATAAAAAATACCAGACACAGGCCCGAACTGTAGCTGGAAAGCCTCATCGAGCAGGACGTGATGTAGCTTATCTAATCGCACTTTATCAGTACTGCCTTTTACCACCATAACTCAAACTTAATTAGGTTTGGTCGGTGATATGTTAAAAGCATTGTTTCTTACGGAAGATAAAAATTTATGAGCTGATATATCTGATTAATGTGTAAATTATGCTATACTTGCCATATGGCAATTAAAAAACACACTTTGGCAAAATCTAAGCGATCCGCTACAATCGGAATCAGGGCAAAAAAAGATATCTCACAACTTGTGAGACGTACCAGTGATGGCAAAAATCCAGATAGGCCACTATCATTGCGGGTACAGGTGGTGCGTATCGGCTGTCAGGATGAGATCAGTGAGGCAACAGTTAGAAGCTGGCCTTTTATCTATAAGCGTATTTCACAGGGTTTTCATCCTGAATCTGTTGTTCTGTTGGGTCAAGCTGTGCATAAATCAAAAACGGAGATCCGCAACCTATTAAGGATTCCAGCATCAACCTTTAAACGCCGTCTTCACGTCGGCCATTTAACTGAAGATGAATCGAATCGTGTTTATCGCTACGCTAACTTGGTGACTGAAACAACTGATATGATGCAAGGCGATCATACGAAGGCTATGCTATGGCTAAACTCACCAAAGGAAATTCTGGATAATCAAACACCATTAGAGCGAGCAATGTCTGAAGTGGGTGCGCGTGATGTTGAAGAACTTATAGGGCGAACCCGTCACGGGATTTTTAGTTAGTGCTATCAGGTTGGCGTTTGAGTGATCCACTTTATGCAACGACAGCACATCAAATGCTGTCGGGTGAGGGGGCGTTTCTTTATAGCGGCAGATGGCATTCAAAAGGACATCGAGTTATTTATCTCGGGGGTAATCTAGCAACAGCCGCGACAGAGTTATTAGTTCATTTAGAACGTGACGATGTTTTGAAAATGTTTCACAAAATGGAAGTCTATTTTGAGGAAATGCATGTCGTCATGGTTGAAGAAGAAGACTTACCCGGCGAATGGAATGCGGTAAGCATTAATCCGATAACACAGTACATAGGGGATGACTGGTTTAATAAAAAAGAATCCTTAATACTGCAGGTTCCTAGTGTTGCGGTTGAAGGAGAAATCAATTACTTGTTAAATCCGGAACATTCCGATTTTAAGGATATCGAATGCAGCGAAATAACAACGTTTAAACATGATAAACGGATTATAAAAACGTAGTTAATTTTTCTGTGTAGTAATATAGCAAAGCTCCGATACGCCAATTTTTCTCGTGTGATTATTTATTTTCTGGAATAAAAAACAGGGGATTTATCACGTCTTCCAGTACATAAATTACTCGACGAGTAATCAACAGATATTGCTTAGTTATTCATGGCGAGAAGAACAACTTGAAATCTGGTTGTTAAATGTTGGTCTATATGAAAAATAATCAGATGCTTGAGACTACTGATACTTTCAGTCGCATTTATTTAAATCGTTTACAGTTGAGTGCAATATTAAAAAACGGACTAGTCAGGGTGTCCTTCTCTAAATATCCTATGCTTTTTTCCTCCTAGTAGCTCCATCACTTTTTAGTAGTTTAAAACCTTTACAGCATCAATAAATACTTAATTTAATTGCTTTTGAATGGGTAGGTGTGGTCAATAGCCAATTGCTGGTCAGCGTTTGCTAGATTCAGTGGTCAGGGGTTAAAAAAAAGGTAGTCAATTCGGTGTGTAATATGCAATTGCGTATTCCAGTTGAATTGACCACCTAGTCTGGTGGGGAGTGATTAGTGATTCCGTTTTAGGCTGACCAGCCTTTTGCTGTTGACCACTTTAGTTAAATGTTTTCATAGGGGTAAGGGTTTCTCTGTAGTCTTGGACTTTCTTTTTTTTACCAATCTTCTTTCCCATTGTTTTATATTTTGAAGCATCTTTTTAATTTGTTCATTGTTTTTGATGCGAATAAAATCTTCATATGTGACATATCTAAAAATATCCTCTTTTAATTCTGTTGTTAAATATGTATCAGTTAAATATAGATAACTGCTCGGGCTTGAAACATAATGTTTAATTGCCCCTGCATCTTCAAGAAAAGCATAAATGCGTTGATTTTTTTCCACTTCAACTTCTATATTGAATGAGTCTAGATATTGGTTCCAGGTTTTGGCGTGCGTCACGTACGGATATATTTTTTCATTCATTCTTTCGTATAAGAAATTTTCTTTTACGTACTGGAATAATTGTGGAGCAACAACATTTAGTGGATAAAAGCTAATAGCACATTTAAAAAAATGAAATAATTTTTCTGATAGGTAATATTCAGAATAGGCAGGATCATCCTGTGTATATCTATTTTCTATGATTAAGCCAATAGCCGCCGTTATGGCGTCGATATCGCTTTCTTTTTGCAATTTCTTAAAAATACTCCAGATATTTTTTTTGGATTTTCTTTTAAATTTTTTTTTATAATTAAGAGGAGGATCGAACATAAAGCTAGGGCATTCAAATAGTAAATTAGTTATTTCGGGACGTAGCTGAGAAAGTAAAAAATAAAGGTCTTGGATATTTTCTGATTTAAATTTAATGACTTCCCAGAAAGGATGATCATAAATTTTGCGCGTTCCTTTCCCTTCTAGGTGGTTTTCTGCGAGCTCAATGTGCTTGGGGCAAGCAAACGCTGTCGCGTTTACATATCGGTTAAAGATACCGGAGGACGTATACCCTTTGATATCTTGGTCTACTTCTTTACGTGGGTTAAAGGTATTCGCTATAAGCTTAAACGCAAGTTGGTTTGGGTTAGCAGCATGGAGTTGATTCATCGCATTGAGAACCCAGCATTGTGTTTTGATGTAATCCGAGGGGTAATGCATCCTTGGGCGACCATATTTTGTTTCATTAGTGTCCATCTTGAAAATGAAATCCCTGTCTTTTCAGTTAGTTATCAATCGAATTCAGTCTTAATTAGTACTAAAAGTAGTCTATTTTTAGACTGTGTGCAATTACTAAAAAAACTATTTAAACTCGCAGCGTATTTTTCATCTCAAAAGGAAATAGAAGTGAAGAAAATAGATACTCAGCAATTGGCTCGTAGCATTGAGAATGATCTACTTGATCAATATGGGAGTTTACTGGCAGGAGATGCCTTGAGGCGTTCTATGGGATTTCCTAGCATGGCTGCTTTTCATAAAGCGATTCAGCGAGATTTACTTCCTATACCTATATTTCAATTAAAAGATCGTCGAGGTCGATTTGCTTTAGCAAAGGATGTTGCATTTTGGCTTGCTGAACAGCGAAACAGTGTTATGAAGTAATGTATTGAATTTAATAAGAACAGTAATGAAGGAGGTAACAAATGACTGACTAAGACAGAGTAGGACTAGAGATAGTCCAACAATTTGTGAGGCGTAGAAACGAAAAACCCCATGAGCGCGAACTCATGAGGTTAATCTGAAAGCATCGAATTTGAACTCTCGATACCTTTCATTCTCGTTGTTCATCCTTTGTTTGTCAATAAATTTTGCACATTAAGCAAAGGATGACACTCGCCTTATTTTTATAAATCACAGTCGTCCTATCTGGGGCTACTGTGTCCTGAATTAAATAAATGGTGATTTAAATGAAAAATCTGCGATATGTATTTAAGTTGGTATTAACCACAGAGCTGTCTGATGCAGAAATAGCCAAGAAAGCCAGTGCCTCAGCTTTTTTGGTTTTCCGTATTCGTCAGAAAACACTTATAAAGCGTTGTGATTGGCAAAAAATTAAAGCGATGAGCGACCAAGATTTTATGAAATTGCTTTTAACGAAGTGTCCTCGTTTTGCTCGACAAGTTTTATCAAAAACAGAACTTGTGTGCCCACCTAAAAGACAAAGAAGTGAATTACTTGAGGGTATCTGGGCGCAATATCGTTCTGCTTATTTACAATAAGGCGTAACTAACTTTTTATAAATATTACCATGTGATAGATAACAGAGTTTTACCTGTTATCTATCACAGTACATTTAATTTATAAGGATACTTAAATGAATAAAGTAAGAGAAATATTAAGACTACTATTAACGACTCTATTATCGATTCGCGCAATTAGTCGCGCTGCGGGAGGATGTTCTCACAACACTGTACGTCGCTATAAGAAGATAGCAGAAAAAAATAATCTTAAGTGGTCAGATATTGAGGAAATGGGTGACGGTGAACTTGAAGCATTAGTCAAAACAAAACGTTATCGTATAACAACAAAAGCAATTCCTGACTGGAGTTATATTCATCAACGTATGCAATACAAATATATGACGTTGCAGTTGCTTTGGGAAGACTATCGATTAGCTAATCCAGATTGTGGATACGGTTATACACAATTTACCGTTCTATATAATCGGTATCGTAAAAAATTAGATTTAAGTATGCGCCAGCATCACCGTGCAGGTGAACGTGTGTTTATTGATTATGCTGGACAAACTGTACCTTACATTGATCCTGAAACAGGAGGTATTTCCTATGTGCAAATTTTCATCGGTGTACTTGGGTGTTCTAACTATACGTTTGCTTTTGCATCTCGGTCACAAGGTAAATTTGATTGGATTGATACTCATGTCAGAATGCTTATTTTTTTTGGTGGCGTTCCTGAAATATTTATCCCTGACAATCTAAAATCAGCAGTGACTAAAGCAGGTAAAGATTTAGTTCTAAACCGAACTTATGCGGAATTAGCAAGATACTATGGGTGCGTGATTATTCCTGCTCGTGTTCGAAAACCGAAAGATAAAGCAAAGGCAGAAAATGGTGTTTTAATTGCATCCCGTTGGATTATAGCTAGATTACTAGAACGTAAGTTTTTCAGTGTGAATGAAATAAATATTGCTATATCAAAATTACTCAAAATATTAAATGAGCGACCATTCAAAAAATTACCAGGGTGTCGTCGCAGTCGTTTTTTAGAGATGGACAAGCCCTTACTAAAGCCACTTCCTGCTACTCCATTTGAATATGCTGAATGGGTTGCTGAACGCAAAGTTAATGCGGATTATCATATGAGCGTTGATAATCATTATTATTCCGTACCGTATCAACTGATCAGTGAAAAAATTGAAACACGCGTAAGTAAAAATACTATTGATCTTATTTATCGTGGTAGAAGGGTTGCCTCTCATCCTCGCAGTTATGTTGAAGGTGGGACTACAACAATCGAGGCACATCAACCTAAAGCGCATCGTGACTACGCTAACCTTACACCAGAGAAACTCATTGAATGGGCGGAAGAAGTGGGTGAATCCACATTGGCTGCCGTTAAATATCAATTTGAATCTCGCCCACATGCTCTTATGGGAGTCAGTGCTTGTTCGTCATTACAGAAATTAGCAAAGGAGTATGGTGATCAAAAGTTTGAGGCAGCATGTAAACGCGCGCTCCGAATCGGTTCGTTATCAATTAAAAGCATTAAATCGATATTGAAACGACGTCTAGTTGATTTTTCTGAAGAACAAATTCCCATTCAAATTAACTTGCCGCTTCATAAAAATGTACGTGGTTCAGATTATTACAACACAAGGAGTCCTTTCTAATGACATTACCTAATCAAACGACTTTATCTCTTAGAGAATTGCGTTTACCTGTTATGGCTGTGGCATTTGAGGAACAGCTTAAGAATCCTGCATTTGCGGAACATTCTTTTGAAACACGTATAGGTTATCTTGCTGATGCTGAGTTAGAAGCAAGAAAAAATAGCAAGCAACAACGTTTGCGTAAACAAGCGAAACTTAAAATCAATGCATGCCTTGAAGATATTGATTACAGCACCCCACGAGGTTTGAATAGAGACGTAGTTAATAGTTTGTCTACAAATGAATACATACATCAAAAACAAAATATTATCATTACTGGCGCAACGGGAACAGGTAAAACATGGATTGCTTGTGCTTTTGGAGATGCTGCCGTGAGAAAAGCTTTTTCAGTTTTATCTATTAGACTATCTCGACTCTTTGAACAATTTCAAATTGCACAAGGTGATGGCACGTTACAACGTTATCGTAATAAGTTAGCTAAGATTGACTTGCTTATTATTGATGACTGGGCCTTAGCACCCGTTACAGTTATTGGCCGTCACGAACTACTTGAACTCATTGATGAGCGTATGAATGCAGGCTCTCTCATTATTACATCACAACTCCCTGTTGATAAATGGCATGACTATTTAGGTGAAGCCACCATTGCCGATGCGATCTTAGATCGTGTTGTTCAACGTGCACATCGTATCGAGTTACACGGTGATTCTTTGCGTAAAACGGATTTGTCTTTACCTGTTAACAAGGAGGTTTAGTTAATCATGACAATTAATGAAACAATGACTCCACAAGATAATAGTGATTCATTTTTTCATTTGGTTAATGCATCGGGTGCAAATGCGGCATCCGATGGTTCTCTTAATAAACCATTTGATAATGAAAGCTCAGACAACGAAGTAAAACAACAGGTTATTGATTACTACCACAACACCTTAAAAAATACGCCTACCATTCTTAGTGCTTTACAAAAGATGGGGATAGATAAAAGTGAAGCGATTGACACTTTTAAACTTGGATTCAGTGATCGAACGTTTGGCAACCTTCTCCCTGAAAAAAATCGTAAGGAAGGCATGGCAAAGCGTGGCCTGTTACAACGTATAGGGATACTCAAAGCCAGTGGTCATGAACTCTTTCGTGGCAGCTTGGTTGTGCCGGTCATTGAGAACGGGTTTGTTCACCAAATGTATGGTCATAAGGTCGCTAAGAAATTAAGGCCAGGCACACCTATTGATACAGCCTTGTACGATTCACTACCTAACCTATTTAATATCAAAGTCGTGCATACATGCGAAGAACTTATTTTATGTTCCTCTATTCTTGATGCTCTAACATTCTGGTGTGCAGGTTATAAAAACGTGACATGCAGTGATGGTGTGGGTTATCTTCCTAATAATATTATTGAGCTATTCAATGACTCGCCTGTTAAACGTGTTTTGATTGCTTATGCTGGTACAAAAAAAGCTGATGCGGCTGGTATAAAACTAGCAAAACAATTAACGACTCTGGATATTGAATGCTATCGCATTGAATTTAATAAAAACCGAGATGCTAATACCTATGCACTCAATAATTTACCTTCAAGCGATTCACTTGGTGAAGTAATTCGAAAGGCGGTTTGGTTAAGTGGTAGTAAACCGCCTGACAAACTCGCCACTAATACAGAGAGTACTGATAAATCATCTGAATGTGTAAGTTCAAATCCAGAACCTGATTTAAATTTACAAAATTATTCGTCAGGTGAAAGCACTGTTGAAAAGGAACCAATAGAAAAAAAAGAAAGTCCCCATGATGAAATGGTCGGAGCGACCGTTATTCCGCAGCCTGCGGTAGAGGTGAAAGCCGAGGTTAAGGACAATGTCATTGTGATGTGTTTTAGTAACCGCCGTTATCGTATTCGAGGACTAGAACACAACACTGTTAGCAATCACCTTAAAGTAAATATTTTGGTAAACCGAAAAGAGGTATTGCATATTGATACCTTTGATTTATATAGCGCACGTCATCGAGATAACTTTTGTAAGCAGTCCTCCATTGAGCTGGGTATTAGCGAAGAGGTATTTAAAAAGGACTTAAGTCAGATTTTATTAAAGCTTGAGCTCTTGCAGGATGAGAATATTAGCCAAATACTCACGCCTAATGTTTTAGACAATGTGTTGACTCCATTAGAACACGCAGAAGCCATGCACTTTTTAAGGTCTCCAAACTTAAAGCATCGCATCTTAGAAGATTTTCAACGCTGTGGGATTGTCGGTGAAAAAAACAATAGTTTGGTTGCCTACTTTGCGTGTGTGTCCAGGTTACTACCAAGTCCTATCGCAGTGATGATTCAAAGCAGCAGTGCGGCCGGTAAAAGTGTGTTGATGGATGTGACGTTATCCTTTGTGCCTGTCACACAACGTGTACAGTACTCTGCCATTACTGGGCAGTCTCTTTTTTATATGGGGGATATTAATGTCAAACATAAAGTCTTTAGTGTCAGTGAAGAGGAAGGCATTAGCGCGGCGGCCTATGCGTTAAAATTATTAATATCTGAAGGTCAACTGACCATTGCATCAACAGGAAAAGATCCTGATACAGGTCGACACGTAACACGAGAGTATAAAGTCGAAGGACCGGTTATGTTGTTTAGTACCACAACTGCCATTGATATTGATGAAGAATTACTCAATCGATGTTTTGTTTTAACCGTCGATGAAGATAGAGCGCAAACACGTGCCATACATGACTTACAGCGTTTTGAAGAAACGTTGGAAGGTTTGAAAGTGAGTCAAATAAAAGAAGATGTGATTCGCGTCCAACAGAACGCACAGAGTCTTCTTAAGCCCCTTAAGGTTGTGAACCCGTTTGCCAAACAACTTACATTCCTTGATGATAAAACACGTACCCGTCGAGACCATAAAAAGTATCTGACGCTGATTAATAGTATTGCTCTTCTTCATCAATACCAGCGTAAAATTAAAAAAGTGTACTGTAATGGCAAACAGATTTCATATGTCGAAGTGATGCTGGAAGATATTGATTTAGCCAATCAACTAGCACACAAAGTACTGGGTAGTTCATTGGATGAGTTACCCCCTCAAACACGCCGTCTTTTAATGTTGATTGATAAAATGATAACAACACACTGTGAGGACAAAAATATCCCACGCAGTGATTATCGATTTAGCCGCCGTGATGTACGTGCCTATACTGGCTGGGGAGACACGCAATTAAAAGTGCACATCAAACGTTTAGAAAACATGGAGTACTTGCTAATCCATCGTGGTGGCCGTGGACGGCAATTTATATATGAGTTGCTTTACAACCATGAAGGACAAAATGGCGATGCATTTTTAATGGGGTTGGTTGATATTGAAACCTTAAAAAAACAGGTTAATGATGACAACAAGTCGGGGTTAAAGGCTAACCTGTCGGGGCTAAGTCGGTCTCAAGTCGATGCTTTGTCTGGTACATGTCATGCACCTAAAAATGCTCCTAAGCCGCATGACAACAAGGTTTCAGATGAAAACAGTCTTTTATCTGAAAAAGACATTAAAGCATTAATAGAAAAAAATACACCACAAGCATCGTACCCTAAGTCGAATTCTTCCAACATTAATGGAGGGCTTCCACAATGAGTAACAAGACTATCGAACATAACAGTATTGTACTTTATCTCATGCGGTTTCTTGAATGGTGTGAGTCAAAGAACTACAGTAAGGCGACTAACAAAACACGTGATGTCTGTATTCGACGATTCATTACCTGGTGTGAACCACGTGGTATTGATACACCACAAGATGTAACGAAGAAAGTCTTAGAACGATATCATCGATATTTGTTTAACTATCGAAAAACCGATGGTAGGCCGTTAAGTTTTAGTACTCAGCATAGTCATCTGGCGCCACTGAAGGCATTTTTTAAATGGCTCTGCCAAGAAAATTATATTCTTTTTAATCCTGCATCTGAGTTTCAGTTACCAAGACTGCCGAAGCGTTTACCAAAAGATATTTTATCCATTGATGAAATTAATAGCATGTTAAATCACACGAGTATCTTTGGTAATGCCGGCATACGTGACCGAGCCATCCTGGAAACATTTTACTCAACTGGGGTACGTCGGATGGAATTGGTTGGGCTGCGGTTGCAAGATTTTGATGATGAACGCG
>CAYYLL010000050.1:0-13423 GCA_964472525.1 uncultured Thioalkalispiraceae bacterium | reverse complement strand
ATTCGACCAAACCGCTCCCACCACTAACGCTGTTGAACCACTGAACAGAGTGATCTACAAGGCAGTGAAGAATCGCCAGGTGTTTCGGTAACATTCATTATTAGCTGTTGCCAAAAATAGAGTTCATGTTGCTATCGCATTTGTTTCGGCGGTAATCCACCATTGGCCTTGTTAGGCCGTTCATTATTGTAGACCAAAGCCACTGTGTAGCACAAAAAACTCTTAGAAAAATGTCCGGGGTTGACCACTTTATAATTATTTATGTATGAAAACTCATAAAATAAATTTATAATAATTTCCCTATACAGAAACCAACGTCTTTCTCAATGTTTACTTCCCCAAATATTATTACCATCCTGCTTAACAAGATCTTCAGACATTCTTTCCTCATTTCTAATGAGGCTGGTGTATCTAGCTCAACGCCATCTGAAACTACATAATCAAAGACAAATAGGCCTCCTGGTTTGAGTCTTTTCAACAAGTAGTCTGTAACGAAAATAGGATCATCTAGATGTTCTAATACAGTTGTTAAAATTATTACATCAAAACCACTGAAATTAAAAAGTGGATTTTTGAAGTCAGTAGGATAAATAGTTGAAAAATTCACGCAAGCATCATTGCGATAAAGATACTTTGCATAGTGAAAAGGGAAGTTAGGAATATCCGCCAGATGCCATTTGCAATTTAAATGTGAAAAGAACTGACGGTAACAATTGTAATATGGTGCAAGTGAACAGCCATATTCCAATATATGAGAGTTCTTTTTTACTCTTTTCCAGAGCTGATGGCCGTTAATAGGATTTAGGGCATTCCTTCTTGCATTGTTAAAGATTGAGTAAATTTGGTTTGGGTTCTGCCAATTATCGACGTGCACCTCAGGATTATCCCACTGCAACGTATCAACTCGTTGCACACCTTTTCTGTAGTCATGAAGCAACATAAAAAAATCTATTAATGTTAAAGGTCTCCCATTAATAATATTAATCCAGTAGTCATAAAATTCATTGAACCATTTCATCCTTATGCCGTTATGGATTAAACGTTCTTGCAACTTAAATTTCATCATAAATCCATTTATCAAGTACCTAATTTTGTTGCTAAGAAATGATCTGCTATTCTTTTTTGGTACTCTTGGAAAACTATCTATAGTTTTATGACTTTCATGAATATCTAGTCTAACTTTATCGAAATAATTTCCATCCCCAATATGTATTGCGTTGTACTCTTGATTATTGTTCATCATTACTTTCTCTTAATATTCTAGTATATGCTATTCTTGTCTCGACCGACTATTACATAAAAATCACAAGTTAAAATTGAGGACAGAAACGGTAAAGATCATATTCAAGCTGATAAAAATAGATTTCATACTGCTATCAGCATTTGTTTGGATGGCAAACCATTGGCCTTGTTGGGCCGTTCATGATTATAAAACCAAAGCCACTGCACGTCATAGTCCTGCACCTTGTTAATCGAATTAAATTGGTGCTGATTCAGAAGCTGGATTATGCTATGCGGCTAACGCCCCATATATGCGTTCTATAACAGATTTTCTGCTGACGTAAAATCAAGTTTATATTTTTCGAATCTCCGCCTATTCCACCAAATCATGGCTAATATTCGGGGTCGTTATCACAGCGAATCCGGCTGAGTTCTCCACCATCCAATGATTTTATGGTGAGCTATCATTGTTTTATATAATGATTTACGCCCTATTTAAATAATTAGTTATTTTCTTGTTTTCCTCAAGCAATTTATCGATATAACCTCTAAACATCACTCTATCTTCTATTTCCGGTATTTCGTATCTTGGAATTACAGTAGCATTTAATGTTTTGTGTTCATTGGCCACACTAAATACACTCTCATAGTTTAATTCTAATAGTATATCCACATCATTCTGGCACCAATGCATATGTTCCTGTCCAAATGGAAACGCAAAACAGTTAATTTCCCGATTTATAATTTTTTGTAGATTTCTTCTAGATTCCTCTGATTGTTTTATTTTATTCTCAATTGAAAGATTACGAAAATTAGGGTGTGAGCTAGTATGGTTACCAATTTCAAAATTCTGACTGAGCATCATCAATTCGTTTTCTGAAGCATATAACATAGAATTATTTTCTCTATTATTCTCATTTAAACCTAATTTAATAACATATTCATTCAAATAATTTTCTAGTGAAAGTGAATAATTGTCCTTCGCCCAAAGATCGATAGACTTCACGTCCCATTTTCTTATTTTTTTAGCCAGTCCCTGATGTACTTCATTGAAGTTTTTAATGAAGTCTTTCAATTTACCTTCATCATATAAATACATTAATTTTGATAACCAAAATATTTTATCATTTTTTATAAACTGATCATTTATAAACCAGATGCCATCTAAATTATATTTATTGAGTATCTCACCGCCATGTTTTACTGCCTCGCTATATCCGTCATCAAAGGTTACTAAAATACGATCAGTAATATTTTCGCCATTTTTCAGGCAGTCCTTATATTCAGAATAAGTTATTGGTTTGAAATGCCTACTTATAACGCGCATGTGTTGATCAAACGTCTTCGGCTTTGTATTAATACTATAATTTTTTATGAACTCTGACTCAGTATCTGTGATTTCATGATACAACAATACTAGCGGTTGATTTTTAGCCATTAGTCCACTCGTTTATTAATATAACCCGATCATCATAAAATTGTTTATTCGCGTGATATTTCCTTATTTGTCTTGCTATATACTCAACAGTTAGTTTAACTTCATACTCTTGAGCCCAATCCTTTGAATGATATGTTCTTCCAATGGTTAAATCCTGTTGGGCCATTTTGCTCTGCCCCGACAGCACTTCTTTTACTGCTTGTGGTAATATTTTACAAGCTAGATTTGTGAGTGAATACTCTATTTGTCTAAAAGAATAACCTTGAACCAATTTTGGTTTTGCCTGGTATATTATTGAACCCGTATCCAAATTTTGGTCAAGCAAATGTATCGTAACACCTATCCATTCTGGCTTCCCCTCCAATAAAGGCCATCGAATCGTATGTGTTCCTCTATATGTCGGAGACAAACCCCAGTGAACATTAATACCACCATATTTTGCGATATTAATTAGCTCTTGGCTTAATCTTTCAGGGCCGTGCGATATGATAAGATCTGGTTTTAACTTATTTATCCAGTTTATGGATGCTGGTTTATTTATACTGCCTTTATCTATTTTAATTTGTGGTACTTTATTATGATCACGTAAATATATACAATCATAAACGTAACCAAGCACACTCTCCTCTACTTCTTTCTCGAAAGAGTATTCCGGTTTATCATGTATAGACTTTATTTCTGAGTAGTTATCCCCTTCCGGTCCACCAGCCTGTTGTATTAAACCAACTATTTCATGATTCTCAATGAAGGAATTTGCAAATGCAATCGTTGCTGGATTAGATCCAATTATTAGCAAAATTCTTGGCTTATCATGCATCATAATTTATGATATTCAAACTATATATTCCATATAAATATTATATTTACGCCAACCGTTAAATAGTCAATAACTAAGTTGATGAGTAATCACCCCATTATTTTATATGAACAGGAATGCTATGTGTGTTTAACTTTTAACGTACTTATTTTAATTAGCCAGTAAAAAATTTTCATATTTTCGAGCAGTTTTCACTAATCTTCTTAGATCATCTGGCTCCATACTTCCTGAATGATCGGGCCCATGCATTTTTTTACTAAGCGTAAAATGTTTTTCTATGATGCGCGCTCCTCGTGCCACCGCAATTAGTGAAGCATCCATGCCAATAGTATGATCGCTGAAACCTGCATATTTTGTTGTAAAATCAATTTTACTAAAATTTATATCACCTGGCATTGTTGGATATTTTGCCACACAATAAAGGTATTCAATATTTCCTTGTGATTTAATATGAGTTGGTAATTCATTTTTATCCCACTTCCCCAATGAAACCATCATAGTTTTACCAATTTTCCCCACCTCATCCAGAAGATCTTGTTGCATTATACATCTACTTGCTATTTTATACCTTTTCATATCCAGCTTCTTTGCCCATTCTACTCCTTCAAGGTTGAAAACAGATGCCATAAATTCTATTCCTATTTTTTCGCAATGTTCTTTTAATTCTACCGATTGTTCATAAGTTAATCTTGCCTTCATACACTCGTTATACCATTCGAATTCAGGTCCATAGTATTCGCTAATATCGAAGAACTGGAATTTTGCTATATCAGCTCCCGCACTATGCGCCTCTTCAATTAAACATTTTGCAATGTCCATATCACCATTATGGTTTAACCCAATTTCTGCAATTATTAACATAACCAACCTCTCAAAATATAATTATTTCTATTAACAGATCATATCTTCTGTGCATTTAATGCCTAAATACACTCCCATCTATAAAGCAAATATTTCTTCATGTATTTTATTCCCGCCGCTCAGAATATAAGCCTTACATTCGTCATTATGATCTAAACATATCATCATATAACAATCTAATTGATTGGTATTTTTATGTCTACTTTCACTTATTATTTATATATACAATTAAATCTAAAATATGTAAATTTTCCACCGGCTATCACTTCACCTTGCCCCACATAGGCATAATCACCCCATACGCAGGTTTCTTCACCAGGCAGTAAGTCGCCAAGCAATTGACTGTCATGAACATTCGCCACCGTCGCGGCCACCGAACAGATCAGTTTGGTCTGCCCATCAACACCAATATATCCCTTCTACCAAAATATCATTGGTTACCTTTCCGGGTTTGATGTATATCCGGATCGCATTTGCCTCTTTTATTTTTTCGTCTACCCCTGTCTAAAGGCTGTAGATTCTATGTCCCCTATCGGAGAATTTAAACTATGATAACAAATCATTTCGATAGTGTTTTTTTATAACATATCTTTTCTCCGCACCAACCAAATCCCAATTCCAATCTATATAATGTTCTATAAATTTAATAAATTTTTTCTGCCTCCTTAGTCTTCTTTTTCTCGTCCCATCCTTATCCAGCCCAAATCTTAAAAAGACTCGATGCAAGATAATTACATTTTTCACGAGAAAAGAAGAATCCCTTATCGCTAATTTCAACCTTATCCCCTTTTTGTCGAACTTACCTAACAGTTGCTCCATAAACACAAAAGGTTCAATCTTGGTTAAGATGAACAATCTATTTATAATTAGCAACTTAGATAAAAACACTATCAAATTAATAGAAAATGCCGTATATCCTTTATTCTCCTTACCACTCTCATATTTCAGTATTTTTGTCTCTAATAACCTTTCTATTTTTGATATGAATAATTCAGTATTATTTTTTAGCTCTATAAATTCCATCGAAAAAACATTGCACCTTCCATATTTTTTTATGTAGCTATCGATTATTCTTCTGTAATTAAAATCCAGAGCATTCACATTCCGTTTATCAATATTTCGCCTCTCACCGAACTTACCACTTGTGTAATTCAAGAATGTATCAATAGACAACAAACACCCATCTTTTATAGCCTCTTTATATAATGACTCAAGCCAATCCCCATGATCTCTAAAGACTAATATTATTTTCGCTGTAGGAAATACCTCTTTTAAAAAAGAACTCATTTTTTCCAAATCATCATAATTTCTCCATGGAGTTCCAGAATATATCTCATGCGAAAGAAATATCTTCTTCTGGCATATTATATCTAGCTCCCTATATATAATTCTTATAGTTTCACGTCGAAGTTCATCACAATAATTATGACGATACAAGTCTCTAATCGCATTTATGATATTTGGAGGGTTATAGCATAAGTCAGTGGTATCAAAATTTGGGAAAATATTTTTTTGCAAAAATGTAGTTCCAGTTTTATGCAACCCAATATGCAGAAAAAATAATTTAGAGCTAATATCACTCATATATTTATTCTTCGCTTTAGGTAATTTATCATTTATTGAATTCACCTTCAGCTTTCTTAACTACAGAATTTTATTACGCACAATGAAAAATACACTCTTAATAATAGTTTACTTGCTTTAATAACCCTACTTATATGCCAACATGCATGGCATACTATGTCAGTTCATTGGCTATAAGTTTTTTTATAATTGTTCTCATATCGCTTTTTGTCTTCCATCCTAATTTGATACGTGCCTTATCTGGACACCCGCAAATCTTTTTCGGTTCGCCCTGCCTAATAAATGTTTTATCTATTCTGACATGCCGTTCCCAGTCTAGCTCTAGCTGCTTAAACACTTCAACAACAAATTCTTTTAAAGAATGACATACTCCAGTAGCTATAATGTAATCATCAGGAATATTTTGCTGTAATTGCAGCCACATACTTTCAACGTACTCTTCTGACCAGCCCCAGTCTCTGATAATTTCAATATTACCTAAATATAATTTGCTTTTGCTGCCTTTTGATATTTTACATGCCTCTTTTACAATTTTTTTTGTCACAAAATTATCAGGCCTTAAGGGTGATTCATGATTAAACAATATCCCCGTGCATGCAAATAAACCATATACATCTCTATAATTTTTGACTAGCCAATATGCTGAAGCTTTTGAAACCCCATAAGGGCTTATGGGATTAAATTTAGTGTTCTCAGATGCTTTTATATTTCCAGTATCACCAAAACACTCACTGGAACCTGCGCAATATATTTTTGTTTTACTACTATATAAGCGCACGGCATCCAGGATATTTAACGTCACATAACAGATACTCGTGAATGTCTCCGCTGGTTCTTCATAAGAAAGCCCCACTGAACTCTGACCAGACAAATTATATATTTCATCTGGTTGTAATATTTTAATTATTGCCGACACTTCCTCAATATTACTTATATCCGAAAAAATTAAATTTATTTTAGCATTTAACCCATCATTTTCTGCTATGGTATTTTTAATACCCTTTATGCCTCTTGATACACCATATATCTTATAGCCTTTTCTAGATAATAGTTCTGATAAATATGTTCCATCTTGTCCTGTAACACCAAATATTAATGCTATTTTCATTTATAAATATGACACTTCTAGTTAATTATTGCTCTATGTTTTTACCTATAGACTTTTCCTGTACTGCTATTTCTAGATCGCTTTGTACCATTTCCTTAACTAAATCTTCAAACGAAATATTACATTTCCAACCTAGCTCTTCTCGCGCTTTTCCAGCGTCTCCAAGGAGGTCATCAACTTCTGATGGTCTATAATATCTATTATCAATTGAAATTATACATTGCCCAGTCGGAAGATACGCTTTTTCGTCCACACCTTTCCCCTTCCAGGTTACTTTAAGCTCTAACTCTTTTAATGCAAAATTTACAAACTCTCTAACAGTATGCTGTATTCCTGTAGAGATTACATAATCTTTTGCCATATCTTGCTGCAACATCAACCATTGCATTTCCACATAGTCCCTAGCATGTCCCCAGTCTCTTTTAGAATCAATATTTCCTAGATACAGCATTTTTTGAGTCCCAATACTTATCCTTGATAATGCTCTGGTAATTTTTCTGGTTACAAATGTTTCCCCTCTTAATGGGGACTCATGATTAAACAATATACCGTTACATGCGTAAATATTGTAAGCCTCTCTATAGTTTATAGTTATCCAATATGCATACAGTTTAGCTACAGCGTAAGGTGATCTTGGATAAAAGGGTGTTGTTTCAGTTTGTGGGTTTTCCTGTATTTTACCAAATAATTCTGATGTTGAGGCTTGGTAAAATTTGGTTTTATTTTCTAATGATAAAATGCGTATAGCTTCTAAGATTCGCAACGTCCCGAGAGCATTAACGTTTGAAGTATACTCTGGCTGTTCAAATGAGACAGCAACATGACTTTGTGCCGCCAAATTATATATCTCATCAGGCTGTATTTCTTGTATTATTCTCGTAATACTACCCGATTCTGTTAGATCACCATAATGAAGTATGAGTTTCGCATTTTTATCATGAGGATCTGTATAAAGATGGTCTATTCTTTCTGTATTAAATAATGAAGACCTTCTTCTGATGCCGTGCACTTCATAACCTTTTTCTATTAAAAATTCTGCCAGGTATGCCCCATCTTGACCTGTAATACCTGTGATGATTGCTTTTTTTGTCATACCACCTTCGACTCTGTTTATTGCCTATTAATCATATTTAAATTGTTGATGTTTATGTAGTATTTCTCTATAACTATCCACATAGCTCTTACACATTATTTCTGACCTAAACAACTTATTAAACCTTTTTTTTGCACCATCTCCAAGCCTTCTGGACAATTGATTATCTTGCAATAGTTTATTACATGCATCTTGTATAGCTTCTGGATTTTTGGGTGGCAAAGTAAATCCAGTTTCGTTATTAATATTAATATATGTTGTGCCCGTACCTATTTCACAACTAACAAGTGGCTTGCTCAACATTGCCGCCTCTAACAATGATACGCCAAATGCTTCTGAACGCAGATGCGATGGCATAATCAGCGCGGTACACAACTTAATAATTGCCGCCTTATCTTCATCATCAACATATCCTAATAGAATTACATTTGATATTCTTAGTTCTTTTATTTTCCGCCTTAACTCTCCCTCCAAAGGGCCTTCGCCAAGAATAACAATCTTCCCATTGATTTTTTTTGCTGCTTCCATTAGATATTCAAGTCCTTTATAGTATCTAAGAACACCAACGAAAAGTATAAATGCCTCCCCTAACCTATTATTCCAATAGTTAACCTTATCTGGTGTAGCAGTATGATATCCTTTATCATCAAGCCCAATCGGTATAACCCTACATTTATTTCTGTATGGCCGTAAATCTTCGCTAGTTCTTAAATAGTCTGGCGAAGTCACCGCCAATAAATCAACAGATGACAAGAACCTTTTCATCACGGGTGCGTAAATTTTTTTATAAAATTTCTGTTTAACAATGTCACTATGATAAGTAACAATTGAGGGTTTACCACAACCTCTCAACAAGTGCAGGGCATCTGCAAAGGGCCACGGAAAATGGTAGTGTAATATATCCACACCTTTAATTAACTTTTTAAAATCCCCAAACAGCTCCATACTAACAGGGTTTGAGGATATCGTCAGACTCTCCTTATATTTGTAAACTTTGGCTTCCTTATCATTTAACGTGATTGTTTCCTTTTTTGAAATCGTTGCTATACTACTAACAACACCATGCTTTTTTGTGCCTTGGCATATTTGGAAAATGGTTCTCTCGGTACCTCCAAAAGATTCTGGCAAATACGCTTTATAGATATGTAGAACTCTCACCTATCATGCCCCTTTATACATCTGTATTAGCAACATATCCACTTCCAGAAATATCTAATAGACATCATCCCAGTCATGTGGTTATATTATTAACTCTTATATATATGTATTTAAAAAACCCAAACAACTTATCATTAAACAATAATGCTGACAAAATTTTATATTTTACCCCTCCAGTTCTCAACAATAATTTTCTTGCTTGCTTCGTATACCCCATTCTCAACATAGATATACCAAGAGTCTCATTCATAATCATAGAGTTTAATTTGCGCGAATAATTTACAATATATTCTAATGCCTCACTGTCAGATAATCTGTTTGTTTTTTCGATATTTACGTTCTTGTTATCGCTATAATTATTAATTATTGCTAACAACACATTTGCAACTTGCCTATCTTTCCTTTTCGCACTTATTGACTCTTTATTTATTCGCCAACGATATAACACATTAGGCAGGTTATCGATTCGTGCATTCTTCGACATTCTAAGCCATAAATCATAGTCTTGTGCCACAATAAATTTTGAATTATAGCCGCCTACCTTCTCATATTCTTCTTTCCGGAACATAACTGATCCATGAGCCAATATATTCCCATACCTCAAGTGTTTATCTACATTCCTTTTACCCGTTATTGGTACCTTTACATCGACAGGGGAACCATTCTCGTCAATTGTCTCTATGCATGCCCCTAGCACTGAACAATCCAAGTTACCATTCAGGAAAATTACTTGCTTTTCCAGCCTATCTGGTAGTGATATATCATCAGCATCCTGCCTTGCTATGTATTCCCCTTTAGCATTACTTATAGCATCTATAAGACACCTTGTTAATCCTTTAGACTCATTGTTTATTAATAACTTTATTCTCGAATCAATATTCATGTACTCTCGTATTATGCTTTCTGTTCTATCTGTTGAACCATCATTTATGATAATAAATTCATAGTTTTTAAATGTTTGCGAAATTATGCTATCCATTGCTTGACCTAAATATTTTTCCTCATTTTTACATGCCATTACAACAGAAATTGCTAACTTATATTCTATATGCGGATTATTGTTAGACTTCATTATTTTTAATCTATTTGTTTTTCTATATTTTTGACTTTATTCACATTCAACTCTGGTTTTAATCTAATTGATTAACACCTATTTTTCATGGGCACTCTGGATGTTATGCGTATTCGAATAGATCATGAAACCTACAACACGACCACATAAAGTTGCCGAAAATCGCGTTGCTCCCTTGAAATCCAAAACTAACGTTGCGCCAATAAAGCCAACAGTTGACTTAAGCAATGATAAAATAAACTCTTTACTGGCCCATATGATTCTTTCTTCCATATGCTTTCTATACATCGCTCCTCGTCCTACTCCGTAAGTAAATGATTTTTTAAAAACATCATTGTAACCGCATAGAGCATGATCATATTTTGGATGATAAACAACCAGCTCCGGATAGTAGACAATTTTTTTGTTTCCCCATAGCATTCGTAATATTAGATCTGTTTCTTCACTCCCTCCATATTTTGCAGCCACGCCAAAATTATTGTCAAACATCCCTATTCTCAATAGATCTTTCCTATTAAAACATAACGTTGTACTCAAACATTTATTATAGTTAATTGAATTTATTCTAGTTTTTTTATTACTCATATATCTAGAGTATGGCCTGTTATTTTCCATAGTAAGTATTTTCCCACAGATGACATCACATTCATTCTTCTCTACGATTTCATCTAGCTTTCGGATATAGTCGGTTTCCACCATAATGTCATCATCCATTATTAATATGTACTTCCCCTTAGCTCTTTGTATTCCTAAGTTTCTGGATTTAGATAACCCTTTTACTTCCGAATGGATATATGTAATATTTTGCCTGCTTAAGGAATCACTAAACTCCATATAGTTTTCAGTCTGATCTACGATCACTATTTCCAACTCTTCATTATTTTCCTGTTTTGTTAACCTATTAATAAGTTCCTGCAATGATATATATCTATTATAGGTTGCGATAACTATTGAATACTTAATCATTATTTCTTACTATTTCTGAATTTGTCTTTGCCGATTTAGCCTAATTCTATTTTCCGCACTGCTTATAAAGGATAGGCGACAAAGGATACCTTCAATTTTTAGTTATTATTCATCGGTTAATCCGAAACAGGCGCATTCATTCTATGTCGCTGGCAATCATCCACTATAAGACATGTCATTTACATGTGGATGTTTCGTTAAAAGCAATAGCCATGAGCGAAAGTATGCTCGGAAAAGCTAACATGATTTATTATATGCAACTATGCAGGCACTTTACCGTGCAGTTATATGCCATGAAAGATTATTTACCATTTGATCGTTTTGTAATGGGAAAATTGTATCTCAGATCATAGAGAGGATATATGGTATTTTTTCCATCAAAGTATTACCACAAATATATATGGTTTTCAAAATACACTATTCAATCATTTATTTCATCAAAGAACTGAAAAGATACGAGATCCTCAGTTTTGTTAGGGATCGCATAGCGTTGTACCATCGAAGAAAAGAATGCGATTATTATGAGAATATAAGTAATTTATCTCGTATATTATAGTTTTTCCAGGCTACCCGTGGTAATTGTAATTATAGAGATAGCCAAAAAATACTATTTTTAATTTTTACATGGCAATATGCAAATTTTTCGCTATATTCTACAATACATCATGATATTTCTGACCTTTGTACTGCACCTTTATAGGCATAGATTATTCCGAGTAATAACCACCCAAAAACATCTCCGGTCGGAAGACCTGCATTATGAAATGAAGATTGAAATATATATGCACATAAAGATGCAAGTGAAACTCTATAAAACACTCTCGAATCAACACTGATATTTCGATTCATCGATTGTCTTAATACCATTTTTATAGTATATCCATATATAAATAAGTAAATGATAAGCATGTATATTCCATTTTGAACTGCAACCATTAGAAAACTATTATGCAATCCGGTCACCAACACTTGTGATGAACCCGTCATAGATGTAAACCATTCTTGTGTGGCCAAGCGCTCTTTTACGGCAGTAATTTCACTATAACTAGCTCCATATGGGTTCTCAGCTAAAATGGTTATTCCTGAAATAAACATGGGGAGTCTACTAAGTGCTGACGAATCTAAATTCCATACTCTGTCCATAAAACCAAATGCAGTTAGTATTATAACAATTGGAATAAGATATTTAAAAACTATTATTAATCTTGCCACTCCTCGTATTGATGGCCATTTATAAATAACCATCACAGATAGTATTATTAACAACATTGCTGTCACAGAATTTATTGCAATCGCACCCGAAGCAATCAACGCGCCAATTGCAAAGATAATTTTTTTATTTATAGTTTTTTTTTCGATTCTATATAAGTAAAATAAAAATGGAAAAAAAGTAATAAGCTGGTAACTTAATTGAACGCTAAAGTATGCTAAACCAGAAGGTTTAATTCTCTCGTTAATTTGGCTATATACTACTTTATCGTTCGGTATATCAATAAATAGTCGTAAATTCCATGCATCATCGATGTTGATAAATTGCATTATTGCAATTAGAGATGAGAACGATAAGCTTATAAGAATCCCAAACAGAAAAAGCTTATAATCTTCGACCCTGCGCAATATAAATGAAGCAGAAAGAAGAATAACCATAGGAAATAGGAATGCTTTAATATTCCTATACGATAAAATTTCTCGCTGTATATTCGGATTAATGCAGACCAAGAAATATGCAAAGCTCAGCAACAATAAAATCGTGAATGTATTCTTATCGAAGGTGATATCTCCCCGCGCAAGGTTATTTAATAAGTAAATAAACATAAAGAATATTAGCATGATATTGTACACCGAGAGTCCAGCTACAACATCTACATATGGCACTAATATAACAGCCGCAGAAAATGTGACGAGAATTATGTTTCTTATATCTAGTAACATATTAACCAATGAATACTTGAGATTTAAATATTGAGAGTCATTGCTAGCGCGTTAACTCCCTCTCACAACGGGAAAGGACTGGAGAGATGGGCTTAATTGATAAAACATTGCTTTAATTAGAGCCTGTAAATAATTCTGTGTAACTGTCAGGGTTAAATATAATCCGTTAAGCG
>CAYYLL010000049.1:0-14446 GCA_964472525.1 uncultured Thioalkalispiraceae bacterium | reverse complement strand
GAAAACCGGCGATTGGAAACGATCCGTGGGTTCGAATCCCACCCTCTCCGCCATAATTTCTTTATAAATCAATAGTATATGTTGATTATTCGAATTTTCTTATCATAACACCCATCACTTTAATAAAAATGGTGGGTTCTTTATGTGTAGTTTAAGAGTTATTTTAGTCAAATATTGCCGAGAACTGATGCAGAATAATATGTTACTAGGTTCACTAAACCAATAATCAAAATAGCCAAACCCCCATCATTAAGTGGTATTATTTGGCCCTAAACAGGGCTGACCATGAAAAAATTTGCGGTAATCCTATTTATATACATACTACCAATGCCTGCGTTCGCAGAGCAGTATAGTATTCCCAAAAATGAATTTTTTACGAGTAGCGAGTCTCTTGCTTCTGAAATGGGAAAAACGTTTCAATTAGCACAAAACTGTGGACAATCTATGGCACATATTGCAGCTCCAAGCGCAGCTATTTTGTTTTTGAATTATTTTGAAGAGCAGGAAGTAAAAATAATTATGCGCCAATATCAATTTTCTGTGGCACGAGAAAAAGGGAAATCGTGTAATCATGGAAAAGTAGCATTTCATCTACTGATGAATAAAATAGCTATTTATATCCGCTTGGCAGCTCATTTTTCAAAAAATAAATAGTTTATTTAAAGTAACAAGGAGTCACTGAATGATAAATTCAGGTAAAGATAAATTGGATTCTGTTGTAGCTGAAGCACGTCGTGCTAGCGAAAAGCGTGAACAGGGTTATCGTGAAAAAGCATTAAAAATGTACCCGCATATTTGTGGGCGATGCAGCCGTGAGTTTGTGCGTGAGAGTTTACATGAATTAACCGTGCATCATCGCGATCATAATCATGATAACAATCCAATGGATGGCAGTAATTGGGAATTACTGTGCCTATATTGCCACGATAATGAACATCAACGCCAGTTAGAAGTACAGCTTGGTAACAGTACTTCAATAACAGAAGATAAAAGTGCCACTATAACGCATAATCCTTTTGCTGATCTTAAAAGCATGTTGAGCAAAAAATAGTTCCATCACCCATAATCTATGCTTATAACGAAAGTGTCGAATCTGGTATCGAACTTGGCTTGCCCAATAGAGGGTGAGCAACTTGAATCCCATGCACAACAACTTGTTTGTAAAAACGGCCATGCGTTTGATATTGCACGTCAGGGGTATATTAACTTATTACCCGTGCAGCATAAACGTTCAAAAGAACCGGGCGACAGTAAAAACATGGTAATTGCACGAACTCGGTTTTTAAATGCTGGGTTTTATGCACCGGTTGCAAATAAATTAATCGAAATAATCGAACCACTTATTGAAGGTTCTAAACAAATCTGTTTGATGGATGCAGGTTGTGGTGAAGGCTTTTATTTAGACAGTATTGTGAATAGCCTTGAAAATAAACAAGGTGAGAGCAGACTTTCTTTTATTGGCCTGGACATATCAAAACATGCCATTGTGGCAGCGGCTAAACGCAATAAAAAGATAACTTGGGTTGTGGGCACCAATCGTCAGCCACCCGTGTGCATGAGCAGTGTGGACATTATTTTATGCGTATTTGGTTTTCATAGTTTTGACGGCTTTAGTTCTGTTTTAAAAGAGGGTGGTCAAGTTATTCTGGTTGAGCCGGGAGTTAACCATTTGCAGGAGTTACGGCAAGTAATTTATGCGGATATTAAAAAAACGGAACCTCACGATTTATCTTCTATTGAAGCCACAGGATTTAGCTTGCTTAATACAGTGCCATTGCAATTTAAAACAGGTGATATCAATAAAGAGCAAATTAAAGATTTATTATCAATGACTCCTCATTTTTATCGTGCTAATAAGGAAGGCAAAGAAGCTGCCAGCCATTTGCAAAAGCTGAATTTAAGTATTGATATGGTGTTCAGTATTTTTGAAAAAACAACGAGAGTATAAATGAAAACAAAATTACAACAAATGGATGTGGATTTATCCAAGGTTCAAGTTGTTGATATAATGCCAGCATCACCCCTTGTGGATTACCAAGCTGCAATGGTTATTGCAAATAACGAAGCGCAGCAGCAACTGGGTGATATGATGTTACTGTCATGGTACGACCGTGATCGTGACTTTGAGTCACCACAACATTCAAGTGAGTGTCATCAGAATAGTGCTATTCCCGGTTATGTGGATTATGGGCTTTCACATGGAGCAACATTGGCCATTGATATTGACCGTGGGCGTTTTATATTTTTTTATATGCCTGTTCAGTTGTAAAAGAATGCAGGTAAATTTTAAAGCAATAAACCTTCTTCAATTTGATGATACGTACTGGCCGCATCAATCAATGTTTTAGCGGTGAGGGCGGCTACACCATAAACTTCGGCATTAATAGCATAATCTGTTTTTATTTTTTCCAATAATAAATCAAAGTCACCATCACCAGATAGTAAGATAATAGTATCAACCTTTCTAGCTATATCTAAAACATCAATGGTAATGCCAACATCCCAATCACCTTTGGCCGAGCCATCATTGCGTTGTATATAATTTTTTAGTTTTACTTCAAAGCCAATATGTTTGAGTGCATCTTGGAATTTAATTTGCTTGTCGTCACCACGATGAGTTGCATACGCTGTTGCTGAAATTATTTCACCTTGTGTGCTTATTTGTTGCCAGAATTTTCGGTAATTAAACTGGCGTTGATAGGTGTCGCGTGTGGTGTAGTAAATATTTTGCACATCAACAAAAATCGCAATTTTTTTTATTTTGTTCATGATATCAAGCCATTAATCGTTGTTAGTAAATACAAGGATAACACAAGATTACATAATGCAAGTATTGTTGATGGTGGAAGAGGTTATGTAAAACGATGAATTTTTAATTGATAAATATCAATTAAACTCTCATTTTATTGTCATAAATCTACATGTCATGTGGAAATAGCCATGTTTTGTGCATACGCTTAAATTGTTGTTAACAATCTGGGGTGGTTGTTATTTATGGATCTATCTCTGTTTCAAAAGCTAAGCGAGAGTGAGCTTGATAATTATTTGAATGAAATCGATCTGGTGGTTGAGTTTCATATTAAATGGTTATCTGAATTAAATCGTGCACTTGTTTGCCATACTGTTACCGACCGTCAACAAATACAAAATATATTAATGACTGATGACCATTTTAGTCGTTGGTATCATGGCATTCAGGATAAAGAACTGCTTGAAATGCCTGCTTTTAAGGTGCTAGGAATTATTCATACTGAAATGCTAAAGTTAGCGAGTGGCTTATTAGCGCAAGTTGGTCGAGAAGAAAACATCGGCGTGAGTGAGTATGATGGTTTTACATTGTTAACACATGAGTTGCGTTCGCAGATTGCCGAATTAAAAAATAAAATCAGGGCAAACTTGCAATTGGTTGCAAAGCTGATGGGTAAGGTTTTTGAAAATGCCGAAGAAGGCGTGATGATTACCGATGCCAACAGTTATATTTTAAATGTCAATCAAGCCTTTGTTAAAGTAACTCAATATACTAAAGAAGAAGTACTGGGTAAGAAGCCAAGTATTTTACATTCAGGTAATCACGATAAAGGTTTTTATGAACGGATGTGGGATATATTACTGCGTGAAAAACGTTGGCAAGGTGAAGTCTGGAATAGCCGTAAGAATAATGAAATTTATCCTGAATGGTTGTCCATTACAGCGGTGCTTGACGATAACGGGGATACCAGTCATTACATTGGGATCTTCTCTGATGTTTCAGTCAAGAATGAAGGTGATGAACGTTTATATCATCTAGCGCATTATGACAGTTTATGTAATTTACCTAATCGCATGTTGTTTTATGACAGACTACGACAATCTTTATCGCGTTCTAAACGTAGTAACCAGAAAATTGCAGTGATGTTTATGGATTTAGACGGTTTTAAACAGGTGAATGATGAGTATGGTCATGGAGTTGGTGATGAGTTATTGCAACAGGTTAGTCAACGAGTGACGGCTGTACTTAGAGAATCTGATACGTTGGCACGCATTGGGGGTGATGAATTTACCATTATTATTAATGACGTTGATAAAACTGAGACCATTGATATGATTGCAAATAAAATTCTAGCGGCCATTAAAGAAGATTATTTTCTGCATGAGCAGGCATTTAGTGTGTCTGCCAGTATTGGCATCAGTTTATTTCCTGACAACAGCGAAGATGTGAATACGTTAGTGAAACATGCCGATATTGCAATGTACAAAGCTAAGAATGAAGGTAAGAATCGTTTTAAATTTTTTGATAAATCGATGCAATAAAATATTTGAATATATCAAATTAAAACAGGCCCGTTAGCATAACTAGCGGGCCTGTCTTATTCAGAGTATAACGGCTGCTGTTTCTAGCGCATGTTTTGGGGACGTTGCTGAGCCCTGTTCCCTGATGGCTTAGACATTCGGTTTTTTTTGTTTGAACGTGTATTGCCATTTGCAGCTTGTGAGTCTTGCGATGCTGATCTTTTTGTTCCAGACCGTTTTTTGTGTGTTGGCCGCTGCTTAGAACGATTACCTGAACGAGCCCCCGGCTGTTGGCGACCACGGCCACCTTTGTTAATTGGTTCGGCTTTAATAGACGGGTCGGGTTTGTAGCCATCAATTTCAACTTTCGGTATATCCTGTTTTATTAAACGTTCAATGTCCTTCAGTAATTTTAATTCATCGACACAAACAAGTGACATGGCTTCGCCTTCATTGCCTGCACGTCCTGTTCGACCAATGCGGTGTACATAGTCTTCGGCCACGTTGGGAAGTTCAAAGTTAACCACATGTGGGAGCTGATTTATATCTAGGCCACGCGCAGCAATATCAGTTGCAACTAGCACACGTATTTTACCGGATTTAAAATCGGCCAGTGCTCTGGTGCGCGCGCCCTGGCTTTTATTGCCATGGATAGCAGCAGATGCAATACCATCATTGGTTAACTGCTCCGCAAGGCGATTGGCACCGTGCTTGGTACGGTTAAAGACCAGTACTTGTTCCCAGTTGTTAGAACCGATTAAAAAAGAAAGCAACTCACGTTTACGTTTTTTGTCAACGTGATGAATAACCTGAGTTACACGTTCTGCTGTTGTATTTTGCTGTGCCACTTCGATGAGAGCCGGTGAATGCAATAAGGTATTGGCTAATTTTTTAATATCGCTTGAGAATGTAGCTGAGAACAACAAGGTTTGTTTTTCTTTTGGAAGCAAGGCCAAAACTTTACGAATATCATGAATAAAACCCATATCGAGCATACGATCGGCTTCATCAAGTATCAGAATATCAATTTTAGATAGATTGGCTGAGTTTTGGCCAACATGGTCGAGTAATCGACCTGGAGTGGCGACTAGAATATCCACGCCTTTAATCAATTTCATCTTTTGCGGATTAATACTTACGCCACCAAACACCACAGTAGATTTTAGGGGTAAATGTCGTCCATAAGTTTGCACACTTTCATGCACTTGTGCAGCCAGTTCTCGGGTTGGGGTGAGTATGAGCGCGCGAATAGGGCGGCGGTTTTTACTGGGCTTGGTGGTTTCCATTAAACGTTCTAGCATTGGCAATGTAAAACCTGCGGTTTTACCGGTGCCGGTTTGCGCACCACCCATTAGATCGCGGCCTTCTAATATAATAGGAATTGCCTGTTTTTGGATTGGAGTGGGTTCGCTATAACCTTTTTCGGATACAGCACGGAGTAATTCGGCTCTTAAGCCGAGGGATTCAAATGACATGTAATATGTTCTCCAGAACAATTTTGGGATCAGCCTATCCAAAGCAATGGCTTGGAACGGTCCAGGCGGAAACAGTGTATGTATTTCGGGGTGAATTACCGCGATAACTGGGTGCAGACCGAAGTGCACCTGATATTTGAATAGCTATTATAACACAAAGCAAACTGATGTTGCGAATAGTCGGAATTAAATGGCTAATAGTAGGAATTTAATTTCTGGGATACTCGAAATACGCGGGTAAAAGCATTAAGCTAAGCTTTAATAAAAGGGAAAATATAATGACCGCTGTTATTACAATAACGCCACAACAAGCATATGAACTGCATCAGTCTCCTGGCTCATTGTTAATTGATGTGCGCTCCCATATGGAATTTTTATTTATTGGCCACCCCGTTGGCGCGCTGCATATCCCCTGGATTGATGAGCCGGACTGGGATATTAACCCGCACTTTGTGCGTGATATACGGCAACTGATTTTGGGTGGCGTGTCCACCATTGAAGACAATAACGATGTGCCCATCATCCTGATTTGTCGAAGCGGCAAACGTTCGCATGAGGCAGGTATCTTGCTCGTTAAAGAAGGCTTAAAACAGGTTTATAATGTTGAAGATGGTTTTGAAGGCGAACTGGATGACACTCACCACCGCAGCACCCTGGCAGGTTGGCGTTTTGAAGGCTTGCCTTGGGAACAATGTTAAAATACTAAAACATGGACGATAAAGCACTTACTATTTTAAATAATATTTTTGGCTATTCTGAATTCAGATATCATCAGAAAGAAATTATTAAGCAACTGATTAACGGCAACGATGCGGTTGTACTTATGCCGACCGGTGGCGGTAAATCACTGTGTTATCAAATACCTGCGATGGTGCGTGAAGGTGTTGGTATTGTGGTGTCGCCACTGATTGCATTAATGCAAGATCAGGTTGTTGCATTACAACAACTCGGTGTGCGTGCTGCCTTCTTAAATTCAACTCTAGACGCAAGCAGTGCTAGTGAGGTTGAGCAACAATTACTTCGCAATGAGCTAGACTTATTATACGTTGCACCAGAACGTTTAATGACAGAACGCTTTTTAAGTTTACTCGAACGCGCGCCGTTGGCACTATTTGCGATTGATGAAGCCCATTGCGTTTCTCAATGGGGGCATGACTTTCGTCCCGAATATATTCAGTTGTCTATCTTGCACCAACGTTTTCCAACGATTCCCCGCATTGCCTTAACCGCTACAGCCGATGAACCCACGCGGCGCGAAATAATTCAGCGGTTAAATCTGAAACAAACGGACTTGTATGTGTCCAGTTTTGACCGCCCTAATATTTGTTACCGGATCTCACAAGCTCAAGGCAATGCCCGTGATCAGTTATATCGTTTTATTTTAAACGAACATGAAACGGATGCCGGTATTGTTTATTGCTTGTCACGAAAAAAAGTAGAGCAAACAGCAGCTTGGTTAAATGCAAAAGGTTTAACGGCATTGCCTTATCATGCGGGTTTGCCAATTGACGTACGGCAAACCAACCAGCAACGTTTTTTAACAGAAGATGGGGTAATTATTGTTGCCACCATTGCCTTTGGTATGGGCATCGATAAACCCGATGTTCGATTTGTGGCACACTTAAACTTACCCAAAAGTATTGAAGCGTATTATCAGGAAACGGGGCGGGCAGGGCGTGATGGCGAACCGGCTAATGCCTGGATGATGTACGGTTTGCAAGATGTGATTACCTTAAAGAAAATGATGGAATCCTCCGATGCGGACGAAGCACATAAACGTGTTGAACACCATAAATTACAGTCAATGCTGGGTTTTAGCGAACTAACCACTTGCCGTCGGCAAGCCTTATTAAAATATTTTTCTGATCATTTAGATAAGCCCTGCGGGAACTGTGATACCTGCATCACTCCAGTAGAAACATGGGATGCAACCGTAGTGGCACAAAAGGCATTGTCCTGTGTGTATAAAACGAATCAACGTTTCGGTGTTAACTACCTAGTGGATGTTTTAATCGCAAAGGATAATGCACGCATTAAACAATTTGGGCATGACAAATTAAGTGTTTTTGGTATTGGTAGCGAGTTAGACGTTAAACAATGGCGCAGTATATTTCGGCAACTGATTGCGAGAGACTTACTTGCCGTGGACATGGAAGGCTTTGGTAATTTACTTTTAACTGAGCAGTGTCGTCCTATTTTGCGTGGTGAAAAAACATTAATGTTGCGCAAAGAAACCCGAGTGGAAAAAGCTGTACAACGTGGGCGTAAAGCAAAAAATAATATACAAGTGGCAGATCAAAGCTTATGGGAGGCTCTAAGAGCTTGCCGTAAAACATTAGCCGAAGAAAAAGGGGTACCACCTTATGTCATTTTTCACGATGCGGCTTTAATGGAAATGGTTGAGCGACAACCACAAACACAATCGCAGTTTGCAAAAATTACCGGTGTAGGAGATAAAAAATTAAAGGCTTATGCCGCCGATTTTTTAGAAGTCATCAAGCAGCATAGCTTGAATACTGCCAATACATCAGCAAGTGATACGGTAGATGAAACCTTACAACTGCTGCGCAGTGGCATTAAGGTAAATGATATTGCCGTGCAACGACAATTAAAATTAGCAACTATTTATAATCATTTAGCACAGTCTATTGGACAGGGCCAAATTGAGTTGCAGCAGGTTGTTGATATCACTGAAACAGATGTGAAGTTAATAAAAAACGCATTGTCTACTTTTAGTGATGAAAGTAAAAAATTAAAACCAGTATATGAAGCACTCGATGGTGCTTTTGAGTATCATTTACTAAAATGTGTTCAGGCTTCGCTTGAGGCAAGGTAGCTCAAGGTTGTTAGGTTAGTGCGGAGTAAGTAGGTGCCATATATAAATGAAGTCGCTTAATCAAACTACAATAGCCGCCATTTCCGCCTTCGCGGGAATGGCGTTAATCGGCAATGAAAACCAAAAACTTAATGCGAATTAAAATTTATAAAAACGATTATTTAAATAATCCGTTACACTATCAATTTGTTTTTTAGTCCAACTGGTTCGGGCTCCACCTTTGGCACACATATTAACGCGTTGCGATAATGCAGTAAGCGATTTTACTTTACGATCGCTGCGGGTATAAACACTAGTTGAATGACAGGCCAGGCATTTAGACTCGTGCAATTGACTGCCTGATTCTTTGGCATTTGCAGTGCCGGTATAAAGCGCTAAAAAACACATAGTAGCAATAAATTTTACTTTCATACTAAATTTCCTTTTTTAAAATGTTGTAAATAGTATTTTCGAATTGTAGGCATAAAAAAAGGTTCGTAGGAACCTTTTTTTATTTGATTTGCTAACTATTAGCTACAACCTTTAGGACGTGGGAGACCTGCAACTTTATTTGCACATTTAATTAAACCGGTTGGAAACAATGAATAAATATATTTCTGGCTGCTGCGATCTTTACCATATTTTTCTTTCATCAGTTTAGAAAAATTACGGGGTTCACAAACAGCACCGTTATCAGTAAAATATTCGCGTGCTAAATTAACAATATCCCAATGTTCTTCCGTTAAATCACCAATTTTTTCATTGATAGCGATTTGAGCAGCAAGACCTTCACTCCATTCACTCAGGTCTTCTAACCAACCTGCTTCACTTAATTTGATAATTTTACCATCGATTTCTGCTTGCATTTGATTGAGCTCCTAAATTATTTGCAATACCCGAGTGATTATATCAAGTATTTTTTGTTACAGCAATACATTAGTACTAGGTAATATAATTAAATGAATGGATGGTTCTCGAAAAATGGTAATATTTCACAGAATATCTTGATCTAAGTCAACTAGACTGTCCATAAGTCGCAATTTGATTCACCGTTTTTGGGTGGATTACCGATACTAAGAGTTTGGTATTGAACATAGTTTATAGCAACAGGTTAAGACAGAAAATGAATACAAATGCACGTTTTTTAGTGGCCGATGATGATGCTCTCAATTTAGATATTATTTCAGAATATCTAAATTTTATGTCAGATGGCTATCAAGTGGAAACGGCAACCGATGGAAAAATTGCATGGCAAATGATCAATGACAATGTGATGGACTATTACGATATTGTTATTCTCGACAACATGATGCCTCATCTTAGTGGTATTGATATATTAAAAAATATGCAGTCACAGTCACGTTTAAAGCATATCCCTGTTGTTCTTCAATCGGCCTGTGCGCGAAAAGAAGATGTTGTAGAAGGGATTGAAGCAGGCGCGTTTTATTATTTAACCAAGCCGTTTAATGAAGAACAATTTTCTAACGTGATTAGAAATTGTTACCGAAACCTGCATATATATAAGAATCTGCAAAAAGTATTACAAGGAAATGCGGCTTCAATGAATTTATTGGAAGAAGCAACATTTAACTTTAAAACGATTGATGACGTACATTCGATTGCAACACTGGTTGCCAGTGCATGTCCTTCATCAGAACGATCTTTAACCGGTTTGTTTGAATTAATGTTGAACGCGATTGAACATGGGAATTTAGGTATTGGTTATGACGTTAAATCCGAACTGAATAAAAATGGTAAGTGGGTAGAGGAAGTTAATCGGCGTCAACAGTTAGATGTTAACCGTAACAAGTTGGCACAAATACATTTTAAACGAAAAAAAGATCATATTGAAATTACAATCAGTGATGATGGCAAAGGTTTTGATTGGCAATCTTATATGGACTTTGATATGCAACGCTTACTTGACTCCCATGGACGTGGCATTGCTATTGCAAATAACATCAGCTTTGATCATCTTGAATTTAACGCAAGTGGAAATGAGGTTTGCGCGCATCTTGATGCGGTGAGTAAATAAACTGGAGCCGTTCAGTTTCAGCGTGTAGGCCGAGTCCTACATACAAGGCGTGTATTATTGTTTAAGATCGTCTCTCTACTCACTAGACACTCAGTATAATAGTATGGACTACTTATTTAATATATCAGCGGAAATGAAGCGTCGTGGAAAAAAGCACCGTGTTAATCCAGATCGTTTTTTTCATATAATGAACGAAGGTTGGTTTGTTTACCTTCGTCAGGAAAAAGAGCAACTAAAGTGTTGTCAGCAGAATAATGGCGTTGCCGGGCCGTTTGAAACCCGACCTTTAGCCAACACGTATTTACAGCGTGTTGTGTCGTTAGGCCCATCTTTTAACGAGAGTGAGCTTGAAAACCCGTCAGATAATAGTGGAGAAGACTGGCGATATTAATAAAAGCCTATCATTACATTGACTTATATCAATAAGTTGATTCTATTTATTATAACTAATCGATTGTAAAAAAATTTCTATTGCCCAATAATTTTATTCTGCACTACACTGTTCTTAATTAGTATTTAATTTGAGTATATTTAATGATCAAAGTCATGTTGGTTGATGACCACGATTTAGTCCGAACCGGCCTAAAACGTTTAATAAATGATGTAGACGGGTTTCAGGTTGTTGCCGAAGCGGCATCCGGTGAAGAAGCACTTTATGAAGCTAAAAGCAGAGAAACCCAAAAAAAGACCATTGATATCATTTTAATGGATATTAATATGCCAGGAATAGGGGGGTTGGAAGCAACTAAAAAGCTGCTTCAAATAAACCCTGACTATAAAATTGTGGGTGTGACCATGCATGATGATGACATTTTCCCACAGCGGCTACTTAAAGCCGGTGCATTAGGCTACTTAACCAAAGGTAGCGATATTAACGAAATGATACATGCCATGCGTGAAGTAATGGGTGGGCGGCGTTATATTTGCCCGGACATTGCGCAACAAATGGCGCTCACACAAATGCCTGAGTTTGATGTGTCGCCGTTTGAGTCGTTATCGGAACGTGAACTTCAGGTGATGATTATGCTCATGGATGGCCAGAAAGTCAGCGCTATATCTGACAAGCTTTCGTTAAGTCCAAAAACCATTAGCACTTACCGGCATCGTCTGTATACTAAACTGGGTGTGCATAATGATATGGAACTGGCACGTATTGCACTGCAACATGGTTTTATCGACAAGCATGGTACACACTAACGTTTAACTTATCCGCCATTTTAATAAGCCCGTTTATCTAAACGCGAATGCCGAACCCACACGCTAATAAAAAAATAAGCCGTGAGCAAACTAACCCAACCAAAAAGTTTGACGCAAAAAGCTTTTTAAAAACACTACCTCCCAGCCCCGGTGTTTATCGTATGCTTGACGCAAGCAATACCGTTATCTATGTAGGTAAAGCCAAAAATCTAAAAAATCGGGTTTCAAGTTATTTTTTAAAGTCAGTCGACAGCCCCAAAACAAAAGTGCTTGTGTCCAAAATTGTGGCAATGGAAACCACCGTTACACATACCGAAAACGAAGCCTTATTACTCGAAAACAACCTGATTAAAACCTTAAAGCCACGTTATAACGTGCTGTATCGTGACGACAAAAGTTACCCTTATATTTATTTATCATCGCAGGAAATATTTCCACGATTAAGTGTGTTTCGAGGTAAGCAACGCAGCAAGGGGGAATACTTTGGGCCGTACCCGAGTGCTGGTGCAGTGCGTGAAACCTTAAACTTATTACAAAAAATATTTCCAGTACGGCAATGCGAAGACCACTTTTTTAAAAACCGCTCACGTCCGTGTTTACAGTACCAAATTAAACGTTGTACCGGGCCGTGTACAGGAATGATCAACGAAAACGATTATGCACGCGACGTGCATCATGCTAAATTATTTTTAGCCGGTAAAAGCAGTCAGGTGATTGACGAGCTAGTCAGCAAAATGGAACAAACCGCTGCTAAGCAAGACTATGAAGAAGCGGCGGTATTGCGTGATCAAATTATTCACTTACGCCAAATTTTAGAAAAGCAGTATATCCATACCGATGCCGGTGATGTCGACGTGATTGCCGTTAGCGTACAAAACGGTTTGGGGTGTATTCAGGTTGTTACCATTCGTGGTGGCCGCAGTTTAGGCAGCAAAGCCTTTTACCCTAAACTCAAAAATATTTTTGACGAACAAAGTATGTCGCAGGTTTTACTGGATACGTTTATGCCACAGTATTATCTGTCGTCCAATCATGCCATTCCAGAAGAAATTATTTTAACGGAACCACTTTCAGACCGTGATTTAATTCAACAAGTCTTAACCGAACAGGTAAAGCACAAGGTGGTGATAAAATATAACGTGCGCGGTTTTCGGCAGCGCTGGTTAGATATGGCGCAGCAAAATGCCAATCAGTCCTTATTGCAATACATCAATAGCAAAGAAACCCTGTTACAGCGTTTTGACAACTTACAAACCGCACTCAAGTTAGACGAGTTACCCCTTCGGTTAGAATGCTTTGATATTAGTCATTCATCCGGTGAGTCCACCGTGGCATCTTGTGTGGTTATGACCACACAAGGGTTTGCTAAAGCCGATTACCGTCGTTTTAATATTAAAGGCATCACAGCGGGTGATGATTATGCCGCCATGAAACAAGCACTGATGCGACGTTATCAACGAGTAAAAAAAGGCGAAGCGAAGCAGCCAGATATTTTACTGATAGACGGCGGCAAAGGGCAGGTCAAACAAGCCGAGGAAGTGATGCAGGAGTTGCAGCTTAACGATATTCTGCTGATTGGCATTACCAAAGGCCCGGGGCGCAAAGCCTGTTTTGACACGTTATACCTGGCCAAAAGCCGCTCGCAGGTGCGTTTACCCGCCGATTCAGCCGCGTTACACCTTATTCAGCAGTGTCGAGACGAAGCACATCGTTTTGCGATTAGCGGCCACCGTGCGCAGCGTCAGAAAACACGCAATACGTCTGTGCTAGAACAAATTCCCGGCTTAGGCCCTAAACGGCGCCAACAAGTATTGAAGCAATTTGGTGGTTTACAGGAAGTGGCGCGGGCGGGTGTGGAAGATTTAGCCTCATTGCACGGTATCAGTGAAAAGTTAGCGCAATTAATTTATGATGTATTCCACACAGAAAAGGAATGAAGCCGCGTTAATTAAAATAAGCGGGGCAAAAATACAATCATGAAGCTAAGTTTACCGAATCAATTAACCCTTGCACGAATTGTTTTTATCCCAATATTTTTACTGGTCTTCTTTATCCCAATTTTAGGCATCAGCAATTATATTTTGGCCGGCATATTTTTTCTGGCGAGCGTCACCGACTGGCTAGATGGCTATCTGGCAAGAAAGTGGGACCAGCAATCAGCTTTTGGTGCATTTTTAGATCCCGTGGCTGATAAACTTATGATAGCCACCGTTCTCGTCTGCCTTGTCAGCAAGTACCCGAGTTTTGGAGTGATTATATCCGCCGTTATCATTGTTGGTCGTGAAATTACCATATCCGCGCTACGAGAATGGATGGCAAGCCTTGGTGAACGCGCCAAAGTCAAAGTCAGCTACACCGGAAAGGTTAAAACCGGCTTTCAGATGCTCGCGATAGGCTTTATGCTCTTTGAAGTGCCGCTGTGGGGCATGAACACCCTTGAAACAGGCAAAGTCTTCCTCTATATTGCCGCAGGGCTCACATTTTGGTCAATGTTAGGCTACTTAAAAGCCGCTTGGCCGAGTCTCTACGAAAGTCAGGAAAATCAATAATTTGTCTTGACAGAAAAGCGAGTATCAGTACAATACGCATCCTTTGATTAAGCGGGAATAGCTCAGCTGGTAGAGCACGACCTTGCCAAGGTCGGGGTCGCGAGTT
>CAYYLL010000048.1:0-14707 GCA_964472525.1 uncultured Thioalkalispiraceae bacterium | reverse complement strand
TTATTAATAATGAATACGCGGGGGATTTATGAGGAAATTCGTGGGGATCCGTCAGCATCAGGTGTTGATTTTTTAACAGCAGGGTATCCTGCTTGTTTGTAAACAACCAGTGAACCGACGATACCCCGATTGATTTAGCGTGTTGCAAAGCAGCATGAATGATTAACTCGCTTATTTCATTGTGACGCTGTTTGTCGTTTGTTAAAAACCGTTGTCCGGTTGCGGGTGTATAAGGAATAGAGGTAACCAGTTTTGGATAGTATTCAATGCCCGAACGATGATAAGCATCGGCCCATGCCCAGTCAAAAACAAATTCGCCATAGGAATTATTTTTTAAATACATTGGACTTGCGCCAATCAATTTATCATTTTCCTTTACAATAATATGCTGCGGTAACCAACCATAATTTTGACCGACACAGTGGTGTTGCTCTAATGCGTTTAAAAATTCGTAACGGGTGAAAGGATTATCATTATCAACCAGAGCGTTCCATTCATCGGCAGCAATTTCATTAATGGCACCGATGATTAAAACGTTTATCGTCATAAAATTAAGTCTCACATCCTTGTGAGGAGGGGGAATAATTTGGTTATCTAATTATATTCAGGTTATGGGATGTTTCAACCATTATCTAGAAAACGTTCAGCATCGAGTGCTGCCATACAACCAGAGCCGGCTGAGGTAATGGCTTGTTTGTAAATTTGATCGGCTACGTCGCCTGCCGCATAAATACCTTCAATACTGGTTTGAGTGGCATTGCCCTGTGAGCCATTTTGTACCTTAAGATAACCGTGATCCATGTCTAACTGGCCATCAAAGATAGCCGTATTGGGTTTATGTCCAATGGCAATAAAAACACCCATTAATTCAATGTCTTTGGTTGAGCCATCGTTATTTTTTAAACGCATACCGGTAACGCCCGTGTCATCACCAAGTACTTCATCTAAATTACTGTTCCATTCGATGGTAATGTTACCGGTTTTAGCTTTTTCGGCAATTTGTTTGGCTAGAATTTTTTCACAGCGGAAGCTATCGCGGCGATGAACAATAGTGACATGCGAAGCAATGTTAGATAAATAAAGCGCTTCTTCAACGGCCGTGTTACCGCCGCCAATTACCGCAACGTCTTTACCGCGGTAGAAAAAACCGTCACAGGTTGCACAACCTGAAACGCCGCGGCCCTTGAAGGCTTCTTCCGACTCTAGGCCTAAATACATTGCCGATGCACCAGTCGCAATAATAAGTGCATCGCAAGTATAGGTGCCACTGTCACCCATTAAAGTAAAAGGCTTTTTAGTTAAATCTGTTTTGTTGATGGTGTCGAAAATAATTTCGGTATCGAAACGTTCAGCGTGTTGCTTCATACGTTCCATTAATGCGGGACCTTGCAAGCCTTCAACATCGCCGGGCCAATTGTCGACTTCGGTTGTGGTCATTAACTGGCCACCTTGCTCCATACCAGTAATCATGACCGGCTCAAGGTTGGCGCGTGCTGCGTATACGGCAGCGGTATAACCCGCCGGGCCTGAACCTAAAATTAATAAACGACAATGTTTGGTTTCACTCATAAGAACTCCCTTAACGGCTTGCAATGTGAAAAATTATTTTAATAATGAACACTTGTGACCATTCAGTAAAGGTGGAGTTCCTTATTTGCCTGAATTTTTACTTGGACTTTTACCTAGATTTTTATCTGGGCATAGTTTGAAGTGTACATTTTAAGTAAATATTGGATTTAATATCTGCTATGTTACTAAAAAGCAAACTAGGTGGTAAAGCAGTAATGCGAATTGGAATTCCAAAAGAACAAAAAACACTGGAAGGGCGAGTCGGCCTAACGCCTGATGCGGTTAAAAGTTTGACCGAGGCCGGACATGAGGTTGTCATTGAATTAGGTGCAGGGGTGCAAAGTGGCTACACCGACAACCAGTATTCCCATGCAGGTGCCAGTTTAATGCCTTCAGCCGCGATGGTTTATCAAAATGCACAGCTTATCGTTAAAGTAAAAGAGCCGATAGCAGCTGAATGGCCGTTATTGCGCAAAGATCATATTTTATTCTGTTTTTTACATCTGGCGGCTAATAAAGTACTACTGGAAAAATTGTGCGAAATCGGCTTAACCGCGATTGCGTTTGAAACTGTCGTAGAAAAAAATGCTGGCACAAGTGAAATAAGCTTGCCACTGCTAGCGCCGATGAGTGCGATTGCGGGTCGCGTTAGCGCGCAAATGGGGGCAACATTACAATTCCAGTACCGTGGTGGACAGGGGATTCTGTTTGGCGGGTTGGATATGGATAACGGTGATAGCGGCATCGATAACGGGCACGTTGTGGTGATTGGAGCGGGTGTGGCCGGTGCCCATGCAGCAAAAACATCGGCTGCACTCGGCGCTCAGGTTACCGTTTTAGACATTAATCCAACGCGTCTTACGCAGTTAGAGCAGTCTATTGATAATGTTCGAGGGGTTATTTCAACTGAGAGTACAATTGAAGAAACGGTTAAACAAGCAGACTTATTAATTGGTGCGGTTCTTATTCCCGGAGCAAAAGCCCCTCATTTAGTCAGTACAGCACTCGTTGAGCAAATGAAACCCAACAGTGTGGTGATGGATATTTCGGTCGATCAGGGTGGCTGTATTGAAACCATTCATCCTACAAGCTATGACGCGCCTGTGTATTTTCATGAAGAGGTACTTCATTTTGCCGTCACCAATATACCTGGTGCCGTACCACGCACCGCGACACAAGCCTTATCATCCGCTATTTTGCCCTATGTGCATCAGTTGGTCAGCCTTGTTGAGCCAGATGATTGGTTAAAAAATAGCCCACTTATTGAGGCGATTAATGTCAAAGCGGGGGAAATAACCCATTCTGCGCTTAAAACGATTTAATCTGAAGTTCCCCATTCGCTTACAGCAGGTTCAAACTGGTAGGGCGTCTACACCGTTAACAAATATAATTGATTAAATTCATCTAGTACCCTTGAATAAAGCTAAATAATTTAGTATGTTACAATAAGGTATTAATAAAGAAGATGAACATTGAGCCAATTACAAAGTTCCGTCAGAATGCAAGCTGCTAAGAGTGGTCGGGGGGCAAGAAGCCGTCAGGCTAAGTCCGTGGCGGACAAAAAAAATCAGAATACGGTTCCCTTAAGTGACCATATTCAGCGTGCGTTGCGTGAGTCTGCTTTGTTTGTATTTAGCTTTGTCGCAATTTATATGGTGTTGGCGTTGGTAAGCTACCACCCGGCAGATCCCGGCTGGTCACGCAGTGGTGTTATCGATGGTTCGATTGCAAACCTAGGGGGCCCAACAGGTGCTTGGTTTGCAGATATTTTTCTTACTCTTTTTGGATACTGGGCATACCTGTTTCCCATTATGCTGGCTTTTTTTGGTTTTCTGATTTTTCAGGATGCGCGTCAGCATAAACCGTTTGATCAACGTGGTTTCTTATTTTGCAGTATTGGTTTTTTTCTCACCTTAAGTGCGGGCTGTGGTTTAGCGAGCTTACATGATCACGCTATTATCAGTAATTTACCTGTTAATGCCGGTGGTATTTTAGGTGACTTAATTGCCGGTATTATGGAAAAACTGTTTAGTTTTCTAGGAGCAACACTGCTGCTGCTAGCCTTATTCTTTAGTGGTTTTACCTTGTTTACCAGTTTGTCGTGGTTTAAGTTAATGGACTTAACCGGTGCGGCAACGTTGTGGTTGTTTCAACACGGTTTAGGTTTATTACAGCGTATAGCGGTTGGCTTTTCAGCGGTTAAAGCCGCCATGCAAAATCGTAATGAACGCATTCCACAACCCAATCATTTAACCCCAACTATCAAACGTAATTTAAAAATTGCAGGGAGTGAGGTTAGCTCACGTAAGCCACCTAAAATTGCCCCCACCATCAAACAAAAGCAAAGTGAACGGGTTGAACATGAAAAACAGGTGCCATTATTTGCCAATAGCAGTCATGCGGCTTTGCCGCCCTTGTCGTTACTCGATGATGCTGCTCCGCATATCAAACGATTATCGGATGAAGCATTACAAGCCATTTCACGTACTCTGGAAATTAAGCTGGCTGATTTCGGGATCAGTGTTGAAGTGGTGGCAGTCCATCCCGGCCCGGTAGTCACACGTTTTGAAATTCAACCCGCAGCGGGTATTAAGGTAAGTCAAATCACCAATCTGGCAAAAGATCTGGCGCGTTCATTATCAACTATCAGCGTGCGGGTCGTGGAAGTTATCCCGGGTAAAACAACCATTGGTATCGAATTACCGAATGAAAACCGTGAAATTGTCCGTTTAAGCGAAACCTTTAGAACGCCGGTATTTGCAGATGCAAAATCGCCCCTTACATTGGCTCTTGGCAAAGACATTAGCGGTGAAGCGATTGTTGCCGATTTAGCCAAAATGCCACATTTACTGGTAGCCGGTACAACTGGATCGGGTAAATCCGTTGCGCTCAATGCGATGATATTAAGCTTGCTGTACAACGCTACACCGGAAGAAGTGCGGCTGATTATGATTGACCCTAAAATGCTTGAACTGTCTATTTATGACGATATTCCGCATTTATTGTCTCCTGTGGTTACCGATATGAAAGATGCGAGCAATGCATTACGTTGGTGTGTTGCAGAAATGGAACAACGCTATAAACTTATGGCCTCGCTCAAGGTTCGTAATATCGCAGGCTATAACCGAAAAGTGAAAGAGGCCGAAGCGGCCGGTAATGCACTTAAAGATCCATTCCATCCTGCAAATAGCGAAGAACCCGCCGACGATTTGAAAGCCTTGCCATATATTGTGGTGGTGGTGGATGAGTTAGCCGACATGATGATGGTCGTAGGCAAAAAGGTAGAAGAACTTATTGCACGATTAGCCCAAAAAGCCCGTGCAGCCGGTATACACCTTATTCTAGCCACACAACGTCCCTCGGTTGATGTGTTAACCGGCTTAATAAAATCGAATATCCCCACGCGCATTGCTTTTCAGGTCTCCTCCAAAATTGATTCACGCACTATTTTAGATCAAATGGGTGCCGAGCAGTTATTAGGCCATGGTGATATGTTGTATATGCCACCAGGTACAGCATTACCGATGCGAGTTCATGGTGCGTTAGTAGAAGACCATGAAGTACAAAAAGTCGTTGAAAATCTGAAACAAAGCGGCCAACCCCAATATGAAGATGAAGTGCTAAATGGTAAACCTGAGCCAGAAGGGTCTCTTGCTGCGGTAACAGAAGAAGACGTTGAAAGTGACCCCTTGTATGATCAGGCTGTGCGTATTGTGACTGAAACAAGGCGCGCGTCTATTTCAGGCGTCCAACGGCGTTTAAAAATAGGCTACAACCGTGCAGCCAGAATGATTGAAGCCATGGAGCATATTGGGCTTGTCAGTGAACTAGGTTCGAATGGAATGCGCGAAGTACTTGCACCCCCTCCACCACAAGATTAAGCTATAACATTCAATTAAACGCTTATTATCAAACTAATCATAATGGAATTCAGCATGGTTTTATCAACACAGCGTGTTGTTTATTTTTTTATTTTACTTTTGGCTAGTTTAAATGCAGCAGCGGTTAGTCTAAAAGACCAACCAGCAACAGCAACCGATACCACAAAGTCTAAAATGGAGCCGCATTCTTTGGCTGATGAAAAACGTTTATTAAAACGTTTTGCAAACATTAAAACGGTTACGGCTGAATTCACCCAAAAATTGTATACTTCTGAATCGAATAAACCACAAATTACTTATGGCACATTACAGGTGGCAGGTGGTGATAAATTCCGTCTTGAATACACTAAACCCTATAAACAATTATATATTGCAAACGGTAAGGAATTTTTATTTTACGACGTTGATTTAGAACAAATTTCGATCAAACCACAATCAAAAGAACTGGCCGATACACCGGCAATGATATTAAGTAACCCGGTTATTTTTATAAAAAATTATTTTGTTCGGCTCAATAATGATTCACGTCTGGAAGAATATATTCTAACGGCTAAAAGTGATACCGCTGCCTATGATAAAATATTATTAAGCTTTAAGAATACACGCCTTACCACCATGTTGATTGAAGACAGTTTCGGTCAGGAAACCGAACTGGATTTTACCAAAATGCGTTACAATAAAAAAATCCCTGACTCTGTTTTTAATTTTACCCCACCTGAAGGGGTCGACATTATTCGCTCTACACCCAAAAATAAATCTTTACCTAGTCATTCTCAACAGGATAAAACTCCTGAAAATTAAAAATGCATGATTTATTTTCTCAACCTGCCGAACCTATAACAGAAGAACAAACGTTACAGTTTAAACCTTTAGCCGATCGTCTACGCCCCCAGACTTTTGAGCATTATCATGGTCAACAACATCTGCTAGCAAAAGAAAAACCATTACGCAAAGCAATCGAGTCGGGGCATTTGCATTCAATGATTTTTTGGGGGCCACCCGGTACGGGCAAAACAACATTGGCACGTTTAATCGCAAACTATTGTGATGCTGAGTTTTTAACCTTGTCTGCAGTATTGTCTGGTGTAAAAGATATTCGTGCAGCCATCCAACAGGCACAAGACATTAAAAAAGTACAAAACAAACAAAGTATTCTGTTTGTTGATGAAGTTCATCGTTTCAACAAGTCACAACAGGATGCTTTTTTACCTTATGTTGAAGACGGTACCGTCACTTTTATTGGTGCAACAACCGAAAACCCATCGTTTGAATTAAACAACGCGCTGCTCTCACGCGCACGAGTGTATGTTCTTAAATCACTCAACCATGACGCGCTTAACGATGTGATTGAGCAAGCTTTAACGGATAATAAGTTAGGAATAGCTGAGAGCTGCTTATCTCTAACAACACAACAACGTGAACAATTAATTCAGGTAGCCGATGGTGATGCGCGTAAAATACTAAACTTACTGGAAATTGCCTCTGAGCTTGCAGAAAAATCTAAAGCAGGTCAGGCTATTCTAGCAGATGAGACTTTTACTGCCTTGCTATCACAAGATGCGCGGCGCTTTGATAACAAAGGTGAAGCCTTCTACGATCAAATATCGGCTTTGCATAAGTCAGTGCGAGGTTCAGCACCTGATGCCGCATTATATTGGTTTGTACGCATGATTGATGGTGGTTGTGATCCGCTTTATGTCGCACGGCGAGTAGTGCGCATGGCCAGCGAGGATATTGGCAATGCGGATCCACGCGCACTAGATATTGCGCTTAAAGCCTGGGAAGTGCAAGAGCGGCTTGGCAGCCCAGAAGGCGAACTCGCTATCGCACAAGCTATTTTATATTTAGCCAGTGCAGCAAAAAGTAATGCCGTTTATAAAGCGTATAATCAGGCCATGCAAGATACCGAACAGTATGGTTCTTTAGAAGTACCATTGCATTTACGCAATGCAGCGACTAAATTAATGAAAGATCTGGATTACGGCACACATTATCGCTATGCACATGATGAACCAGAAGGCTATGCCGCAGGGGAAAACTATTTTCCAGAAGGAATGCCGAAAAAACACTATTACAAACCTGTCGCTCGTGGTTTAGAATTAAAAATTGCAGAAAAGCTCGCTTATTTAAAAAGTCTCGATGATAAGAGACTTCAAACGCACAAAAAAGAACGAAAAAAATGACTATAGTATTCAATCAACTTGCCTTTATTGCTGCCGGTGGCGCCTTTGGTGCAGTGCTGCGATTTTTAGTGTCTAATGGCATCCATAGTTTTATGGGACGTAGCTATCCTTATGGTACTTTATCGGTCAACGTGATCGGCTCTTTTTTAATGGGTTTAAGCTATGTGATGTTAATTGAACGACTTAATTTATCTCCAGAATGGCGAGCTTTTATTTTGGTGGGTTTACTCGGAGCATTTACCACCTTTTCAACTTTTTCAATTGAAACATTGTTATTAATTGAAGGCAGTGAACTATCAAAAGCCCTATTGAATGTACTCGTGAGTGTGGTACTTTGTATTATGGGCAGTTGGATAGGTATAATCTTAGGACGACAATTATGAGTGATACAGATAAAACAGTTATGTTGGTGCGCGTTTATTTAACGGAAGGTGAAGCGCAACTTAAGCACTTGATTAAACAATTGCACGACTGGGATAAACTCAAAGGCGTAACCGTTTTTAGAGGTATTGCAGGCTATGGCGATTCAGGCGAAATTCATGGTAGTAACCTGATTGATCTTTCCCTTAACTTACCGGTTATTGTAGAATTCTTCGATTCGCCAGAAAAAGTTAAACATATCATTGAACATTTGAATACCTTTATTAAGTCAGGGCATATTGTGTTCTGGCCAGTGAATACAAATTAGTACCTGTAAAATTACGGGTGAAGAACCAATCCATATTTAAAAGTTGTTTATAAATCATGTTAGACCCTCAGTTATTACGTAATGAACTCGACACTTGTGCCAGTAAACTTGCAACTCGCGGTTTTAAACTCGATGTTGCCGCATTGCAGTCATTAGAAGATCAACGCAAAAAATTACAGATTGAAACGCAACGTTTACAAAGTGAACGTAACAGCCAATCCAAATCCATTGGGCAGGCCAAAGCTAAAGGCGAAGATGTTAGCGCAATTTTAGAAAGTGTTTCTAAAATTGGTGAGCAGTTAAAAGTAACTGACGAAAAATTAAAAGCTGTACTACAACAAATTGAAGATATCGTATTAACCATACCGAATATCCCAGACGACTCGGTGCCTGTCGGTAAAGACGAAAATGACAATCGAGAAGAACGCAAGTGGGGAACCCCAAAAGCATTTGATTTTGATGTACAAGACCATGTAGATATTGGTGAAAAAATTGGTGGGTTAGATTTTGAAACTGCTGCAAAAATTACCGGTTCACGTTTTGCCGTTATGAGTGGCTCGATTGCACGCCTGCATCGTGCCTTAATTCAGTTTATGCTCGACACCCACAGCAGTGAACACGGTTATACCGAAACCTATGTGCCCTATATCGTCAACAAAGACAGCTTGCAAGGTACCGGCCAGTTACCTAAATTTGAAGAAGACTTGTTTAAACTGCGCAGCGATAACGACTTTTACTTAATTCCAACAGCCGAAGTACCCGTTACCAATATTGTACGCGAGACTATAATCGAAGCCGATGCAATGCCTCGCAAATTTGTTTGCCATACGCCATGCTTTCGGAGTGAAGCGGGGGCCTATGGTCGAGACACACGCGGTATGATCCGCCAACATCAGTTTGAAAAAATTGAAATGGTGCAAGTAGTTACCGCAAGTGAATCCGACAAAGCACTGGAAGACCTTACCGGTCATGCTGAAAAAATTCTGCAAAAGCTGGAGTTGCCATATCGTGTTATGACCTTATGCACCGGTGACACCGGATTTTCTGCGGCTAAAACCTATGACCTGGAAGTATGGTTACCCGCACAAAATACCTACCGTGAAATTTCATCGTGCAGTAACTTTAAAGATTTTCAGGCTCGTCGTATGAAAGCACGTTGGCGCAATCCTGAAACGGGTAAACCTGAATTAGTACATACTGTAAATGGTTCGGGTCTGGCAGTCGGTCGAACCTTGGTGGCTATTTTAGAAAACTACCAACAGCAAGATGGCAGCGTGGTTGTACCTGACGTGTTGAAGCCTTATATGAATAATCTGGATGTTATAACGTAAAGCGGAAAGCAGTCATTCAGGCTACAATACTAGCGTGGCCGGCAACAACCTGCCAGTCTTTACCTGATATTCTACTCCAAACACGTGTAAAATGAAAATTGTTCTCCGATTTGTTGCCAGCAAAAGCTACCCGAAATATAGGTCTGGATCGAAACCACGGCCACATCACCATATATATTAATTTTTTGTTCGCAAAGTGTGATTTCAGTAATTTTTAACATTCCAGATTTATGTGCATCAAGGTCATCTTGCTTGCTCATAAGTTGCCCCAAATGGTTGGTAAAAATAAGATCGGACGCAAGTAATTCATCAAGAACATCAAAATCGGATTGCAACATCGCTTGTTTTAGCCGGTTTTCATATGATTACAATTTGTAACGCCGTTGACTGATTTATTGTGTTTATTCCCATACAAGATTAAGGATTTCAATTTTGTTGAGGTTTTTATTAACCGGACAAGTTGGGCAACCTTCACTTGATGGTTTATTTTTACACCCCTTACATTTTTCCACTTGTTTTTTTGCAGCAGACAGTTCCGATTTTAATATTTCTAAATTATTTATTTTTTCTTCTATATTTGTTATTGAATTTTCTATAATATTTGATATTTTTTTACTTCCCTGATTTCCTGTTGTGCAAGTTACCCTTGCTTTTCCAATGAGCCTGATAACTTCAAGGGAGAAATCATTTTCAACAAGATGAAGAATTGCCTTTAAACGTGCTATATGCAGTTCTGCATATAAACGCGTGCCACCATCCGTTCTATAAGGTTCTAAAAGTTCTTCTTCCTCATAGTAGCGAATGGTCCGCACTGTTATTTTAAGCTGCTCGGCAACTTCTCCTATTTTTAAATAATTTATGGACATTTATTTTATTCTTATCCAAAAATAAAAAAGGCCATCTTTTTCTTCCTGTTTTATTAATATGTTTTTAGTTAATAGGCAGTATGCCGGTATATCATTCAACATTGACACTTTATCCGATTCAGCTAATACAATATCTCCAGATTTCATTAACTTAAACTCTTTTGTTAAATGTAAAACAGGAGCAGAACAGCACATACCTTTAATATCAATGAAGTGATTATATTCCATAGTCATTCCTTACAAGCCAACAAGCTGAGCTTTATAACCATTATCATTGACTTTATTAAGTAATTGTAAGGAATTTGTAACATCTGAATTATACGCAACCAAAAGTAAATGTGTGTGTTTTCGGTTGAATCGGGGAGCAACAACGCCTTCGATATCACGAAGCTGTTCAACCAGATTTTCTTCCTCCGTTATATCTATCTTTTGCTCCAAATGAATCAATATGTCTGTTAATTGCATGGCGCTCTCCTATTTAACGTATACGAGAGATTAGTATCTAACGTGAACGTAAGATAGTCAAGTGATACGCTAATGAATTCATTTTGAGTTTTTCCTGACTATTTTTAACTAATCTGATAAGTCCGCATTTGCCCGACTAAAACCCCCTGAATACGCACCCGATCGGCAGCATATTGCTGTGCGGTTAAGTTGGCATTGGCTGGGATAAGTAATATTTGCCCGTCACTTTCTAAATGAAAACGCTTTAAGGTGGCATTTTGTTCATCAATTAGCGCTACCACAATATCACCATTTTTGGCTGTGTCGCGTCGTTCTATTATTACCATGTCAGCATCTAAAATCCCTAAATCGATCATGGAATCACCTTTTATTTGCAGCATATAGCGGTTGTTGTTTTTACCGATTAAGAGTTCGCCAATGTCGATTTCGGCTATATCGGCTATGGCCTCGATTGGCTGGCCAGCGGCAATGCGGCCGACAAAGGGGAGGCGGGTGTTATTTATTATTGCTTCGGTTTGATTTGTGGTTAAAGCTTCAGTGGGGCGCTCGACTAAGCTAAGTCCACGCCATTGTCGGGTGTTGTGTTGCAACACGCCCTTGGTTTTTAGCGCTGTGACATAGCGGTGTACCGTGCCTTTGGACTTTATAGCAACACCATCACCAATTTCTTTCAGCGTGGGGCTATGGCCTTGCTGGTTGATAAAGGCACGAATAAAATCATGGATTTTAACTTCGGTTTGGGTAAGGTTCATTGCGTACTGTCTGCCTTTTGCTTATCGTAAGTTCTCTTAATGTTCTCATTTTTATACAGTATAGAGAACATTAAGAGAACAATCAAACAAAGAACTCTTATCAACTCGTTTCCCTTAGTTGTCGGGCTGAATTGACCATGCAAGCCAATGCCGCTTTGACTTCCGGCCATTGTCGGGTTTTGAGCCCACAATCGGGGCTAATCCAAAGCCGTGCAACGGGAATACGTTAATACTATCATCAGAAAAACTGAGCTAACCATAACCGAAACCGTAATCCCCACGACGAGGTATAACCAGCTTCGATAAAGACTATTTTGCCTTTTGTATTCAGTATAAAGCTGATGGGAACTGCTTTTACCCCAAAGCGGTTTGCCAATGTGCTGTTATCGTCTGCAATTACTGGAAAACTTAGATCTTCGGACTGCATGTATTTTTTAAGCGTATCTTTATCACCCGATTGCATTGCAATGGTCACAACGGCGTATTTTTTACTAATAGACTCAATACTGGACTCTTCAAGCTTGCAAACCGGACACCATGTTGCCCAAAAATGAAGTAATAAGGGTTTATTGGTGTGGGTTGCCAGATTAAATTTAACACCGGATAATAACCTTGCGTTGAGAGTAGGGGGGGTGTTCTGTACTAGATCCCGTTGGGTATATGCTTTTGCTCCAAGATAAACAGCAATAAGCAGTAGTATTTGTAAAATAACAGAGACTACTTTTTTTATGGTTAAGTTTTTAATAAAATTCATGGCATCAGTATTTTATGTAATATTGGCCTTAAAACCTAACTTTAATCAATAATATATCTGGCCCCCGCTGATGACCAACGGGGGGAGAGCTTCGCTTTGGAAACCCCATTGGTTTTGTGCCCGCCGCAAGCGGACAGGGAAACCCGATTTTATTGTAATATATTAAGCAGAATTAAATGATCAAATTATCTAATCACTTGTTTATTCGAATGAAGGATATTGATATTCAGGCAATGCGTGCGCAAGGTGCAGGAGGTCAAAATGTCAATAAAGTATCATCGGCAATCCATTTGCGTTTTGATATTAATGCTTCATCTTTGCCAACTGTTTATAAACAGCGGTTATTGGAGTTAAGAGATAAAAGAATAACGAATGAGGGTGTTTTAATTCTTAAATCACAGCAGCATCGAACTCAAGAAAGAAATAAGCAAGCTGCTTTTGAACGATTAGTGCAAATAGTTAATCAGGTGATAATGATGCCAAAACATCGTTATAAGACCAAACCTACGAAAGCATCGAAACGGAAGCGTATTGAAAGTAAGAAACGACGCGGTGAAACTAAAAAATTACGTTCAACCATTATCAGAGATGAATAAGTTAACGTCGATTAGTGCATTGGCTGGCAGGTTTCACGACAATGAGTAATGACTTCATTAATAGTTAGTTCAACAGATTCAGAACAATTTGCAAAAAACAAGCGATCAAATAAAATCATGCCACGCTTTAAGAATAAGGGTTCAAAAAGGTGTTGTATAAAACCTTGTGTAACATGTACATTACTAAAGTCTATTTCTATTTTTTTATGATAAATCAGCATTTGTTCTAATTCTGCGCAACAAATTTCGGCTGTGTCCGATGCACTTAGGAATGTGAGTGATGTAAAGTTTGCTAAATTTAAAAGTGCCATGTTGTCCATGTTTGAAAATTATTTATTGCTCTAACTATAATTATTAATAGAATAATTTAATGTGTTGCAGTCCACGTTTTCTTGATGTTAATGAATTTACGCATATACTTAATTTATATATTTTTAATAACAGGAATATTATGTCGAAATCATTAGATGAAATAGTTAAGGATATTAATGACCTAGTATCATTACCCGGCGTTTTTGTACGTGTTAATGAAATGGTTAATGACCCGCAATGCTCCATGACCAAAGTGGCAGAAGTGATTAGTCAGGATCCGGGCTTAACCATGCGTATTTTGCGGATGGCCAATAGCCCTGCTTATGGTATTAGCCAGGAGATCGATTCCGTTGCAAAAGCTGTTACAATTATTGGCACACAAAAAGTACGTGATATTGCACTTGCAACATCTGCTGTTGAAACTTTTGATGGTATTCCAAATGATTTAGTCAGCATGGATGACTTTTGGATGCACAGTATTTATTGTGCGATTATTGCAAAGTATCTAGCGTCAAAAACAAAAGTGAAAAATCCGGATGGTTTATTTGTTGCTGGTTTATTACACGATATAGGTCAGCTTGTTTTATTTAAAGAATTCCCTGAACTGTCACGTAAATCTCTTGAATATGTTTTAGACGATACCGAAGATACCGAACTGTATATTGCTGAACAGGAATTTATTGGTTTCGACCATGCGATGGTTGGGAGTGCCTTGGCCAAAAACTGGCACTTAACCCCCATGTTAATTGAAGTTATTGGCGCACACCATGATATTAGCAAGGCAACAAGCTACCAACAGGAAAGTGCCGTTGTTAAAATTGCAAATTCATTAGCTGTGATGACTGAACTCAATACAACCGACATTGAAGAGACCGATGCTGCTATATTAACAGATCAAGATTGGGCTATTGCAGGTTTACATCCTGATATTATTGAAGCTGCCATTGAATATGCGCATACAACGTATAAAGAAGTTCAAAATTTATTATTAACAAAACATTAAAACGTACTTTTTTTAAAAAATGAAAGCAACATTATTAATAACAATTATATTTTTTATAACCGTACCTGACGTTTTTGCTACAAAACCCTGTCCTCAGTCACCGTGTTTTAATCAATCACGATTTGATAAAGCAAAATGTACTAGCGCTGCCGACTGGATTGCCACAGGAAAAATCAGAAAAGTTATTCATAATGTAATGGGGGAGCCTCTTAATACAGATTTTGCAAGTTTCACTTTTATTCTGAAAGCACAGCAGGGCAAGATCATTATAAATTGAACTAAATAGTAAAGACACGATCAGAACGTT
>CAYYLL010000047.1:0-15699 GCA_964472525.1 uncultured Thioalkalispiraceae bacterium | reverse complement strand
CAGGCTGTTCCATTATTTTACCCTCAGTTCTTTGTTCATAGCTAATTAATGTGCCGGGGCCATCGTTAAACGAAGACAATACCCTTAATGGGACATTATATTTTCCTGCAAATTCCACTGCCCGAATTTGTAATACTTTGGATCCCAAGCTGGCCATTTCTAGCATTTCTTCAAATGTGATGCGGTCTAAACGACACGCATTCGGTTCCACTCTTGGGTCGGTGGTATAAACCCCATCCACGTCGGTGAAAATTTGGCATTCATCTGCTTTTAAAGCCGCCGCTAAGGCAACAGCGGTTGTGTCTGAACCACCACGGCCTAAGGTCGTGATATTGCCTTTTTGATCAACCCCTTGAAAACCGGCAACCACAATAACACGCCCATGTTCAAGGTCGGACTGCATCGACGCATCATCAATTTCCATAATGCGTGCTTTGGTATGCGAGCCGTCTGTTAATATTTTAACCTGCGCGCCCGTATAAGAGCGAGCATCAATACCACGCGCATGCAATGCCATGGTGAGTAATGCGATTGTTACCTGCTCACCGGTGGACACTAATACATCATACTCGCGTGCATTCGGTGCAGGAGATATTTGTTTGGCCAATTCAATAAGGCGGTTGGTTTCACCACTCATCGCCGACACAACCGCAACTATGCCATTACCTGCTTTTTGGGATGCGAGTAGTTTATCAGCTATTTTTTCGATTTTTTCAACCGTGCCGACCGATGTCCCACCAAATTTTTGGACTAATAAAGCCATGCCCATGCCCCTCCCCTGAAAAGGCGCAAGTTAAATATACTTTAATGAAATTAAAGAAGAATTAGACGCATTCTACCGAATTTGGTGAAAAAATGCACTAGGAACCCCATGTTAAACTGGCTTAAATCCAGTTGTTAGCCTAACTTAGGCCATTATCCCTCTACTTGCTGCTTTACCCAGCCTGATACCGACTTTAATGCCGCGTCCAAACCAGCTGGATTGCAGCCACCGGCTTGCGCCATGTCCGCTCGACCACCCCCGCGACCACCCACTTGTTCGGCCACCACATTGACCAAATCGCCCGCTTTAATTACATTCGTTTTATCTTTTGAAACACCGGCAACAATGCTTATTTTTTCACCATCGACGGTGGCTAAAACAACGGCCGCCGAGCCTAATTTGTTTTTAAGCTGATCAAGTGTTTCACGTAAAACTTTGCTATCGGCTCCGTCTAATTTTGCGGCAATCACTTTAATGCCCGCAATGTCTTCTGCCTGACTCGCCAAGTCGCTACCCTGACTGCTAGCCATTTTTGTTTTTAGTTTTTCCAGCTCTTTTTCAAGTTTGTGGTTTTGGGATAGGAGCTGTTCTACTTTTTGTGCCATACCGTCACGATTACTTTTTACCAGTTCGGCAATGTGCGCTAAGGTCTCTTCACCTTGTTCGACCCATTCTAAACCTTTGGCTCCGGCGACCGCTTCAATACGCCGCACACCGGCCGCAACGCCTGTTTCGCTAGTAATCTTGAAAATACCAATATCGCCAGTTCGTTGAACGTGCGTGCCGCCGCAAAGTTCAATCGAAAAATCACCCATGTTTAAAACCCGAACACTGTCACCGTATTTTTCACCGAACAGTGCCATGGCACCGGATGCAATCGCATCGTCCTGTGTCATTATTTTTGTTTCCACATCGTGATTACAGCGAATATGGGTATTCACTAACGCTTCAATTTGGCCAAGTTGTTCGGCTGTGATTGGTTCAAAATGTGAAAAGTCGAAACGTAATTTTTCGGCATCAACCAACGAGCCTTTTTGTTGTACATGTTCGCCTAATACATCGCGTAAAGCGGCGTGCATTAAATGTGTTGCAGAGTGATGCTCGGCTATTTGTTCACGTTCAGATTCGTCAACAAAGGCTTCTAGAGAATCGCCTACTTTCAAGCTGCCGTGGGTGAGTGTTCCAATATGGGCAAACACATTACCTTGTTTTTGAGTGTCACTCACATTAAAAATGTTATTCCCCGACGCTGTATCAATCAGTTCACCATGGTCGCCTACCTGCCCGCCGGACTCCGCATAAAAAGGAGTTTGATCCATGATCAACATACCTTGCTCACCTTCGGTTAACTGCTCAACGGCTTCACCGTTTTTCAACAAGGCGATAATTTTGCCGGTATCTTTTAATAAGGAGTAACCGGTAAATTCAGTAGCACCGTCAATATTGATTGACTTGCTATAATCCACCGAGAATGACTTAACAGAACGGGCGCGTTCACGTTGTGCGTCCATGGCTTTATCAAAACCTTGTTTGTCGATTGTTAAATTACGCTCACGCGCAATGTCGGCAGTAAGGTCATAAGGGAAACCATAGGTGTCATAAAGTTTAAAGACCATCTCTCCAGGTATTTCTTTGCCAGAAAGATCAGCAATGGTCTGTTCTAAAATAACCATGCCTTGGTCGAGTGTTTCTGCAAAACGCAGCTCTTCTTGCTTTAATACTTTTTCAACCTGTGACTGCATTTTTGTTAATTCAGGGTAGGCTTCGCCCATTTGTTCAACAAGAGCCGCAACCAGTTTATAAAAGAAGGATTCACGCACACCGAGCTTATGCCCATGACGTATCGCACGACGAATAATACGGCGTAGCACATAACCACGGCCTTCATTCGACGGGATAACCCCGTCAACAATCATAAAACTACAAGAACGAATATGGTCGGCAATAACTTTTAGGGAGTTATTCTTTAAATCTTTGCAGCTTGCGATAGCAGCAATGGCTTTAATCAAGGCTTGGAATAGATCTATATCGTAATTACTATGGCCATGTTGCATAATGGCTGCAAGCCGTTCAAGCCCCATGCCGGTATCAACTGATGGCCTGGGTAAGGGTGTGAGTTTACCGCTACTGTCTCGATCGTATTGCATAAAGACTAAATTCCAGATCTCGATATAACGGTCACCGTCTTCTTCGGGTGTGCCGGGTGGGCCACCGGGAATATCTTCACCATGATCATAAAAAATTTCAGAGCAAGGTCCACAGGGCCCTGTATCGCCCATCGACCAAAAGTTATCCTTTGCCCCAATGCGACTAAACCGAGCAGGATCGACTTTTAGTTCTTTTAACCAGATATCGGCTGCTTCGTCGTCTCCATCGAATACCGTGATCCACAATTTATCCGCAGGTAATGCCATCACTTCGGTTAAAAATTCCCAAGCATATTGAATAGCTTCGCGTTTAAAATAATCACCAAAACTAAAATTACCTAACATTTCAAAAAAAGTATGATGCCGTGCGGTATACCCTACATTTTCGAGGTCATTATGTTTGCCACCCGCACGAACACAGCGTTGCGATGAGGTTGCTCGCGTATAAGAACGCTTATCCTGCCCTAAAAAAACATCTTTAAATTGCACCATACCGGCATTAGTGAACAACAAGGTGGGATCATTACCCGGCACTAAGGAGCTAGAGGGCACAATTTCATGTTCTTTTGAATGAAAAAACTCAAGGAATGCTTTTCGAATATCGGCGCTAGTTTTCATACTGTTTATTTTTAACTATTAGTTTTAATCATTTGAATAAATATCAAGCACACGATTATATGCTATTTTAACCTGCGAAGCAGCGCAAAATAAAGCTAATAGTACGGCTATTTATTCTGCTTCCACATTAACCAAACCTAAACGAAGAGCCTCCATCGTTGCCTCGGCACGAGTCGACACGTTTAATTTATTGTAAACACGCTTTAAATGTGCCGCAACGGTATTTGGACTTAACTCTAGTAAGCTGGCCACTTCATTGCGTTTAAGCCCTTTGGCAATTAAAGTCAAAATTTCCCTTTCTCGTTCAGACAGTTTACTCGGCCGATTCTCTGTAATATCCGAAAAATATGACATCATCTTACGTGCAATAACCGGTGATAACGGGGGCTCACCTTTGATAATCCCTTGTAAGGCACTAATAAAATCGTTGGTACTTTGTTCTTTTAACAAGTAACCCTGCGCTCCGGCTCTTAATGCAGGGAAAATATGTTCGTCATCGTCAAAAATTGTTGCCATAACACAATATGTTTCTGGGGAAGCATGCATAATATCAACAACAAAATCGACACCATTGCCATCTGGTAAATTAATATCGATTAACGCAAGGTCAATTTTTTGGGTTTTTAAAACAGCACGGCCTTGTTCTAACGTTGCAGCTTCAAATATCTTAATTTCATCAAATGCTGCCCGCACAATGCAAGCTAACCAAGTACGTGTTTCTTCGTAGTCCTCTAACAACAAAGCAGTTTTCATTTATTAATCCTTCAATATAATCATATCATGTTAAAAACACTAAACCGGAATAGCAATATCAACGCAAGTACCCGCTAACTTTTCTTCGGTAATACGTTGGTGCCAACGCACTGTACCACCTGATTCTTTAATGCGTGTACGAATATTATTCACACCGCGTCCATTGACCCAATCTTTCATTAATTTTGTATTACCGTCATCACAAATTGAAAGTGAAAATAGCTCAGTCTCTAGACTGCTCTCTACTTTAACCGAACTTGCGTTAGCATGTTTAAGAATATTACTGATAAGCTCCTGACTAATACGCTTAAAATTTGTTGCCTGTCGAGAGGTTAAAGTTTTTTTATATACGCGTCTATCCTGCTCCCAGTATAACTTAATATCTACGGCGGCCAACCGAAATTTAATATCCACTTGTAATTCACGTAAGATATCATCCAGAGATTGATTTTTTTGCCCACCGAGTGAATTAATCGACTCACGTAAGGTAACCAATGCTTCTCTTGCCAACGGTTCTTGTGGTGTTCCTTCTGTTTTGTGAATGAGTGTCAGCAATCTTGCAGCAACATCGTCATGAAGATCACGTGCGATTCTTGTACGTTCCTCATGCACACCTTGCTCATAAGCACCTTTAAATAACTGTGCATTTCTAAATAAAGTTATCATACTATTCAAAAAGCTCACATCATTGGCATTAAATAAACGACTCCCATGCTCCACACCGGCTAGTCCCATTGCAGGAATACCTTCAAATTCAGGAATATGCAACACGGCACCGCTTTCTTTTATTGTAATTTCAGATGGTTCTTCAATATCACGCATAATAAGAACCGGTTCAAAAACTTGCCGTAATAAAAACTCCCATTGTTCGTTAGTGCTACGAACAGCCTTGGGTGAAAGGATAATTTCCAATAATTCAGGAAGACGCTCCTGATAATGTGCGCGATTAAAACCAAAAGCATAGTTTCCCCACAACCAGTGGCGCAGGGGAAAATACAACCAGCCAATAACTAACATTGAAAGTAATAAAGCAACGGTAACACTCACATGAAACATCGTCATTAACAATACAGCCATCGCAAGTACGACTAAACCACCAAACATCCAAACCCATGAATAAAGTGCCCATAGTTCTAATTTAAAGAGTTTATATTTCTTAATCCCTAAGGCAATACCGATATAAACGCAAAGCACGGCAACCCAATAGAAAAACTGTTTGTGGATTAATTCTAGATTTGTAATAACCGGTATAATACTAATAATAAAAAAGAGTACATCACCTGTTATTAATGCGTAGACCAACCAACGTAAAGATGCTCGTTCAATAATAAACCCACGAGTATATTTATATTGTAGAATGATAAAAAATATCCCAATGACACCAATAATATAAAACAAAACATATACACTAAGAAACAAAAATTCAAAAACTTGAAACAGATGTAATAATGAAAATAAACTTAAACTAAATAATGCCAACATTAATAGTTTAGCTTGCTTTATTTTCATTGGATAAAAACAAAAAATCGATACAAAAAATAGAACAAAGGATAATGAAGCATAGTATTGAATAACAGACAACACATAAAACATCTGTCCATTTAAAGCGACTTCACGATTAGAATAGACAGCAACCACACTGGAAAGAATTAAAAAGCTTACACCGGCCAAAGAAAAACATAAATTAACAGCCTCAACTTTTATTGAACCAAAGGCTAAAACACTCATACTTACAAAAAAAATACTTCCCCCTACCAGTAACTGTAGCCAGAACATTAAAGGTAAAGAACTTATTGGACGTGTCCTGGTGGGTGTTATTTCAAATAAAGTATGGTTTTCATTTTCAAGCATAATATTATTTGAATTTAAAATATCACCTGCTTGTGACTGAAGATTGAAAAAATAATTAAATTCTTTATAAGTACTAAAATTATAAGGCATCCCCTGTATTAGCTCGCGGCTCAACCTGACACCATGCGTTGTATTGAGCATTGCAATAACATGCTCACCGGGGTATATGATATTCAAAGCAGGGCTATTTTTGTCGACCGAAGCAACATGAACTTCGCCCGATGATGGTTCTACCTGAAATCCAATACCTAACCAAGGGGTTGATATAGATAATTTAATACTCAGCAAAACAACTAGCGTATAAAATACAAAGCTGCTGAAAAATATAACTTTAGGCGATAAAGCTCGCTTCATTCCATTATCACTGGCATTTACTTATTGTTGGCATTCAATCATCAAAGACATTACTGGCAATGACATTTATAATTTGTTTTTGTGTAAAACCACGCTGTTGCAAAAAACGTATCTGTTTTGCTTTTTCATTTACTTCGTCAGGCAGGTTTTCTCCAAAGCGTTTACAACGTGCTTCCATTGCACGTTCAAACCATTCAGGCTGATTAAAATCAAGATACTCATCTATTAAGGACTCGTCAACACTTCGTTGCTGTAATTCCAATCTAATTTTTATTGGTCCAACACCACGGTTAATTTTTGAACGAACAAAAATTTCGGTAAAACGTGACTCGTTGAGATATTTATCCTGAAGAAGCTGCTCAATAACGGTTTCTATATCCGCCGTGTTATGTCCTTTGTTTTTTAATTTTGTCTTGAGTTCAAAGCAAGAATGCTCGCGTCCTGCGAGCATTCTTATTGCTGATGCATAAATTTTGTCATCCATGACTTTAACCTATACTTTCACTGGCTCTTTATCAACGAGACCTTCCAAGCCTTTAGCGGCATCTGCTTCCTTCTTCTTTTTAGAGACCTTATTGGTTGCCTCTCCATTGGATAAATCCGGTAACAAAATACCACGGATCTGTTGTTCCAGACCGAACGCAATATCTGGATTTTCTTTTAAGAAATTACGCACATTATCTTTACCCTGACCGATACGATCACCATTATAGCTATACCATGAACCAGCTTTATCAATTAAACCATGTGCCACACCCAGTTCAATAATTTCACCTTCACGTGAAATACCTTCGCCGTATAAAAGGTCAAAAACAACTTGTTTAAACGGTGGAGCTACTTTATTTTTAACCACTTTAACCCGTGTTTCATTACCCAGAATTTCGTCACCCTTTTTAATCGCACCAATCCGGCGAATATCTAAACGAATCGAAGAATAAAACTTTAGTGCATTACCACCAGTTGTTGTTTCTGGATTACCAAACATCACACCAATTTTCATTCGTAACTGGTTAATAAAAATAACCATGGTGTTGGACTTTTTGATATTGGCGGTTAACTTACGCAATGCCTGACTTAAGAGCCGTGCCTGCAAACCCATATGTGAATCGCCCATATCGCCTTCAATTTCAGCTCGTGGTGTGAGCGCCGCAACCGAGTCAATAACGATAACGCTAACCGCACTTGAACGCACCAACATGTCGGTAATTTCTAGTGCCTGCTCGCCTGTGTCCGGTTGAGACACCAATAACTCATCCACATCCACCCCCAGTTTTTCGGCATAGGTTGGATCGAGTGCGTGTTCCGCATCCACAAACGCGGCTGTGCCACCGGTTTTTTGGCATTCAGCTATCACCTGTAACGTGAGTGTTGTTTTACCAGACGATTCTGGGCCGTATATTTCAATTACACGCCCTCTTGGCAACCCGCCCACGCCTAAGGCTACATCCAAGCTCAACGAACCGGTTGAGATAGTTTCTACATTACGCGATGCTGGTGAGTCACCTAATCGCATCACACTGCCCTTACCAAACTGTTTGTCAATTTGTGCCAGTGCGTTTGCTAATGCTTGTTGTTTTTGATTCTCGCCTTTGTCAGCCATTGGTCTTTCTCCCGTTATGGTTATATTCCATTATTAATGTCATTGATTGTTTAGCCTGAAATATTAATTTCTATTAAACCTTCGCCTCACTCTGTAGCGAACAATAGCCAATACTTTTCATGGTGTCAATACTTTTTACTACCTATTTACTTTTTATCCGATAGTATTTTTTATGGCGTAGTATAATGTAGTTAGATATACTCTAAACACAGAATAAATAAGGTTAATTTGCCGTGGATAACGACAAGAATAAAAGCAAGATCAACCAGACTCAGGCTATTAGCCGCTTAAAATGGGCTAATCGGCAACGGCTGCAATACATTGAAATTATGGCCTTTTATACCGGTGTGGTGACTCGCAGTGACATAGCAAAGACCTTTGGCCTGTCCGATGCGGCGGCCACCAAAGACCTGAATTTATACAACCAGATAGCACCTGATAACCTTATATATAGGCACGCAGTATTCGGCTTTGTCCCCAGTGAGCATTTTGAAGCCATTATTGCCGATTTATCGCCTGCTGCGGCATTGCCGATGATTGCGAATAACTTAACCATGGTGGGGGGCGCACAGCCTCAGCATCTGGTTTACGGTATTCCGGTTGAGCCCCTGCCCTTGCCCACACGCTTGCCGAATAAAGAAATACTCGCGCAAATTATTCGTGCAACCAAACACCATAAAAAGCTGCAAGTGAACTATCTGTCATTATCTGACCGGCACGACGATCAAACCGAAAATAAACGTATTATTGAGCCCCATGCCTTAGTGAATACCGGCTTACGTTGGCATATTCGTGCCTATAACGAGGAAACTTTTGATTTTAGAGACTTTGTGCTGTCACGAATCAGCGAAGCAACTGTGCTCGATGCAAACGCAGAGTCGAGCCCCGAATTTGATGATAGTTGGGTGGAATTTGTTAACGTAAAATTAATGCCGCATCCAAAACTCAACGAACGAAAACGCAGCAGCTTACTGCTCGACTATGCTGCCAATGATGGCATTATTGAACTGCAGGTACGCGGCGCTTTACTCGCTTATTTATTACAACGCTTGTCGGTGGACACCACGGAAGACTTTTCGATGAACCCCAACGCGTACCAACTGGTGATTGTCAATCGTGACGAAATAGAACCTTTTGCAGAATGGATTTTTAGTTAATCTATCAGAAAATCCAGCAGTTTATTAATCGCAACCTCAACCGCCTGTCGCCGCACGGCATCCCGGTCACCGGCAAAAACTTCGGAACAGGTTTTAAGCTGACCATTAATGCACCAAGCAAACCAGACTAGCCCCACTGGTTTGTCTTTACTACCACCGGTTGGCCCAGCAATACCCGAAATAGCCAGACTCACTGCCGTAGCTGCCTGTTGGCAAGCCCCCAGAGCCATTTGTTTGACGACTTCTTCACTCACCGCGCCAAAGCGGTCTAAACTTGTCCCCGTCACCCCCAACATTTCCTGTTTGGCACGATTAGAATACGTCACATAACCACGCTCAAACCAGCTAGAACTGCCCGCCAAATCGGTAAATAACTTGGCAACCCAACCACCCGTGCAGGATTCGGCACATGCAATTTGCCAACCATTTTGAGTTAATAGCTGACTAAGTTGTTCAATTTTCAAACAATTTCTATCTTTTTTAATTGTCATATCCTGCATTTTGTGACCGAGAGCGAAGAGCCCATGTTGAAAAATGGTTAAAATCACCTACTTTTATTGATGGGTCTCATCGAGACTCCAACCAATATGCCACACAATATAAAACAGTTTGAAAACAGATGGAAATTAGTAGTCACTCACATTTTAATTCAAAAGCCTATTTGCCCCGTCAGCAAAAGTATAAAGCTGAGCCGAGTAATGTATTACCATTAGGGAAAATTCAGAACGATCAAAAAAACAATCCCAATATTGAAGCAAAAACATTAGCGACTAATAAAAACGCCTCCACGAACGAAGAACAAAATAAACTAGCAATAGAATTAAACTCATTCCAACCGATTCATTTAACCCAAGCACATCAAACAGTTTCCCCCGGCAAAGAACTCAGTTATAAAGTGACTGCCCACGATCCACAAATTGCCCGACACGCAGAAAAAGCTGTCGCATCCTATAATAGTGTTGAAAACAGCCAATATGCCCAGGAGTTAGTTAATCGAATTGAAGTGATGGTTTAATTTGTGAGTATGTCTAAATAAAGTAATGAATCCAAAAATACAATAGGCTATTTAAGTATTAGCTCTCGTAAAAAAATTCCTAAATTCCCACCAGTACGGAAATGACAATTCTAATTTAGGTTTATTTCTTTCGTCTTCTTCTTAAACGTATCAACGTTAGTCATCTAACATCGACTGAATCACTGCACCTACTTCAAAGCCTTCACCGTGGCGTTGTTTCATCACTCGCACTACCTTTACCCGTGCATGTAATGGTTTGGTTAAATCATTGGATGGCACAACTTTAATGTCAATTAGCGATTCTTTTTTTACTTCGTTTTCGGCAATAAACATCAAACCCCTGCCACTTAGATTTTTTAATACCGCTTGTTGATCCAGTAATGTTTCGATTGCTACATCGTCATCCATATCATCCGGCGCACCAAAACTGATCGTACTGTCCACTGCCACGCGTACAAAGTCACGTTTCTCGTCATAATTCCGCAAGATTTCTTCCTCCTGTCCTTATTTTACTAGAGTATAGTATGCAAAAATGAAGCCGTCTTTATTTCATCCCTGATATTTTATTAAATTATCGTTAATTCACAGGTTTAAGCTCACTGGATTGTTAAAATTAACTCAGGATGTGGGGTTACGATGCCGAAAATGCGTCCGGATTAAGCTTATCATCATCTTGATCGCTCACCGATAACGGCAGGGCCACTTTCGTTGCCAGATAGCTTAACAAAATCCGTTCAACATCCGTTTGTTTTACCGGCTTAGTAATATAGTCATCCATGCCTGCTTCAAGACATTTTTTTCTATCACCTTCCATAGCGTTGGCAGTAAAGGCGACAATGGGGGTGGGTTTAATACCATCAGTTCTGCCTTGTTCGCACTGCCTTATTTTTTGGCTAGCTTCAAAACCATCCATTTCCGGCATCTGACAATCCATAAAAATAAGATCATAGCGATTCGCTTCAAATAACTTTACCGCTTCCACTCCATTAACAGCCGGAGTAATGTTTGCCCCATAGCCTTCCAATATAGCTGTGGCCACCATCTGATTAACCTCATTATCTTCAACCAGTAAAATATTAGCATTCTCTAAAGTAAATTTTTCGATGGGTTTTACACTTGCTTCATGCAAGGTGTGCCGCGTGACCATGCCTATATCCTGTTTATTTTGGTACGCATGCCAAATAGCAGATAACAACTGCGGTAACTCTTGTGAATAGGTAGGCTTGATTAAATAACCACTAAAACCAAGTTGGTGCATTTTCTGAGAGTCCCCCTTTTGTGGCGAGCTGGTCAGTAACACTAACTGTAGTGCCGACAAATTCGACTGCACTTTTATTTGTTGTGCCAGTGCAGCCCCATCCATGCCGGGCATTTGGTAATCGCTAATCACAAAGTCAAACGGGGTATTTGCCTTGACCGCAGCCTGCAATACCGCCACCGCTGAGACAGCTGAATCAAGTGTTTCAACATGTATATCATAAGCCGCTAACTGTTCACGGTAGATCATGCGCGCAATGTCATTATCATCTACCAACAAACAGCGTAACCCAGCCAGTTGCTGAAAATCATCCAAGGTGAGAACGGCACGTTGTTCATCGCTGTGACTCAGTTTTACAGTAAACCAGAAAACCGAGCCTTGCCCAGTTTCACTTTCAACGCCGATATCTCCCCCCATCAACTCAGCCAACTGTTTGCATATCGCCAGTCCCAAACCGGTGCCGCCATAGTGTCGGGTGGTCGAACTGTCGGCTTGTTCAAACTGTTGAAAAACTGCAGCCAGTTTATCTTCGGCAATACCAATGCCGGTATCCTGTACCGAAATACGTAACAGGCTATCCTGTTGTGCCATGTTGTCCAACGCAACCGTGAGTAAAACCGACCCATCATTTGTAAACTTCACTGCATTACTCAATAAATTGATCAAGATTTGCCGGATCCGTCCAGGGTCGCCTTTAAAATGTCGCCCAGTATCCGGCACATAACGCAGTAACATTTCAATATTTTTCTTGCGACACTTCAGTGATAGCATTTCAGCAACTTCTTCAACCAGTAGTTGTAAATCAAAATCGATCACTTCCAATTCCATTTTACCGGCTTCAATTTTTGAAAAGTCTAAAATATCATTAATTAAACTCAGTAAGGCTTCCGCTGAGGACATGGTTGTTTTTGCATAGTTTTGCTGTTTGCTATTCAGTTCGGTATCTAACAAGAGTCCTGTTGCGCCAATAATGCCGTTCATCGGGGTGCGAATTTCATGGCTCATATTAGCAAGAAAATCAGACTTCAATCGGGTGGCTTCTTCTGCTGCTTCTTTTGCCTGCTGCATGGCCGCCTCGGCTTTTTTATTCAGTGTAATATCCGTACGGATGGCTATATAGCTTTGTGGTTTACCATCTTTACCTATAAAAGGCACGATGGTGGTTCCCACCCAATATAAATGTCCATCCTTAGCCTGATTGCAAACATCACCATGCCAAACATTACCACTGGCAATCGTGCGGTACATATCACGAAAAAAGACTGTATCGTGGTAACCTGAATTGAGTATGCGATGGTTTTGGCCAATTAGCTCCTCTTTGCTGTAACCACTGATTTCCGAGAATTTGTCATTTGCAAAAGTAATCGTGCCCTGCACATCGGTAATCACAACAATGCTATGCTGATCCAACGCAAATTTTTGTTCGGCCAGTTCATTCAGCGCATCTTGTGTTTGTTGTACCGTTTGCTCTAACGCCTGTTCATGTATTTTTCTTACTTGCAACATGTCATTAAAAGCGTCTGCTAATTGCCCAATTTCGTTATTGGAGCGAACTTCTACCCGCTGTTCCAATTTACCCGCCGCAACTTTTTTACTGGCATCGGCTAACTGGATAATAGGGCGCGTGATACGCCGGGTCTGGTAGGCTGCCAACACAACAACAATCGCACTGGTCAGCAACAACATAACTAATATGACATAGCCCAGTTTATAAGCTTCGGCCAAAGCTTCATCTCGATTAACTTCACTAATCAGTACCCAGTTTACTCCCGGTAATCTCACCGACTGGTGTAAACCAATAACGATTTGACCTCGGGGGCCTAAATACTCGAAAGCTGTTTTATGTTGGTCATGAGAACTTTCAAGCTTTTCATCCTGCTGCCAAAGATTAAATTGTTGGGTATTAATCCGCTCTAATACCGTATTAGCTGTTTCATTATTGCTAACCGGAGTACGAGCTAAGCCATCTTCCCCCACCAAGTAGTGAGTTAATGAACTACCACTGTGTTGCTCTTTCACTAATTCAACTATTCGTCCTAGGCGCAACTGTATTGCAAACACGCCGATGATCTTCCCTTGCTTATCCCGCATGGGGGCAGAAATAAATCCGATGAGTAGCTCACTATCTGTTCCATAACGACGGAAGTCAGAGAATTGATCCTGACCAGTATGAATACTGGCCTTAGCAATATGAGCAAATCCGGAACCGGCATAAAAACCAGTAAAAAGATTACTGCCTAAGTCGAGTTCACCAAGGGCTGAATACAAAATATTACCCTTGGTATCAATCAGAAATAAATCATCCATATAATCATAATGACGCATGAAATTTTTAAGATCCTGCTGTCGTTTACTTACTAACGAGACCCAAGCTTGACTCTGCACAAATTTGGCTAGTGGCTGATGGCTAGCTTGCAAGCCCCTTTGCAGAGCCTGCAAGAATTCAATGTTTTGAGTATTTTCAGCCTGATCATTCAAATCCATAAAACGATACTTAAACCAAGTTTGAATAAAGCTCACTTCTTGTTGAGCTTCTGTTTTTAATTCTTGCAATGCCGTTGTCGTTAGCCCTTTAACCATCTGGCGGTAACTGAACCAAGACGTGATGGTCAAAGGCAGTAAAGCCAATAACAAAAACCACAATAACAAGCTACGGCCAAGGGGAGTAAATCTTTTTCTATCGACCTTATGATTGAATTGTTTGGCAGGATCGCTCATACACAAATCACCATTACAAATCCAGTATCATGCCGATAAGTTGCTGAATTGTTTTATTGTGCATATTACTTCCATTTACCGTTAACTGATCCTTTATATCGGATAAATCACAGCCAGCTTTAGGCTTTTGGAAGTACATCAACAAGAATAAATAATCGGGATAAACAGCGTCTGCTTTAGCTACCACAATTCCTGATAGATAAATAACGGTTAGCTCAAACGGATAGAATACTCACCTCCGAAGCAAGAGGCTCTAACACAGATCCAGCCTATCACATCACTGTTGTGTTTGCGCCTTTACACCGGATACACAGCAAGTATTATGACTAGCAGGTGGTACGCTTTCCTTTAGCCAGCAATTGGGCTGAGCCCCTTGCACTGTATTCGGTTTAACATAAGTCCAGGCCTTACAGCGGGCATTATTCTTGCACGCTCTCTGGCACAAGGCAGGATCGTCGGCTGTCGGGACAATATGTTTGAAATCGCCACCACCAGGACGATCTGTATCCTGCGCCATACCATTGGCATTGGCATCAGCAGCCATGGGGGTTTTCACACTAACAGGAATAACCAAATCCGTAGTTTTTCCCGCCACAATCTTAACTCCCTTCACGCGCTGCTCGGCTATATCCCGACCACCTGCCTGCACGATAACATCAACTTTACCCGCAGCCAGATTAATATTTAATGGCGTATCAAAACCAAAAACCGAACTTTCATAAACCCCTTTATGGGTACTCGAATCTTCAACATGGATAAGCGCATGTGCCGGTTTGCCATTCACTGTTACCGTCAAATGCAACACTCCCTTGCCAAAGACCAGTGTTTTTTTGATGACCTCACCAACCTTAATGCTCAGTGCTAATTTCTGTTCGCTGCTGCCACCCACTCCGGCCGGTGATACAAATACATTATATTGACCCGCCGCTAATCGGATAGGTAAACCTGACGATGTTGGTAAAGCCGGTTGTTGAATAATCTTTCCGGTTTTTGCATCCTCAACACGATAGCTTAAGTCCGTCACACTTCCATTCACCGTGACCGTTAATTTCAGCACACCCACCGGCTGTACCGCCTTGCGGGCAGATTTTAGTAGCTCTTTGGCATTGTTAGCCTGAAAATACTGACCACCACCCGCCGTCGCCATGCACTGCAATTGCGCACTCTCTTTCTTGCTCAAACCAAAACCAACTGTGTGCAAAATAAAATTAACACCGGATGCCTTCGCTGCTTTCACTGTCGCGCAGGGATCACCACCGCAGCTTTCGATGCCGTCACTGATGAGTACCACGGTGGATGAATTTTTTTCCGGCCGCAGCATATCGATAGCTTGATTCACCGAACGGGTCAACGGTGTTTTACCCTTTGCATTTAAACCCTTAACCGCTTTCAGCACCGCCTGTTTATCACTTACCGCCAGCTTCACCAGCGTTTCCACATCATTGCAATCACCCTTGCGCCGGTG
>CAYYLL010000046.1:0-16566 GCA_964472525.1 uncultured Thioalkalispiraceae bacterium | reverse complement strand
TTAGTTTACGAGAATTTTCTACTTAAAACGCCTGTTATTTTTCGGGGGGATTACACATCATTCGATTTAACCCGCATTTAAATAAAACGAATATCTGGCAATAGTGATTAAAATAACGTTCATAAATTTTGAGTTACTGTGTAGATGAACTTATTTTGGTATATCCATTTCAGCATTGAGGTGGTTGTGTTTTACAGACATCGTGGCTGATTTAATATGCCTTATTTCAGTCTCTGATAATGCATCGATGCTTCGTGCAACACGTGCACGTTTGCGAAGTTGCTTGTACTGTTCGGTGTTAAGGAGAACTAATTGGTCTTGGCCATCGCGGGTAATGGTGACGGGCTCGTTAAGTGCAATACCCTGGTACAGCCCTGTATTACGCTGAAATTCTTTTGAGGTGACTTTTAACATGGCGATTCTCCGGATGTATTATAGCCTTTATAAATTCTTATTCAACAATGAATAATTATTAAGGTCGCTGAAGCTCTTGTTCGTTATTCTCTATGGTGAGTCAACCTACAAAACCATATTTCTAAATAGATATTAACACTTCGGATACATACAGAATCTATTTAGAAAATCAGATAATAGCGACTAATGAGTGTAAGGTGGTTGATCACTTACAGCAGAGTGGTCAGGGGATACCAGTTTGCGTGATCAGGCTGTAACAGCACGGCGGGCATTTGGGTGCAGCACATACAGATGTATATTCTGGTTAAACTGCCCACCTAAACTAAGATAAATTAATTATTGTACTGGTTTGCACTGATCAGAATGCTGGAACTGATCGTACTGGTATAATGTCATAGGGATAATTTTTATTATGTGGGGATTTATTAATGCTAATGTTGCTGGTTGATACAGGAACTAATTATTATTGCGTTGTAACTTTTCCCAACGCTTTAAACTGTATTTAAGTTTTTTAATGTCTGAGTTCTGTTGTACTTGTCGCCATTTACCAGCTTTTATCAATGGCATAATTTTTTCTATGACGGAATTGGTTAATTTTTTGTGAACGAGATATAAGCAAGACGGCGGAGCTTCTTTAAACGTCTTCAAAATACTTAATTCATTAACGATGTTGAGCAAGGTTAGATTTAAATTAAGCCCTGAATTGCAATCAATTTTATTCATCAGGTGTAAGAATTTATCATTTTTATCAATAGGTAAAAAATTATTTTTAAGACAATTAAATAATTCTTCAGCGATGGGCAAATAAGTTTTCTTTGTTGCCAAGCGAAAGAAGACTTCAAAAGCTGTACTGATAGCTGGGTAGTATTGATTAAAAGGGGGAGAGGAAAAATCATGCCTTACCTGGCATATTAACCAAAGACATCCTGCTAATGCATCTAAGCTGCTTTGTTTCAGAAAGTAGGTTAGTGCTCGGTTAGGTTTTGTGAGGCGTACAGCTATATCAGGAGGTAGTTTGTAGAGTAGATCGAATAACTTTTCATTCGATAATGCCGGGTTATCCAGTAACGTCCAGAATGGATTATATAATATTTTCTCAGTTCCCCTGAATTTTCCACTAGGCCTATCTTCAAACCAGGAAACTATTTTTAGCGATGGGGAGTATTTCCCTTGCTCATAAAGTCTAAATTTATTGCTGTTTCTGAACCCTCCTTTGTAATCATCTTGATGCGTTACATAGTATTTTTCAACATCTTGAGCCTTTGTAAACCCAAGCCTTTCTAGTAGTTCGTAATACCAAAGTTGAATACTTAGTTTGAGGCTGATGCTATTAGGAGGATGTCCACGTTTCTTCCTCGATTTTTGTGTACTTTCTGGATTAAAAAATTGCATATTTGTCACGCTATATACTGATTTCATTGGAACTGTAGGTAAGTGTATTCCAATTAAACTAATGTTTAAATATTAAAAATATCTTATAAACTTCAATATGGGATTAAAAATTTAGGATTGTGATGACGGAATTAGACAGAAATAATGATGAGGATCCGCTAATTAAAGAATTGGAACAGGATCTACTCAATTTATACGGCCCTTTGCTCAATGGACAGGCACTTAAGCGCATATTGGGGTACCCAACCCTAGAAGCGATGCGGCAAGCAAGGCGACGTCATTCTATCCCCATTAGGATCTTTTCTATTGAACACCGGCGTGGAAAATTTGCGCTGGCTAAAGATGTTGCCAAGTGGCTCGTAGAACAGCGCAATCGCATTGATTTTAACGAAGAATCCAACCCATTAGAGAATAAAAAGGAGGTTAAAGATGACTTAGCGTAACAGAGCGTGACAAATAGAAGTATTAGATACGAAGCGAAGAAATGAAAAAGCCTGGAGAGCATGAACTCCCAGGCTGTATTCTTTAAAACATCGATTTAAGCCGTCGATGCCATAAAGTCTACGATATCCTCCTTCATTGTCAAGCTGTTGATGGGAATAAATCCATCACACGGGACGCATTCGCTTCGTTTTTTATAAAATTTAATCGGCCTGGTTGCAGGTCATAGGGCTTTATTGCTCAAAATAAATGAGGTGGTATCCATGAGTAAGCAAAAAGATTTATTAACGGGGATTGCAACAACCGATATGTCCAATCGTGCGCTTGGGCGAATATTTAAAGTGTCCCCTAATACGGTTAAACGTTATCGAGCATTTTATATAAAAAGTAGTTTGAATTTATTTCAACTTGAACAATTAGATGATGCGCAAATTGAAGCGAAGATTAATATTAAACGCGGTCGAATTGAATCTAAACGTGTTCCTGATTGGGGATACATTCATAAGGAAATGCAGCACAAACATATGACCCTTCAATTGCTATGGGAAGACTATTGTATAGAAAACCCAGGCAATGCGTATTCTTATTCGCAGTTTACATATTACTACCGTAAGTATGTGCGTAAATTAGATCTTACCATGAGGCAAACGCATCGTGCTGGTGAAATGGTTTATGTTGATTATGCAGGGCAAACACTTTCGTTTAAAGATGTAATAACAGGTATTCGACATAAGGTTCAGATCTTTGTGGGTGTGTTGGGCTGTTCAAATTATACCTTTGCCTACGCGGTTCTCACTCAATCGATTCGAGATTGGATTGATGCGCACAATAATATGTATTATTTCTTTGGCGGTATTCCTCAAATAGTGGTACCTGATAATTTAAAGGCAGGTGTCTCACTACCGGGCTCTCACGGCCAAGATCCTATTTTAAATCGCGTGTATCTTGAACAAAGTAAATATTATCGTATTTTTATTATTCCAGCGCGTGTTCGACGCCCACAAGATAAGTCAAAAGCTGAGTTAGGTGTACTCTTTGTTTCGCGATGGATCTTGCCTATTTTACGTCGTCGTCAGTTTTTTAGTATTGATGAGATTAATAAAGCAATTTCTGAACTGCTGATTAAACTTAATAAGCGGCCATTTAAGCAATTGCCTGGGTGTCGATATTCACGGTTTGAGGAGCTTGACAAACCTTTATTGAAACCCTTGCCACCAACTCCCTTTGAATACGCCGACTGGATTGGACAACGAAAAGTCGGGCCAGATTATCACTTACAAGTAGATAAACATTTTTACTCTATTCCTCATGAGTTAGTTGGTGAAAAAGTTGAAACGCGCACCACTAAAAATATAGTTGAATTTATCTTTAAAGGTAAACGTGTTGCAAGTCATGTAAGAAATTTTGAAAATGGAGGTCATACCACGTTATCTGCACATCAACCAAAAGCGCATAGAGAATATGCTAATCAAAAACCTGAAAAACTAATTGAGTGGGCAAAAATATTGGTGAGTCAAGTTTGTCTGTTATTCAGAATCAATTCGACAGTCGCCCTCATCCTTTTCTTGGTTTAAGAGCTTGCGCAAGTTTAAAGCGGTTAGCAAAAGATTATGGTAATGAGAGGTTTGAAGCGGCATGTCAACGTGCGGTATTAATTGGTTCGTTAACGGTTACCAGTGTTCGATCTATTCTGAAACGTAACTTAACCTTGCCGTTAAATGAGCCTGATCCTATACAGATGAATCTCCCTATGCACGATAATTTACGGGGTTCAAATTACTATATGGGAGGAAGTCAATAATGTTAATTCAACAAACCATCGATAAGTATAGAGCCTTGCGGTTATATGGTATGGCCAATTTTATTGAAGCACAAAGAGTTAATGTCAAAACGCAATCGTTAAGCAATGAAGAGTTTATTGGGCTTATGGTTGATGAGCAAATTCAAGATAAAGAAAACCGTCGATTAACGAGGTTGCTAAAGTTAGCCAAATTTAAAGAGAATGCCTGTGTTGAAGATATTGAACTCAGTGCTCGCCGTGGTTTAGATAGCCACATGGTGACGATGTTGAGTTCATGTGACTGGATTGAAAAAAAGTTGAATGTGTTTTTCACAGGAGCAACAGGTGTAGGTAAAACCTGGCTGGCTTGTGCCTTTGGTCAAAAAGCTGCGCGGCATGGTTATTCTGTTCTTTATAAACGACTATCACGTTTACTTGAAGAATTTGAAATTGCCTATGGTGATGGCAGTTTAGCGCAATTACGTACGAAGCTATCGAAGATTGATTTACTCATCTTAGATGACTGGGCTTGTGCACCGTTGACTGTGCGAGGTCGTTACGAATTGCTTGAGTTGGTTGATGACCGTATTGGTAGCAGTTCAATAATGATCACTTCTCAAGTTCCAGTTGATAAGTGGCATGAGTATATTGGTGAACCCACTGTGGCTGATGCTATTTTAGATCGTCTTATTCACCGTGCTCATCGTATTAATTTGCGTGGTGAATCACTACGCAAATCTCATTCACCATTAAACGAAACAGACTAGGAGGGAAATATCATGAATTCAGATAATAACAGCAATGATATTGAGGCTATTCACGAATGTATAGTACCATTGGATTACTCCTTCAATATCGATGTTTCCGATAATGAAATGTGTTTGCAAGTGGTGAACTATTATTATAATACTTTAAAGGAAAAACCTAATGTTCTTATTGCATTACAAAAAATGGGTATTGATAAAAGCGAAGCAATTGACACTTTTAAACTTGGATTCAGTGATCGAACGTTTGGCAACCTTCTCCCTGAAAAAAATCGTAAGGAAGGCATGGCAAAGCGTGGTCAGCTGCAACGCATTGGCATCCTAAAAGCCAGCGGCCATGAACTCTTTCGTGGTAGTTTGGTTGTGCCTGTGATTGAGAACGGGTTTGTTCATCAAATGTATGGCCATAAGGTTGCTAAGAAATTAAGACCGGGTACGCCTATTGATACAGCCTTGACCGATTCACTACCGAGCTTGTTCAATGTAAAGGCCGTATATACATGCGAAGAACTTATTTTATGTTCCTCTGTTCTTGATGCTCTAACATTCTGGTGTGCAGGTTATAAAAATGTGACATGCAGTGATGGTGTTGATTGTCTTCCTGAAAATATTATTGAGCTATTCAAAGACTCGCCTGTTAAGCGTGTTTTGATTGCTTATGCTGCTACAAAAGAAGTCGATGCTGCTGCCATTAAACTAGCAGAACAATTAACAACACTGGATATTGAATGCTATCGCATTGAATTTAATAAAAATCGGGATGCGAATACTTATGCACTCAACAATTTACCTGTAAGTGATTCGTTGGGTGAAGTCATTCGAAAAGCGGTTTGGTTAAGTGGTGGTAAACCGCCTGACAAACTCGCCACCGATAAAGAGAGTATTAATGGAACATCGGAATCGACAAGCTCAAATCAAGAACCTAGTTTAAAATTACAAAATGATTCGCTAGATGAAAGCACGGTTGAAAAGGAACGATTAGAAAAAGAAGAAAAGCCCAATGATGAAATGATAACAGCAACCGTTCTACCGCAGCCTGCGATTGAGGTGAAAGCCGAGGTTAAGGACAACGTCATTTTGATGTGCTTTAGCAACCGCCGTTACCGTATACGTGGACTAGAACACAATACGGTCAGCAATCATCTTAAAGTGAATATCTTAGTTAACCGAGAAGCGGCACTGCATGTCGATACGTTTGATTTATACAGCGCACGTCATCGAGATAACTTTTGTAAGCAATCCTCCATTGAACTGGGTGTTGGCGAAGATGTGTTTAAAAAAGATTTAAGTCAGGTTTTGTTAAAGCTAGAACTATTACAAGATAAGAATCTTAGTCAAGTATTAACTCCCAATGCACAAGAAAATGAATTAACTCCATTAGAGCGTGCAGAAGCCATGCACTTTTTAACTTCCCCGAACTTAAAGCATCGCATACTCGAAGATTTTCAACGTTGCGGGATTGTCGGTGAAAAAAACAATAGCTTGATTGCCTACTTTGCGTGTGTATCGAGGCTACTCCCTAACCCCATCGCAGTGATGATTCAAAGTAGCAGTGCTGCCGGTAAAAGTGTGTTGATGGATGTGGCTTTATCCTTTGTGCCTGTTGCACAACGTGTGCAGTACTCCGCGATTACTGGGCAGTCTCTTTTTTATATGGGGGATATTAATGTCAAACATAAAGTCTTTAGTGTCAGTGAAGAGGAAGGCATTAGCGCGGCGGCCTATGCGTTAAAATTATTAATATCTGAAGGTCAACTGACCATTGCATCAACAGGAAAAGATCCTGATACCGGTCGACATGTCACACGCGAGTATAAGGTCGAAGGTCCGGTGATGTTGTTCAGTACGACAACCGCGATTGATATTGATGAGGAATTACTTAATCGGTGTTTTGTTTTAACGGTAGATGAAGACAGAGAACAAACACGCGCCATTCATGATTTACAGCGTTTTGAAGAAACGTTGGAAGGTTTAAAAGTGAGTCAAATAAAAGAAGATGTGATTCGCGTTCAACAGAACGCACAAAGTCTTCTTAAGCCCCTTAAAGTTGTAAATCCGTATGCTAAACAACTTACCTTCTTAGATGATAAAACCCGCACCCGTCGAGACCATAAAAAGTATCTGACGCTTATTAATAGTATTGCTCTACTGCATCAATACCAGCGTGAAATTAAAAACGTGTACTGTAATGGCAAACAGATATCCTATGTCGAAGTGACGTTGGAAGATATTAATTTAGCCAATCAGTTAGCCCACAAAGTACTGGGTAGCTCATTGGATGAGTTGCCACCACAAACACGCCGTCTTTTAATGTTGATTGATAAAATGGTCACAACACATTGTGAAGACAAAAATATTCCTCGCAATGACTATCGATTCAGTCGTCGTGATGTACGTGCCTATACCGGCTGGGGAGACACGCAATTAAAAGTGCACATCAAACGTCTAGAAAATATGGAGTACTTGCTTATCCATCGTGGTGGCCGTGGACGGCAATTTATCTATGAGTTGCTGTACAACCATGAAGGTCAAGATGGCGATGCGTTTTTAATGGGGTTGGTCGATATTGAAACATTAAAAAAACAGGATAAGGGTGACAACAAGTCGGGTTTAAACGCTAACTTGTCGGGGCTAAGTCGGTCTCAAGTCGATGCTTTGTCTGGTACACGTCACGCATCTAAAAATACTCCTAAGCCGCATGACAGCATGGTTTCAGATGAAAATAATCTTTTATCTGAAAAAGACGTTAAAGCATTGATAGAAAAAAATACACAACAAGCATCGTACCCTAACCCTGTTTCTTCCAATGTTAATGGTGGGCTTCCACAATGAGTAACAATACTATTGAACATAACAGTATCGTACTTTATTTGATGCGGTTTCTTGAGTGGTGTGAGTCAAAGAACTACAGCCAGGCAACGAATAAGACACGTAATGTTTGTATTCGACGATTCATTACTTGGTGTGAACCGCGTGGTATTGATACACCCCAAAATGTAACAAAGAAAATTTTAGAACGATATCATCGTTATTTGTTTAACTATCGAAAAACGGATGGCCGGCCGTTAAGTTTTAGTACCCAACATAGTCATCTAGCGCCATTGAAAGCGTTTTTTAAATGGCTGAGTCAGGAAAATTATATTCTCTCTAATCCTGCATCCGATTTTCAGTTACCCAGACTCCCTAAGCGTTTACCAAAAGATATTTTATCCATTGGTGAAATTAATAGTATGTTAAATCACACAAGTATCTTTGGTAATGCCGGCATACGTGACCGCGCCATCATGGAAACGTTTTACTCAACCGGTGTACGTCGGATGGAATTGGTTGGACTGAGGTTACAAGATTTTGATGATGAGCGTGGTACCTTAACCATCTTTGATGGAAAGTGGAAAAAAGATCGTGTGGTACCGATTGGTGACCGAGCCAGTATTTGGGTTAAGAGATATCTGACTGAGGTAAGGCCAAAATTAGTACACGATGATGATTCTGGACATATCTTTTTAACCGATTACGGTGAAGCCTTTATACTGAATCGTATATCTGACTTGGTAAAGAAGTATATGAATGCTTGTGGCATCAACAAACATGGTTCATGTCATTTATTTCGTCATGCGATGGCAACGCATATGTTGGAGAACGGTGCTGATATTCGGTTTATACAAGCGATGCTGGGGCATGAGAACTTGTCATCGACTGAGATTTATACGCAGGTTTCGATTAAGAAGTTGAAGCAGGTTCATGCGGCGACACATCCGGCAAGATTGTAATGAAATGATTAACCAAGTTCATTGTTATTTATTAATAAGGGTTGAAATTGGTTTAATGAGCCATATGGCATTTATAGATCACAAGGAAAAATAATCAATGAAGATTAATCCACTGTACCGTGCGATTGCCAAGGATATTCTAATTCACAGATTAATACCGATTTACATGTTTTTACTTCGTAGATTGAAAAATTCAATAATTTGGATGCCTATTGCATTATCTGGATACGCCGCATATCAGTTCTCGCCTTCACTTCTAACTCTAGTGCAGCTTTGGATGGCTTTTACTTCAATTCTTTTGGTGAAGTATATTGCGGCCTTAGGGTTTGCAAAGTACGTTGATTATGAGCTTAATAATGAATCGGGTTTCAATATCTAAGTTAAAAAAAGAAGATCTTAAAATGTTGATAAAAACAAAGTGTTTTATTATTCAGGGGGAGTTGGCACTGCTTTTCCTTGTAACCCTTCATCAACAAGGCGTGCTAAAAACTCGGTAAAGGGTACGATGTTTTGGTTAACACTTGCTTCTTCCAATGCCGCCATATAACTATCACGTTTTTCTACTGGGACAACGGTCCATGGATAGCCGCCACTGGCTAACATTGTATTCATTAAGAATCGTCCCATACGGCCATTTCCATCCATATAAGGATGGATGTACACGAAGATAAAATGGCCAAGTACAACACGGACGGATGGTTCTGTTTCTTCACGTAGCAAATCAAAGAGTGCCGGCATGGCATCTCGTACCGCTTCACAGCTAGGTGGTACATGCATTGAACGGCGAATATAAACTGGCGCGTTACGGTAACCTGCAAGATCAGCAGGTTGTAAAATACCTGCTGTTACACCAGGCGCAAACATTTCCCGATACCAATCTCGATGGGCATCATCTGCGACTGTCCCCGCATTTTCTCCTTGTAATACTTTCTCAAGACTATCACGGACCTGTTGATAGGCTTGCCAATATCCGCGTGCAGCTAAGGCATTATGGTGTTCACGGTCATCCTTATTAATATCAGGGTTCCAGTCTCCTTTGCGAACCCGTTCAATCAACTCCAAATTGACACGGTAGCCTTCAATAGATAAAGAATGATAAGCATCGGTTGTGTAAATATCTTCGACAACCTTTAGGTACTTCCTCGTATCTTTTGGAAGTCCTGGAGCAACGGGGAATCGTTCGATAATTTGTTCTCGCATTTGCTGCCACATTAAATGAATACGATTAACATAGGGCGATTGTTCCCGTGCAGACAGTGCGGCTGGGATTTGTGTTTCAAAAGGATCATTTTCGCGAACCTCATAACCGGCTGAGCGCATGGTATTGATAATGTCGTCTGCAATTCGATCACGACCGATATTTCTAAAGGCACCCGCAAGCCGCCCAGCAATGGTACTGTGGCCACCTTCTAGTAATTGAGTCAATACTTCGGACGCATCACGCACGATGGCGAGCACCGCACGCATATCGGTCGGGTTTTGTTTAAAAAAGCCTGATGCACAAGCAATCAAAGCGGCAGGTAATGAGAATAGATGCAAGCCATCTTTTACAACAATATCTTTGCTATTTGGCAGCGTGGCCCGAACATCGAGTAATGATGTACCATGCGGTAAAGCCGTAACATTATTACGTGCTTTTGTTGCACGTACTAAAAGTTGTTTTGGCACCGTCCAATTCTCCGCGTGTAGGGAGAGTGATTGTTCGGGTGAGAGGCACCAGTTTTTGTTTTTAAGGTGCTCAAGATAAGCAACACAGAAGGGCCAAAATGCGGCATACCATGCTGTACTTTCACCGGCAGTTTCATCTGGGCGAGCGGGAATATACCAGCCTTTTATTACTTCTTGCAGAAAACCATTCTTACAGAGACGTTCTCGATGGGTGCGTGTTAAATCGGCAGAACGTATGGCAATAGTGCCTTGTTCTTGAAGTTGGTGTAGTACCTCAAGGGATTCTGCTAGTTTTTCCGATGGTTTAGCCATGATATTTTACTCTGTAATTCGCTTTTTATGATGATCCATAATTCGCTTATCATGTTGTACTACTATTCGCTTTATTTGTCGAGTTATAATTCGCTTATTAGGTTACAATCGATGCTTGAATAATCATATATTGTTGTGTGAACCATCATCTTTAATATCATGAGTAAAAAGAAGAGTATATATGGAATTAATTGGTAATATTATTATGAAATTTTTGAGTTACATCATTCCTTTCGTCTTACGTTGGTATTATACACGCAAGAAACTCGCAGAAATGATGCGAATAACTATTAACAGTGAGCACGACGGCTTAGTCGTAAATTGTGGTGAAATACCAGATGCAAGAATCTGGATGGAAGTCGCAAATCAATCTCCATTTCCAGTAGAAATACAGGGTATTTCAGTAAACTTAATATGGGGAGGAACAGTCGGTCGATTTATTTCAATTGAAAGAAGTGAAATAAAGCCACATTCTTTTGAAAGGATTCTAGTTGAAACAACCCTTACGGGGGAGCAAGCTGCATACATAAGGGAAAACCATTCGAAGAATAAACCGAGGTTATCAGTATTGCTGGAGTTAAAAAATAGAATTCGCTCATTTTCCGTTTGTAGGCAGGAAATTTCAACTACTAATATCAAATTAAATAATTGTGGTGAATTATAAATATATGAGCATTGAAAGCACATCTATTATATTTTCCGGAATACTGATGGATAGTGCATGGAACCAATAGATAAACTCATTAAAGCGTTAAGCAAACCAGATACAATTCTATTTATAGGATCGGGAGTTTCGTGTGGTGCCAATCTCCCGAGCTGGCGTGATTTACTTGTTTCATTTTCTGAATATTGCGAAAAACTTGGTAAGGAAGTTGCTGCTGCGAATGAGGCAATCAGCAACGAAAAATATGAACATGCCGCCGGATTACTTGATGACCAAATAACGGCAGATGAAAAGGCAGAGTTTTTTCAAACTCAGGATATTTTTAAACAAGCAGTACCCCAAGAAATTCATAAATTAATATTATCTTTCGGCTTAAATTGTTTTATCACAACAAATTACGACACCTTAATTGAAGATGCAATTGTTCAAGTTAATCCAGATAATCCTATTGACGTGGTGTTAAGTAACGACATTAAAAAATCAGCAGATATACAAACAAATACCGCAACTAATTTTATTTATAAATTTCATGGTGATATAGGTAACCCTGAAAGTATTGTTTTTACAACTCAAGATTATGCAAAATTAATTAATAGTGTTGATATTGTAAAAGATACACTTAAAACTCTTTTTAAATCAAGGGAAGTTGTGATGATCGGTGTAGGTTTGAATGACCCCGATGTTAACTTGATTTTTGATGGTCTTAATATTTTATATGATGGAAATGTTAACGGTCTTTATGCGTTAATTGGTGATGTAGATAAATCTACATGTGCGTTCTATAAAAACAGTAAAGGGATAGATATTATATCCTACAACATTTTAGATGATGGGAGTCATACTAATTTATTAGACTTATTAGATGGTTTGTATACAAAAGTTAGTGATAAGCAATTAAAAGTAATAACAGATGATGAGGTCGTGATACCTAAATTAGATCTACCATTATCGGATGATGATGTATCTGATATTTTGGATCGTGTTACAGAAGATGATGCTGAAATAAGACGAATGATTTTAAGTGTTATTTATTGGGCTGGACCTATAAATTCAATACTAGTTGTCAGCAATATTGCACGCTTAAATAATGAATTTGAACAGGTTGCTATAACTTCTAATTTGAATTGGTTGGTTGCGGAGAATGTTTTGAAATCATCTGCTAATCGAATATTTCCAGTTAATACGAAATTGATAGAAACCGTTGGTATGAATCGTATAGATGATGCCGAAACTCTATTGGGAGAAGTTGGTGATGAGTAATAATGTGAAAAACCAAGTGTTATCTAATCTCTCGAAAACAGAAGGTGGAAAAGCTGAAGTTCTTCTTGCGAAAGAATATGAGAAATTGCGACCTGTTATTACAGAATCAAATGTTTATGTGGATATACTTAATGCTTTAGAGCTCCTTGAGATTTTTATATTTAGAGTGCCTGATAAGGCAAGCAAGGACGTGGCAGCATTAATAGAACGCCTTGATATACTTTCACTCGAAGTGCCTGATGAATTACACAGGGATGATTACTATTCAAATGCATCATTACAGGTGAAAGCAATCGAGGTGCTGTCCCAACTTCGATATTTAACACAGGAGATAGTTGAAGATACACTGTTTGTTCTTTGCCTTCATGGTAATAGTCTTGTTAGTAAATCAGCATTAGGAGAGATTGAGAAGATTGCGGAAATTTATTTAAATGTATTCAACAAAATCGGTGTTAGTCCTCAGCTAAAATTATTAGGAAAAATTGAAATGCTTTCTGATGATTGTGTGCGAGATAATTCTGAATCTATATTTTTAATGCTACATCACTTTCTCTCATCAAATATTAGTAGTCATACATGGAGTTATCATGAAGTGGTAATTAAAAGTGACGCTATTTCATCAAATGGTGAAGTTAAGGATTTACGTCAAAGAACTTTGAGTCTATTGAAACGAATTTATATTCTAAAAGATGATGTGTCTTGGAAGAAAAATATTCTTGGTGTGTTTCAGGAAGCAACGAGCATATATTCTCAATCTGAAATTAGTGATGACACATTGAATATGATTTCAATAAACTCACTTGAGGTTTTAAGTTTTTATAAATCTTTAATTCAAAGTGAAAACCTTCAGATCATCCAAAAAATTGAATACGATTCTTACTGGCAGTATTATCACGCTATGAATGATGAAGTTGCTTCTGCTGCACTTGAAATAGAACAAGAGATTAAAAATAATGAAGAATATCAAATATACAGAGATCTGATTGGATATGAAGGTGTATTTGGCAGTTGGGAAAGTTTGAAGAATTCTGATGACATGATGTATCAACTAGATAAGGAGCGTGACGAAAGAGTAGTTGTAAGAGCTAATTCTGTTAGTGGTTCTAACTTTAATGAGTGGGGCAATAGAATACTTGAATATATTAAAACAGATTCAAGTGATCTGGCCACTTTCCCAAGCTTTTATACATTCATAGACTATCTTGCACAGACGCAATCAAAACTTATGCTACCCTTCCTTGTTGAAAATGATGAGGAATTAGCACCAGTTTTAATTTCTATAATGAGGGGGTTGTGGCTCTCGAATTCAAAAGAAGAACTTCGTGTATTAATGAAATCATGGATAAATGAAGAGAAAAACTTATACTCTTGTTGTAAATTATTTCTGTCAATAGACGAGTTAGATGAAGAATTGTTATCTGTTATTTTTTCAAAGGCTGTAAAGTTAATGGATGAAGATGTTTTATCTATGATAGTAGCCGTTGTTTCTGACAGTTTTGAAAATGATAATGGCGTTATTCTAAATTCATACATTATACCTGTGGTTAATGAGCTTTCTAAACTTGGAAGTACAAGATGGGTTAATGACGTATGGTTTAAGAGAAATAGAAAAGCATTATTCGATGTGCTAAGTGACGATGCGATAGAAGCAATAATTAAAAACTTAGTCTCTATGAAAGATGTAGATTATCATGGTGAAGAAATACTTTGTTTGATTGCTGAAAAAAATCCTAAAAGAGTAATGACGTACTTTGGTGAACGACTTGATAAGGAAAAAGAAAGAGAGAATAGACGAGATTATAATGCTATCCCTTATAAATTCCATAAATTGGGAGAGCACTTATCAAAAGATGCTACTAGTATGGTTGAAATTACTAGATCTTGGTTTGATGGTAACTATGGGATGTTTATATATAAAGGTGCAAAACTTTTAGGAAATATCTTTCCTGGTTTTTCTTCTGAGCTTGAGAGGGAACTAATTAAATTAGTGAAAACAGAACAAAGAGATAATATTTTATTTGTTTTGGCCGTTTTGAGGAATTATAAAGGTCAAGTATTTGTACACCCTGTTTGTATTGAGATAATTACAGTGCTTCCAGATGATGACGTGCTTAATCGGGAAGTTATGGGTGCTTTAAGTTCTACAGGTGTTGTTAGAGGGGAGTATGGATTAGCTGACGCATATGAGAGAAAAGCGAATGAGGTATTACCATGGCTCAAATATGATAATAAAAATGTGAATAAGTTTGCTACTAAATATATTGAAAAACTTAAGCATGATGCTGAGTTTGAAAGCAAGCGAGCAGATGAAGAGATTGAACTTAGAAAATATCAGTACGGCGTGACCGATAGTTAATAATGTAAAGTTGCAGAAATATTGAGATAGCATGAAAAAAGGTCTATTAGTAGGCGCTGGGTTTTCATATGACTTTGGCATGCCGTTAGGGAAAGAGTTGACAGAGGTCTTTCTGGGGCTTTTCAATAAAAGAAACGTAAGATCATTAGCTGTAGTATTATCAAAAAATAGCCCGTATTCAGAAGATAGACCAATTAATAAAGAGGCTATATTAGAAGGTCTTGGTCTATTGCTTGAGTATAAAAAAAGAAATGAAAGTAATTATGAAGAGTTGTTTTCGGAATTACAAAAACTCGGGGATTCAAGCAACAAAAATCAATCTGATAAAGATTCATATCATTACTTGTTTAGTATTTTTTATGACATTGTTTATTCAATATTATCAATATATCAATTTGAGTCTTATGCAGTTTTGTACACCAAAAATAAACAGTGGTTTTCGAAGTTTAGCAGCTTGCTTTCAGATGAAGAAACCTGGGTATTCACATTAAATCATGATCTGTACATGGAATGCCTTGCTGTTGATCTGAATATACCAATAACTTACGGTGATAGAAAGGATATTTCATTTCCTGTTAGTAATCAAAAAATGGATAATGTAATTAACTTCACCTATTCTGAGGGAGGTAACATAGATAAAGATATCCTAGGTTTTTTTAAAAATGAATATGGAATAAATTTAGTAAAGCTACACGGTGGGTTAAGCGAACTTGATTACAAAGATAAGTCCGTTATATGTAATCAATCACTGAAAAAAAATAATTCTTCTGAGCTAATTCATGATTTTAAGAGAATTGAAAATATGGCATATTTTCATGAAGGAAAAAAAATTCCATCAGGAAAAGACAGAGTAATTACCAACTCTGAAGGAGAGCTCGATATAATTAGCAAATCAATGCTTACTGGTGGTAGAAAATATAGCAAAACCACAAATGCTAAAAAAGGAGAGGAGAAATTAAAGATTCTTGATGAAGTATTGGATGAGTTAGATGAGTTAACAATTATTGGTTATGGATTCGGAGATTCTCATATTAACAATCGAATATCCAATGCAATGGTTCGAAATAATAATTTAAAACTAAGAATTGTAAATCCGACGAATGTTAAGAAACCTGAATTCCTTGAACAATTCGACTACGATTCAAGAATAAGAGGGGCTCATTGTAGTGCAGCTCAATGGATGGAATATTCAGTTGCTGAACAATGGGACTTAGACCAGACAAATGCTTTGAAAGAAAATGAGAAATATCGATTAGATATTAAGACGCGTGTCGAAACTGTTCTTAGGGCTATGTTTGTTCAAGAGGGTATGCAAAAGAAAAAATCAAACTATTTTTCATCGTCTAGGCTGCTACAATTTACAAAATTTTTTATTTTGATAGGGATATTTTTGTACTTCAATTTTCTTTGAGATTTGACGTGTTTGGCCCCTTTCTTGCCAATAATAATTCAAATACCCTTTATACTCCTCACTTCCAGCGACAAAAATTGCATGTTTGTCCCTGTTCTTGTCACATATCATGATTTATCGTGGTTGTATCGATATATGTTAATCATTGTCAATGAAACCTATGCTTCATGCTTAACGATGAAATAGTGTGTTAAATATGGGCAAGTTAAATAATGGAGCCGTCTAATGAAGTTTTTTATTAAGGTGCTTTTGTGTGAATTGCCCCTCGTCGTAATCGAAGCAGGGCAAGAGCATATTAAATCACTGGACAAATTAACTCAGAGCGTAAAATATC
>CAYYLL010000045.1:0-17238 GCA_964472525.1 uncultured Thioalkalispiraceae bacterium | reverse complement strand
GCAAAGCCGCCGATATGATTGCCGTGGATTTATCGGCACTGGAAAGCCAACCGATATACAATCCAGTTTCACAGCTCGTTTACGTTGCCAACCGTCAGCAAGTGAGTGACGTTTGGGTAGCAGGCAAACATGTTGTTCGACAACATCAGTTAACAACGGTAGACAATGAGCAACTTTGTCAAACTGCACAACAGTGGCAACAAAAAATTAACTCTTAATTTAAAATTGAGTAAACACCCATGAATACACAAACAAACAATATCAATACCGAAACCTTAAATGTGGACTCAGCTGAAATAGAAAAATTCGAAGCCCTCGCTTCACGCTGGTGGGATAAAAACAGTGAGTTTAAACCCTTACACGAAATTAACCCCCTGCGCCTCGACTATATTGATCGCCGCAGCAAGGGTTTAAAAGATAAAAAAGTGATCGACGTAGGTTGCGGTGGTGGCATTTTAGCCGAAAGCATGGCACAACGAGGCGCAAGTGTTACCGGCATCGACATGGGTGAAGCACCGCTGCAAGTTGCTCGTCTGCATCAACATGAATCAGGCGTGGATATTGACTACCAACAAATCACTGCCGAAGAAATGGCCGAACAACATGCCGGCGAGTTTGATGTTGTTACCTGCATGGAAATGCTCGAACACGTACCTAATCCAGCCTCGGTTATTCAAGCCTGTGCAAAATTAGTAAAGCCCGGTGGCGCGGTCTTTTTCTCCACCATCAATCGTAATCCAAAATCGTATTTACTCGCCATCGTTGGCGCAGAATATTTATTGCGTATGCTACCCAAAGGCACTCACCACTACGATAAATTTATTAAACCGTCCGAACTTACTCGCTGGGTTAGAGAAGCCGAGCTTAACCCGCAAGAACTCACTGGGATGACCTATAATCCTTTCAGTAAACGCTATGCGTTAGGTTTTGATGTGGACGTTAATTACCTCGTTCACTGCCAAGCATAAATGCCAATAAAAAATAGAATGAAAGAGGCAAAACCAAAACTAAAAGCTGTTCTATTTGATCTTGATGGCACCTTTGCCGACACCGCACAAGATCTTGCCGAGGCACTGAATTTTGTTTTAACAAAAAATGGTCAATCTGCCTTACCCTTTGAAGCTATTCGTCCGGTTGTTTCCAACGGTGGCATTGCACTCATTAAACTGGGGTTTCAAATCGAGCCCGAACACCCGAACTTCGAAACCTACCGCCAACAATTGCTTGAATATTACAAACAAAATATTGCTCGGTTTACCCGTCCCTTTAATGGTATTAAAAATGTTCTGGATTACCTTGCTGACAATAATATTGCATGGGGCATTGTTACCAATAAACCTGGTTGGTTAACTGAGCCACTGATGGCCGCACTCACTTTACCAACTCAACCACACTGCGTAGTCAGTGGTGACACCCTCAAAACGCGTAAACCCCACCCCGGTACCTTATTGCATGCCTGCGAACTAATGAACTGTGCAACGGCCGATACTATATATATAGGCGATGCCCAACGTGATATTGAAGCGGGGCAAAATGCCAATATGCAAACACTGGTTGCCTTGTTTGGCTATATTGGCGAAGATGATAAGCCTCAGTCATGGGGTGCAACCAGCTTGGTCGATCAACCTCTGGATATTATTGACTGGATAAAACAATACCGGAGCATGACATGAATATGCTAACCCCAGAACAACTTTTAGTGATCATTCCAGTGATTGTTGCCATCGTGACCGGTCTGGTTGTTTATCTAATTGGACAAAACAAAGTTCAAAAACTGGAACAAAAAAATAGCAACCTAACAACCACTCTCGAACTCGAACGCAATATCAGTAAAGAAAAACTGCAAGCATTGGAAGATGCAACAAAAAATGCACGCGAACAACTCAGCCATACCTTTAGTGCTTTATCCAGTCAGGCATTAAAAAACAACAATGAAGAATTTCTGAAGCTGGCCAATGAAAACTTAAAAAAATTCCAAAATACCGCCACACATGAACTCAGCGAAAAAGAAAAAGCCATCGAAACGCTTATCAAACCAATAAAAGAAGCACTCGAAAAAAATGAACAACAAATGCACTCTATCGAAAAAGATCGTAAACATGCTTACGGAGCGCTGCAACAGCAATTAGAAACAATGTCGCTGGGGCAATCGGCCTTACAAAGTGAAACACGTAACCTTGTACAGGCATTACGCCGTCCTGAAGTTCGCGGACAATGGGGTGAGATGACCTTAAAGCGCCTAGCTGAACTCGCTGGCATGGTCGAATACTGTGACTTTTATACACAGGAAAGTATTAAAACCGAAGATGCTTTACAGCGCCCGGATATGATTGTGCGTATGCCCGATGGACGCGAAATTGTGGTGGACGTAAAGACACCTCTCGATGCTTACTTAACCGCTGTCGAAGCCAGCAATGATAAAGAACGTGATTTAGCACTGCAACGCCATTGCAAAAATGTGAAACAACGCGTTAATGAACTCGCCAGTAAAGCGTACTGGAATCAACTTAAAAACACACCAGACTTTGTTGTGTTATTTATACCGGGCGATCAATTTTTATCGACAGCACTGGATTATGACCCAAGCCTTTTAGAAGACGCTTTAAGCAAACAGGTTATTCTAGCAACACCCACCAGTTTTGTTGCTCTGCTACGCGCCGTGGCCTATGGTTGGCGGCAGGAACAACTGGCCGAAAATGCCGATAAAATTCGAGACATTGGTGAGGAACTCTATCAACGTCTGGCTGTTTTTTCTGACCACTTGTCGAAGTTGGGCAAAAGCATGGACAGCAGCGCCAAACACTTTAATAACGCCGTTGGCTCATTTGATACACGGATATTACCAAGTGCCCGTAAATTCAAAGAATTGGGAATTAATGAAAAGAAATCGATCAAACAACCCGAACAAATAGAAACTGCAATGCGATCTTTAGAATCAACGGATATCGACTAAATTTCACTGGATATGATTTATAACACTTTTATTATGCAGCTTCACTTTGCAGCAAATTCTCAAGTAATTCAAGGCTTGTTCTCATATACACCTCCTAAATGAGTAATGCACATTCAACCTGACAATTTTGCCGATCTAGACACAAGCATACGCCGATTGATACTGAAAATTCAGGTTCCTTAAATATAACTTGAGCTTAAACCACACCTTACGCTAGTATGTTGTACATTCACCCATTAATAAAAATAAATTAAGGAATTTATCAATGGCTATTTATCTTAAATATGATGGAATCAAAGGAAATGTAACAGCGGAAGGTTACCAAGGCTATATTAATATAGAATCGTGTGGCTTTAAGGTTAAGCGGAAAATTACCATGAATCCCGGAACTTTAAGTAACCGTGAAATATCGCGACCTGTCATTAGCGAAATGTTGCTGCTAAAAGATACCGATAGCTCAGTAACAGAACTATTCAAACAGGCACTTTGTAATGCTACCGGTAGACAGGCCATTATTAAATTTGTGCGCACTGGAACGGAAAAAGTACAAGAATATATGGAGTACACACTCGAAGACTGTCTAGTCAGCCGCTATTCGATAACTGCGAGCGTTTACACTAACCCATCAGAAGTTATTCTGCTTAGCTTCTCAAAAATAATAGTGAACTACAAACACCATGACGCAACAAATAAATCCGGCTCTCCCCAACGAGTTGGCTATGATTTGGATCTAGCAAAACCACTATAAGCCCATAAACGGAAGCACAAAATAAGGAAATCGCAATGGTAAAAATACATATATGGATGCCCGATGCAGATCATGTTGGTCATACAGCAATATCCGTTAAAGATGAATATATTAGCTTCTGGCCTGATGGTGTGGCGGGAGTCAAAGACCTTAAAATAAAGCGAAGTCAGCCTGGACAGTTTATGGAAAGCATCAATGATGATATCCACAATGAAGGCAACCGCTCACCTATCACTATCAAGATTACCAATCTGGATGAAGATAGTATTATTAACTACATCAAAACTATGCTGAAGAATCCACCACGTTATCAACTCGCACGAAATAATTGTTCTCACATAATTGCAAAAGTGCTCATTGAGGGTGGAAATTGTAAACCTTCGTTTATACCTCATGCTGGTCATTATGGGTCTATTGGTCGTGTTTTGGGTATTGGTATTTGGACACCAGATCAAATTCTTAAATTTGCCAATGAACTGTCCACAGTATGAATATTTATTACCACCCACAATATAATATCAACCTAGGGTTACTCAATTACCTCCATCCTTTTGATGGGCAAAAATTCTCCAAAGTATTTAAAGCTATAAGTAAACTCAAAGATATTCACATAATACAACCAGACACCCCAATTCCACAGACAAGTATCAATAGTTTTGTTGGTGAAATACAAAGAGAATTATTAACAGCCAAACGTTATATCCTCCGCGCACTGGAAATACCCTATATTCCCCTATTACCTTTCTCTGTGATCGATAAACGTATTTTATTGCCTATGCGTTGGGGGGTTGCAGGGACGCTTGCAGCAACTCGGGATGCATTAAAAGGTAATAACGCATGGAATTTATCAGGGGGATACCACCATGCCACACCCAGAAATTCACAAGGATTTTGCATTTACAACGATATTGGTATTACATTACAGGAAATGTTAGCAACGGAACTACTCAGTCCGACAGATAAAATACTCATTGTCGATATTGATGCGCATCATGGCAATGGCAATGCATATACCTTTATGGAAAATAAAAATGTAACATTACTCGATATCTACAACAACGATATTTACCCGCAAAATAATCTAACCAAAGAGCGAGTAAACATCAATGTTCCCATCCAAGCAGGAACCAATGGTACTCAATATAACAAGGCATTGGAAAGTGCGTTAAACAAAATAGAAGGGGATTATCGCCTCGCTTTTGTCGTTGCAGGAACCGATGTTCTGCAATCTGATCCATTAGGCAGATTAGGGCTCTCTATTTCAGAATGTGTTGACAGAGATAAACTGGTTTATCGAAAATTACAATCGCTTTCCATTCCCACTGTTTTTTTAGGTGGAGGCGGATATTCACGTGATAGTGCCAAAGCCATAATTGGAAGTATTAAATCTCTATATACTATTTAAGCCAGACTGTCGTGGAAAAATAGAAATCTAGTCTTTCAAACTATCCCGAATAGCGTCTTTCGCATCTTCCATTACTTCATTACCTTTTTGTTTAATCCGGTCCTGAAGTCTGATTTCTTCAAACGCATTGCTAAAAATAGATTTCCCCTTACCGATATTAACACCCGCCCATAGACCGGCAAGAATCCCGATAACCAAACCTAAAATAATTAATTTTAATTTTTTCATTTCATTGTTACTCTATCTATTATGACTACATTAACTTTACAACAAGCTTACCAACATTGTCAGCATATTGTACGCAATCATTATGAAAATTTTCCAGTTGCATCGTGGTTTTTACCAAAAAAATTGCGTCAACCCATTAGCGTTATTTATGCGTTTGCTCGTCATGCGGATGATTTAGCGGATGAAGGTGAGTTAACGGATAGCCAACGTTATCAAGCACTCGAACAATATCAGTCGGATTTTGAAAAAGCACTGGAAGTTTCTTATTCAAACAACCCAACTTTATTTGCATTAACAGACGTGATTAAAAACCATCAATTACCCACTGATTTATTTTTTGACCTGCTCACGGCCTTTAAAATCGACACAAAAACCAAACGTTATGCAACCTTTGATGATATTTTAAATTACTGCCACTATTCAGCCAATCCGGTTGGACGCTTATTGTTACACCTTCATCAGCAACACAGTATTGAGAATCTGAAAAACTCTGATGCCATTTGTACTGCTTTGCAACTTATAAATTTTTATCAGGACATCTATCAGGATAAACTGGAAAATAATCGTATTTATATCCCAACCAAAGAACTGGCACAATTTAATGTTAAAGAACAACATTTTTCAAATAAGATAAATGATGAAAATATACAACAATTAATGCAATATCAGCTCAAGCGTACGAAAGAAATGATGCTATCCGGTTCGCCTCTGGGGCAACAGCTTTCCGGTTTATTTGGTTTGGAAATCCGTTTAATCATTCAAGGTGGCCTCGCTATCACACAGAAACTACAAAAAATACCCAATGTATTTGATCGCCCAAGACTCACAAAGCCTGATAAATTTGTTATGCTCTGGCGCGCATTACTCAAAACAAATATTATCCGATAATGGCAATGGGTACATAATGACTCCAACCGAATACTGTCAAAACAAAGCTGCTGCAAGTGGCTCAAGTTTTTATTACAGCTTTTTGTTTTTGCCTGCAAAAAAACGCCGTGCCATTACTGCGCTTTATGCTTTTTGTAGAGAAGTGGATGATGTCACCGATGAAATAAAAGATCCCAATATTGTTCGAATAAAACTCGAATGGTGGCGTAACGATGTCCATAAAATAAAAAACGGTCACCCTGAACACCTTGTTAATCAAGAGCTGCAACAAGTTATTCAGGAATTTGATTTAAAAGAAGAGTTACTTCAGGAAATGATTTCCGGTATGCAAATGGATGTCGACAATACCCGCTACAACGACTTTGATTCACTTGAACAATATTGTTATCGGGTGGCCGGAGTCGTTGGGTTATTATCCATTGAAATTTTTGGCTATACTAATCCAAAAACACAGGAATATGCCCGGCTCTTAGGAAATGCCTTACAACTAACCAATATTATTCGTGACATATATGAAGACGCTTCACGTCAGCGTATTTATATCCCCGAAGACGAACTAAAACGTTTTAATATTACCCACGGTCAGATTTACGGTAACAAATTTAACAACGATAACGATAAAAATAGCTTTAAACAACTGATTCAATATCAATGTGAACGTGCAAAAGCGTATTACGAAAAGGCGCGCGCGATATTACCACCAGAAGATCGCCATCAACAAAGTACTGGGCTCATTATGGCTGCTATTTATGAAGCCACCTTGGACGAAATTATTCGTGATGATTATCAAGTTTTAAAACACCGCATTAAACTTACCCCCATTCGCAAACTCTGGATAGCTTGGCGCACCTATCGAAAAGAAAAGAAGTGTTATAAAAAATACAATAAAAGTCATTAAAGAACGTAATTTTCATAATGAACGTGGACAACACAATTTATAACACAGATGTTCTTATTATTGGTGGTGGTTGGGCAGGACTCAGCACAGCCATTAAATTGGTCGATAGTGGCAAAAATGTGTGCCTTATCGAATCGGCTAAACAATTAGGTGGGCGTGCCAGAGATGTCAACATTAAACAAGTGACTGTCGATAATGGCACCCACATTATGGTTGGAGCCTACACAGAAACACTGCGTTTAATGCAAAAAGTCCATTCTTTATCACATTCTTATACAGAAAAAGACTGGATTAAACGCCAAAGCCTTACCCTCAATTATAAGCGCAAACTGCAATCGGCCATTAACCTGCCCGGCATACTACTACCCGCTCCTTTTAATATTATTGGTAGTTTCCTGTTCGCCAGAGGCTTATCCTTTAAAGACAAACGCTGTGTGCTAGCATTAGGCACAAAAATTAAACTTAACTTAATCCAACTCTCAACTGATTTGGCGCTACAAGATTTTCTTAAAAAACAAAAACAAACTGAAGCTGTTATTAGAAATATATGGGAACCATTATGTTTAGCCATTATGAATACTCCTATCAAATTGGCATCCACAGAAATATTCCTGCACGTTTTAAAAGAATCTTTTTTTAAATCACGACAGGCTTCAGACTTATTATTTTTTAAAACAACCTTATCCGAAATATTTCCAACACCGGCTAAAAAATATATTACTCAGCATGGCGGCAAGATTCTTCTCGAACAAAAAATATTGTCCCTCACAAAAGAAAATGACCTTTATTCTGTCACAACCTCAGCACTTTGCTTGCAGGCAAAGCATATTGTGATTGCTACTGCGCCCATCGCAGCCGTTAAATTACTGACGGAATTAAATACACAACACATGCTTTCACCGCTTATAGATAACCTGAATCAATTCAGCTACCAAACAATCTGTACGGTTTATTTACAATACCCTGAAACAATTCAATGTGACCGTACTATGCAGGGCTTGCTTGGAACGACAAGCCAATGGATATTTGATAAAAACTTAACCGGCCAACCTGGATGGGTTTCTATTATAATAAGCAGTCAAGGTCCACATCTGGAAATGGATAATTCCGAACTTATCAGAACAGTCAGCGATGAGCTTGCCAGTTTTTACCCCCACTGGCCAAAACCACTCACTGCTTTTGTTATTCGAGAAAAGCGAGCCACCTTTACGGCATCAGTAAATATCAATAGAATACGCCCTACAAATAAAATAGCCCTGAATAATATCTGGCTAGCCGGTGATTACACCAACACACAATACCCGGCAACACTCGAAGGCGCTGTTCGCAGTGGTCTGCAATGTGCCCAACAAATTTTAGCGGAGTAGTAAAACATTATGCCAACCGAAACACTATCCTCAAGCGTTCAAGAACAAGCAACAACTTATAAGGTAACAAACGATTTACTCAAAAATAAAACCATTATGGTTACCGGTGCCGGTGATGGGATTGGTGCTGAAGCAGCTAAAACGTATGCCACATATGGTGCAACGGTTATTTTGGCTGGTAAAACCATCCCTAAACTTGAAAAAGTTTATGATGACATTGTTGCGGCAAAAAATCCTGAGCCCGCTATCTACCCTATCGACTTTAGCGGCGCAAGTGTCGAAGACTATGCCAATATGGCCGATACACTAGAGAAAAATTTTGGCAAGCTTGATGGCCTGCTACACAATGCGGCACAATTAGGTTTAATGACCCCACTAGCAAGCTACACCCCCAAAGATTGGGTGACAACCCTGCATACGAATTTAACCGCACCGTTTTTATTAACTCAGGCATTGATACCTTTATTAATGAAAGCCGACAATGCCTCTATTGTATTTACAACTGATGCAGTTGGACAACACCCCAATGCTTACTGGGGTGCTTACGGTGCATCAAAAGCAGGCCTTGATAATTTAATGGTAACCCTTGCCGAAGAACTCGAAAATACCACAAAGATTCGTGTTAATAGTATTGACCCAGGGGCGATACGCAGTAACTTTAGACGCACGGCCTTCCCCGGCGAATTAGCAACCGAGTCTCCCCTCCCTGAGTCCATTATGCCCTGTTACTTATACTTAATGGGTAACGACAGTATCGGCACACATAAGCAAATAATTGCCGCCCAATGACAAAAAATACTGAAAAGCGGCAAGAATGCGCCTCCCTAGCCTTCTTTTTGGCTGACATTTTTTTGACTAAATTTTGCCCCAGATAAATTAGCACTCGTAAGCTTATGTTTTTATAGCGAATATCACTAGAATCAAATATGGCATGGTTATAGCATATACCTAGGCAACTCAATTCAGTAAGGTGAATTAAAATGTCTACACAATCTTCTATCCAAAGTAGTTCAGACTTAAATCTGAACTCCGCCGTTTTGGATCATGATGCATTAGATATCATTCCAGCAGAACTCGAACAAACACTCAAGCTTGCCGGTTTATTACAAACCTCGCTAGAACTTGACACCGTACTCAATTATTTTCTCGATGCGGTCAGTCATTTAATTCGTTTTGATGGTGCACAATTTACCAACAATGAATTCAATTACGAATTCCATTATGGCCAAACCCAACGACATAGTTGTACTTACCGTCTTCGATTAGCGGAAGAAATGCTTGGAGAACTCTCTTTTAGCCGTAAAAAACGCTTTACTGAGGTTGAAACCAATCAACTGGAAAATATTCTTTGCCAAGTTTTATACCCGGTTCGTAATGCAATTTTGTACAAACGTGCAGTTATTTCGTCTCAGGTCGATCCACTCACCGGCACTAACAACCGTGCTGCTTTTGACTCTGCGATTGAAAAAGAAGTAGAACGTTCACACCGTCATCATATGCCATTATCACTTGCCGTAATTGATATTGATTTCTTTAAACAGGTCAATGATAACTATGGTCACACTACCGGTGATAACGTACTGCGTAAGGTGACCGAAGTGATTAAAGATACGCTTCGAGCAAGTGATGAGCTGTTCCGTTATGGCGGTGAAGAATTTACGATTATCCTCAATGGCACCGATAGCGATGGTGCATCCAATGTTGCAGAACGTATTCGGGAAGAAATTGAAAATGCTTACTTCGAACATGAAGGTAACACTATTCCTCTTACGGTGAGTATTGGTATTGCAAGTCTTACTACAAGAGATGATGCTAAACGATTGTTTAATAAGGCAGATGCCGCGTTATACCGCGCAAAAGAGACCGGTCGAAATAAAATTCATTACTATGCCAAGTCACGCATGAAGGTTTGTTAAACCCCACCAAACTCTAAAATAATTCGATTCTATATATTTTATCGGGTACTTTTCCACCACTTAATCTTGTTTGATCTCCGTCATTGACTATATTTATAAGAGTGAATGACATACTATAATCGGTATGTTTTGTGTCAACAGAGCATATATTGATAGGGGCGGAGCCTTAAACAGATGAACTACCTTACACAATTGGAACAAATGCTGGAATCAGGCTATCGTATTGTCAGCATCGAAACCTACGATACTGATCGTGTGTCTGATCTATTTACTCAACTCAGCCGATTTAGTAACAAAGCTTATTACGTTAGCACCCCTAATGCGAGCATGTACCGGGTAGGCGCATCACACATTGCCATTCCTCGTACACAAGACCCTATTGATCTGTTAGAACACATTGACGGCAGTCAGCATTTTGGCGTGTTTATTCTGCGTGATTTTAATCATGCTTTAGAAGATAAAGAAATCATAAAACTGCTACACAAAATTGCCACTGGTGACATGGATAAAGTTGTATTACTGTTAAGTGAAAATATCGAATTACCCAAAGCACTTAAACCGTATACTTTACGTTCTAAACATCAAATGAAAAAAGCTGTTTAGATAATTATCGAATCAGCAACTGCACTTAAGCCATACACTTCTAAACATCAAAAAAATAAATTGCTAAAGCTTAAACTGAGCAACCATATTCTGTAAATTTGCAGCAAGCTGAGCCAAATCTGAAGTCGCATTATTAATCTGTTGTACACTATTAGAAGAATTACCGGATACCTGACTAATTTGGTTAATATTCAGATTGATCTCCTCCGTCACCGCTTCCTGTTCTGTCGCGGCACTGGCAATCAAAGTGTTCATTTCATTAATCACTGATACGGCAGTATTAATCGCACTCAATGATTCACCCGTCTGAGCTGCTTCGTCGACACTACTCTGTGCTTTAACACGACTGGTTTCCATACTCGCCACCGCTTCTTTTGTACCCGCCTGTAATGACTCAATCATTTGCTGTATTTCTTGAGTTGACTCCTGCGTTCGTGAAGCCAAGCTACGCACTTCATCAGCCACCACGGCAAAACCCCGTCCCTGTTCACCCGCTCGGGCGGCCTCGATCGCTGCGTTCAATGCCAACAGGTTAGTCTGTTCCGCTATCCCGCGAATCACATCCAGTACCGTACCAATTTCAACACCACCAACCTCAACTTTTTGAATAACGCTGGCAGCACTGTCAATTTCTGCTGCGAGTTCATTAATACTTTTAATCGTTCGGGTAACCACTTGCTGTCCCGTGCAGGTGAGATTATTGGCCTCATTGGCGCTAGCCGCTGCCTGCCCTGCGTTATTAGATACTTCTTGCACCGTAGCCGTCATTTCATTCATTGCAGTGGCAACCTGTTCTGTTTGAGACGTCTGCTCTTCAACACCTCGCCGAGTATCTTCTGCTGTCGTTGCTAGCTGTTCAGACGCGGAAGCAATTTGAGTTGCAGAATCCATCACCTGAACAAGAGTATTTTGTAACGTTTCCATCATCGTATTGAATGAGGTTGCCATCTCTCCCAGTTCATCACCACTATGAAGATCACTTCGTAAGGCAACATTTTTATCAGCCGCAATTTCCTTCATCGTCAACGAAAGTGAGCTAACGGGGCGCAGAATAGATAATGCCAACCAGACAAAAGTACCGATGATCAAACAGGCCAAAACAATAACAACAATAATACTATTGGCCTTTTCCTCAATAATATAGTTGGCTAAAGTTGTTTTTAATTCCTTACTGATAGATTTAATAAGAGACTCTGTTTTATGCACAGTTTCGCGCATTTTTCCATGCAAGCCTTTATTACTGCTTAAACCTTTCTTTTGATTCCCAGCGACAAACGCCATAAATCGACTGTAATATTGATCTAATAATTTGTTAAGCTGTTGTTTGTATTGTTCCGAATACTCACTAGCTGCAAGGTGATCACGAAGCTTGGATAAATTCTTTTGTAGTTTTTCCGGATATTTCATATTCAACCGTAACATAAAGTCTTTCTCATTACGGCGAAGGGTAAGCATATCGGCCAGAAGTTGTTGATCATTCATTTTCTTTATCAAACCTTCGACTTCATGAACGGCCAACCGCAAACCACCATAGAGACCATCTTTAGGGTTCAAGCCTATTTTTTTCTGACTCGAAACAAGCGTAGTAAATATTTTTTTATATTGGTTCAGTAATACAAGCAACTCACTGGCTTTTTGATAATTTAGCTTGAATTTTTCCATTCTCTGACGCAGGCCATCAACATGCGTATGTAATGTTTTATACTTTTTATTAAATTTTATCTGATACTTTAAATCATTGCGTTCAAGAAAGTCTTTTTCATTGCGTCGTAATGTCAGCATACCGACTTCTACACGACTGGCATTCAGAGTGACATATCCCAAATCAATAAGTTTATCCGTAGAATAAAGATTAACACCCAATATTCCTATGAGGGAAAGTGTCGTTAAACACCCGGCCAAAAGAAATTTTTGCTTAAAGGTAAGGTGTGGCATCGTGAAACCCTTTTATTGTTAATATAAACAACATAACGGCTGAGGAAGTCAAATCTTTAATCTTGGGAATGGAAAATGTTAGCTAAAAAAGAGTTTTATTGGCAAAAAATACCAATAAAATCAAAATTTTCGTTTTTAGTATATTAAGTTACTTCGAAAGAGGATGGTTAATTAAAAAATTTTTCTAATCAATTGTATATCGTCATTGGTTTTGCCCATCGCAAGCGGATGAGGGAAACCAGATTCTATTATCTTTTACGCTGCATTTTACGCTTAGGTAAACGCACCCGTTCCAGTTTAACCAACTCGCGTAATCGTTTAACATCGTCAGGAGCAAGTTCCTGGCGTTTACCTAAACGCAAGTTACGTGGTAAAGGAATACCGGCAAAGCTAATTCTTATTAAACGACTTACCTTTGAATCAATCGCTTCCCACAGACGTCTTACTTCACGATTGCGACCTTCATGTAAGCTCACATGATACCAGCGGTTAAAGCCTTCACCTCCAGCAGCAACCACGGAATCAAATTTAGCCATACCATCATCTAGCATCACGCCTTTGGTTAATGCCTGAATTTGTTTCATTTCAACTTCACCCATTACACGCACAGCATAAGTGCGTTCAATTTCACTGCGCGGGTGCATAAGGCGATTAGCTAAGTCACCGTCGGTGGTTAATAAAATAATGCCGGATGTATTAATGTCTAAACGCCCGATGGCTATCCAACGGCTGCCACCTAAGCGCGGTAGATGATCAAAAATAGTTTTACGCCCTTCAGGATCATTCCGGGTACACACTTCGCCGGTAGGTTTGTGATAGATAATAACCCGGCTACGTTGTTGCTGATTAAGATGACGTACTGGTTTACCGTCTACAAATACTTTATCTTCCAGAGTAATTCTATCACCCAGCTTTGCTATTTTTCCGTTAACGGAGATACGACCTTCGCGCAACCAGTCTTCAACTTTTCGGCGCGAAGCGAGCCCTTTTCTTGCAAGGACTTTCTGGATTTTTTCGTTATCGGTTGATTTGGGTAATGACATTATAAATGATTCAGTTTGATATTAGGTCGTTTGGATTGCAATTTTAGAAATCATCTTTGCAGGTAGCGCTCGCGATGATGAATAATTTAATTTTCTGCCGTTAAAGCTTCGCTGCTAGGTTGTTCTTCATCGTTGTCGTTTGCATTGTCAAGCTTAACCACAACATCGGCCATTTCAGATACATCAATATCATCAACCGTATCCATTTCATCCATTGCCTTATCTTCGTCTTTATCGGCATCTTCTGAAACCATATCTTTCGATTCCAGATCTTTAACTTCTGAATTTGCAGCTTCTTCACTATTAGCTTCTGAGGTTTCCCCCAAAACTAATTGCTCATTAATTGCATCAATATCTTTCAACTCGGATAATGGGGGTAAATCTTCCAAGCTTTTCAGATTAAAATAATCCAGGAATGTTTTTGTTGTGGAGTACAATGCCGGTTTACCGGGTACATCACGATGCCCTACAACACGCACCCATTCACGTTCAAGCAGTGCTTTAATAATATTGGAGCTGACACTCACACCGCGCACATTTTCAATTTCGGCACGGGTAATCGGTTGTCGATACGCAATTAACGCTAATGTTTCAAGTGAGGCCCGCGAATATCTTGCTGGGCGTTCTTGCCAGAGCTTAGCCACCCATTCGGCATGAGCTTCTCTTACCTGAAAACGAAAACCACTGCCCACTTCCTTTAGCTCCAAACCATGGCCTTCATATTCTTCTTTTAACTGATCGAGTACTTCTTTAATTTGCACTTGTTCAATAGCAGTATTATCGGTAAAAATAGCAAATAAATCCTTGATGCTCATCGGTTCATCTGCCGCAAATATTAAACCTTCAACAACAGGTTTTAGTTCTTCATTGTTCATCCAACAACCTCTATTAACTTAATTCAGCATCATTTGCAGCACTCATGGCTTTCACATGAATAACCGCAAAGGCTTCTGTTTGTACTAATTCAATTAGTGCCTGTTTAACCAATTCTAAAATAGCGAGTAGCGTCACCACCACGCCACTTTTACCTTCTTTAATGTCGAACAAGGCTCCAAAGTCTACATATTCATCACTGCGAACACTGCTTAAAACACTCGACATACGCTCGCGCACCGACAAAGGTTCTAATTCAATATGATGATGTTTATATGCCGCCGCCCTTTTCATAACGTTATTAAATGCAGCTAATATATCTTTCATATCCACTGCGGGTGGCGTTTTAACAACCCTTAAATCTGGAATTTCTACTGTTGGTTTATAGGTATCTCTTCCCACTCTTGGCAGGTTATCAATATCTTCTGCGGCTTGTTTAAAACGTTCATATTCCTGTAAACGTCGTACTAATTCAGCACGAGGATCGCCTTCTTCCTCTTCTATCGTTTTTGGTCTTGGTAATAACATGCGTGATTTAATTTCAGCAAGCATCGCAGCCATTAGTAAATATTCACCGGCTAATTCCAGTTGGATCTCCGTCATCACCTCAACATATTCAACATACTGACGTGTAATTTCAGCGATAGGTAAATCCAGAATTTCAAGATTCTGTTTTTTAATCAGGTAAAGGAGTAAATCCAGTGGCCCTTCAAATGTTTCAGCCAAAAAAACTTCTAATGCATCGGGTGGAATATATAAATCTTGAGGCAAAGTATTAATCGCCGTGCCCTGCACAACAGCAAACGGCATTTCAGATTGTTGACCATTCAATTTTACATCGACTTCTGTTGGTTCCACGGCAGAAGCATCGCTATTTTCAACTGCGGTGTCTGCTTCAGTACTTTCTACCGTGTTTGTCATTCGACTCTCTTTAAATTTATGCTTATCAGCCAACTTATCGGCCAAACTATCGGTAGGACAGGTTCATCACCTGACGCACTTCCGCTAAGGTTTCTTTTGCCACTTCGCGTGCTTTTTCATTACCTTCATTGATAATGTTACGCACTAAACCACGATCTTCTTCATATTGTTTTGCACGCTCACGTATCAGCGCAAGTTCGGCCAAAACAGCTTCGATAATGGGCGCCTTACAATCCAAACAGCCGATACTGGCTGAAGTACATGACTGTTGAACCCACTCTAATGTTTTATCATCAGAGTATACCTGATGCAGCTTCCAAACCGGGCACTTTTCTGGTGTACCGGGATCTGTTTTTCTCACCCGAGCCGGATCGGTTGGCATGGTGCGTAGTTTTTTCGCTATATCGTCTGGAGCATCACGTAAAGCAATGGTGTTGTTATACGATTTTGACATCTTTTGACCGTCTAATCCCGGCATTTTCGATGCTTTTGTCAACAGGGCTTCAGGTTCGGGTAAGATGATACGGCTGCTGCCTTCTAAAAATCCAAACAAACGTTCTTTATCGCCTGTGGTGATATTTTGTTGGCTATCAAGCAGGGCTTGCGCCGTTGAGAGGGCTTCATCATCCCCCTTTTCTTGATATTTTTTGCGTAATTCTTTGTAAAGTTTCGCGTTTTTCTTACCCATTTTTTTCATGGCTGCTTCGGCCTTTTCGGCAAAGTCCACTTCACGGCCATAAATGTAGTTAAAACGGCGCGCAATTTCACGGGTTAACTCCACATGCGCCACCTGATCTTCACCCACAGGCACATGCCCGGCCTTATACGCCAGAATATCGGCCGATTGCAGTACCGGGTAACCCAAAAAGCCATAATTGGCCAAATCCCGCTCTTTAAGCTTTTCCTGCTGATCCTTATAGCTAGGCACCCGTTCTAGCCAGCTTAAAGGGGTAATCATCGACAGTAATAAATGTAATTCAGCATGTTCAGGCACTTGTGACTGAATAAAAATGGTTGCTGAACCGGGATTAACCCCCACTGCCAGCCAGTCAATCACCATATCCCAAACACTGTTTTGAAGGTTGGATAAATCGTCATAATGGGTTGTTAAGGCGTGCCAATCAGCCACAAAAAAGTAGCATTGATACTCATGCTGTAATTTCAGCCAATTCTTTAAAACCCCGTGGTAATGCCCTAAATGCAAAGCACCGGTTGGACGCATGCCCGATAAAACACGATTATTATTTGATGAGGATGACACTCAAATCTCCAAAATTATGTAACTATTTGATTTGTATAAAAATACAGGTTTCCCTGCACTTATCTAATTGCTGTTTGTGAGTGCAATGGAATAATGAATTATATCGGGTTTAACCAAGCAGTGACTAGCTCAAAGATGCTATTCCCAGGGCAAGAGCATATTAAATCACTGGACAAATTAACTCAGAGCGTAAAATATC
>CAYYLL010000044.1:2274-18855 GCA_964472525.1 uncultured Thioalkalispiraceae bacterium | reverse complement strand
ACAAAACGCCCGACCAATAAAAAAAATGTAAACATGGTAACCGAATCAAAATAAACCTGACCGGAATTGCTTGCTGTTGCCCAAACACTGGCAATATAAGCACCACTAATGGCTAAAGCAATGGGAACATCCATACCTAATTGTTTACGTTTTAAATCAGACCATGCACCTTTAAAAAAAGTTTGTGCAGAATAAAGTACCACAGGTGTTGCAATAAAGGCACTTACCCAACGGAAAAATAATTTCATATTTGAGTCAATACCACTGTAGTCACCGGCATACAGTGCAATAGCCAACATCATCACCTGCATTGCACCTAAACCGGCAACCGCCAAACGAATTAATGCACGTTGTCGTTCTTTTTTATGGATTTCTTCATGTCGGCTGGGATCGAATGGGTGGGCGCGATAGCCAATATCCGATATTGCTTTTAAAATATCGCTTAACTGTATAAGCGAATCATCCCAACTAATACGTGCCCGCTGAGTTGAATAATTAATTGAAAAAGATTTAACCCCGGTTAAGTGACTAACATGTTTTTCATTCAACCAGACACAGGCAGCACAAACAATACCTTCGAGTATAAGGGATGCCGATTTAATTTCAGGATGCGAAGCGGAGGAATGAACAAATTGTTTTTGCAACTTGTTATTATTGTACAATTCAAGTTGTGCCAACTCGTCAGGTACTAAATTATCCGCTTTTAGTGATGGTTCTGTTCTGTATTTATAGTAATCATCCAAACCATTATCAACAATAGCTTGTGCAACAGCAGTACAGCCGGGGCAACACATATCACGCTTCTCGCCATAAATTTCAACTTGGTAAGATTGTGTTGTTGGGCACTCTAGGCCACAGTGAAAACAAGTTCTTTTCTTGTTTGTCATTGTTATTTGCCTTTATCTTAGAACGAAAATATCAATAAGGTTTAGACTTATTCGGATATATCCGTTTTTGCATCCAGATCGTAACCACCTTGGGGGCTCTCAACTTTTAACTTTAACTCCCAGCGTCCCGGATATTTTAAAGTAATGGTGCCACGATAAATGCCCGCCTCAAATTCTTTTAAAACAATCTTTTGGTCCTGCTTACTGGTATTACCGCGCTGAAAACTGCCATGAACCGTCGCCTTCGTCACCGCCTGCTGTTTAGCATTTCGCAAAGAAAGCTGGAATGTTGCCGGTTTTTTTGCGGCAGGAGTTGCTAACCAGCCATATTTAACTTCCCATCCACGTTGCCGTTGTTCCTCAAGACGTTTTTGATGCGCGTTATATTGGTCTTCCCTCTCATGAAAATTATGCGCAATAATACCGGGGAAATATGAAGTTACTTTAGCTCCATTTTTTGGTGCAGGGATAAAAAGTCCGCGTAGCAACGAATCACTTCCTTGCTGAGCAATGGTAATAAAAATACTATCTATACTAATAACCACCACAAAAAATCCAACAATAATCAATGGAGCCCAATGCCATTTTTTTTGTACGTTAAGACCTGCCGCTATTTGCTGTTTTTGAAGTATCGCCTGACTATGTAAAATTGTGAGTAAATAAAGTGTCACTCCATAAATTGCAAATTGAATTGCAAAAATATCAATACCTGGCCAGTCGTTGAGTAATAAGGGAACATAGATACTGCTAAGCGCTATAAGAGTAATAAAGAACGATGGGGCACTTTTAATATTACTAAAGAATCGCAACGTACTATGTACAACAGTAATAAAAATAACACCGCTAGCCAGAGTTACGAGTAAGTTATTCATAGTATTGCTATTGCCTCTATTGAAAGTGATTGATGATTTTTATGAATCTTCTTTTTCTATATATTTTGGAGGCGTAAAAAAATTACTTTCATGTAACCAAAATTTACTTTTTTTATTCAAATTAGTTATTAAAAATTCAAAACTTTTATTTTCTTCCTTTATATCATCAGGTGGCATTTTAACGGTGACATGTAAAATAGTACTACCCGCTGGTGGGATCTGTATATTTTTAAAATTCCCAAAATTAAGAACGGCACCCTTTAGTCCACGTAAGGCAATTGAAAAAGACATAGGTTCATCTGTTTTATTGTTTATTTTTATATCATAGCGATTCTGAATATTGCCATTGGATAAAACAACAAATAAAGGTTGCCGCACCTGACGTACACTGATATCAATTACCGAACGTGTATTCAAACCCCAGAAGAAAGCTATCGCAACTACAACGAGCACCAACCCATAAACAATGGTTTTGGGTTTAGCAAGATGTGTTTTACCACCTTGCGCTTCTCTTTCCGATGAATAACGAATTAAACCTTTAGGGTAACCGACAGAAGTCATGATTGTATTGCAAGCATCAATACAAAGCGCACAAGTTGTACATTGATATTGCAAACCATTACGAATATCAATACCTGTTGGGCAAACTTGAACACAGTAACCACAATCAACGCAATCGCCGTAACCTTGCTGCTCTCTACTATCCCGCTTGATTAATTCTTTGGTGGGTTTATGGCGACCATTTTCACCTTCACCACGGATAGAGTCATAGGCAACAATAATGGTATCTGAATCAAACATGGCACTTTGAAAACGTGCATAAGGACACATATAGGTACAAACTTGCTCTCTTGCAATACCGGCCATCACATAGGTTGTTAAGGTTAAAAATAAGATGGTAATACCTGCAGCAAGCGGTGCCTTAAAGGTAAAGATCTCGACAATAAGATCAGGCGCATTCCCCCAGTACAAGGTAAAAGCAAGCCCGGTCAGGAATGCGACGCTTAACCATAGAAAATGGGTCAAGCCTATTTTAAATATTTTATTAGTCGTCCATTTTGATTTTGCTAACTTGATTCTCGCTGGACGTTCACCTTGAACCCAATGTTCGATGTGTACAAACACATCCGTCCATAAGGTCTGGAAGCAAAAATAACCACAAAAAACACGCCCGGCAATACCTGTTACAAAAAATAGGAGTAGTGCGGCAAAAGCAAAGAACAAGGCAACCCAGAATATATCTTGAGCAAACAGTGTTAAATTAAATATATCCAGACGATGAGCATCAATATTAAAAATAATTGCTTGAGATGGGCCATTTTCCCGATGCCAGCGTAACCATGGCAACAGGAAGTAAGCACTATAGGCAAGGATAACAATGGCAGATTTTATTTTTCGATAAAGTCCTTTTACAGAGCGCGGATAAATAGAAACACGTTGTTGCTGTTTCAAATTAGATGTGGGTGTTTCGCTCATATGACTTATTTGTTAGCAATAAAGAAGCGTAAAAATGAGTATTTCATCTTTACGCTCCAAATATATTTTCCTTCTGGTTTTTGAAGAACCTAAGCGTTTATTTACCACCACCTAATTGATGCACGTAAAACGCTAAAATCTTAATTTGTGTTTTTGTTAATCGCTTCTTCCACACAGGCATTGTACGATGAACCCCATGTTCAATCACCGCTTTAACAGCATCTACTTTGCCCTGTAGCGTTTCTGCTGCGGGTACATTGGCAATAGTCCAAATACTGTCCGTTAAATTGGCAGACCCCATCGACAACATGCCCGTACCTGCTTTGGTATGGCAGTAATAACAACCGCCACTTTGGCCATTAAATATTTTTTTACCGAGTGCAGTTTTAGTAGCATCTGTTTTATGCCCGGATAAACTTAAAACATAGTTAGCCACATTACTAATTTGAGTTTTATTTAATGCGCTATTAAAAGAAGGCATATAGCCTTTTCGCCCATTGGTAATGGATGTTTGAATTTGTTTAAAACTACCACCCCATAACCAGGAATCATCCGCGAGATTCGGGTAAGAGCCGATCACGCCAGCTCCACCCGTTTGGTGACAAGCCGCACAGTTATCTGCAAATAATACTTTTGCCATTGAATATGCAAAATTACTTTTTGTTTCATCTTGTGATATTTCTTCAATACTGGATGAGGCTAGCTGGTTTAGATATTTTTGTTGAGCGACCTCGGCTTCGCGCATATTTTTTTCAAATAATGAACGTGTATTCCAATGCGTATCTACTTTTTTGCCCGAAGCGGTGGTGTATTTAATATTATTCATCACACCCTTGGTGTAGTCCCTACCAATCGGCCAAGCTGGATAAAGAATCCAGTACACAACGGCAAAGACTATCGAGGCATAAAAACCCCATACCCACCAGTTGGGTAATGGATTGTTAAATTCCTGAATGTCACCGTCCCACGCATGACCGGTGGTTTGAACCGCTGATTTTTTGGTTTGTGGTTTATTACTATCTTCTACCATAATCTCTTACTCTCTAATCTTCTTCTTCGAATGGAATATTTTTGTATGATTCCAAACGATGATTGCGTTTTTTGTTGGTATAAATGTAAATAATGATACCGATAAAGGTTACACAGTAAAGCACTAATGCAAAGGGCTTGGTGTTTTCTAAATGCGTAAACCAGTTAAATAATTCAGTTAACATAATTGTCTCTGCTACGTTCCTTATTAAAATAAAAAAGTTTAACGAAACGTTGAAAAATAACCATCTTTAAACTTGCTAAAATCAACCATCGTACCCAAAACTTGTAAATATGCCACTAAAGCATCCATTTCGCTTACATTGGTTTTATCACCATCGTAATTATTGGTTAATGCCTGATTTATCAAGTTTGATTCGGCATGGTTAATGTCGAGTAATTTAGCAACATCTTTACCAAAACGTTTCACATTATCGTTATATTCTTGTTCCGTTAGTGAATAAGGAACACCCACCATTTTTAATGCTTTTAAACGTTCTTCAATTTCTTTATATTGAAGCTTGTTTTTTTCCAGCCAAGGATAGTTTGGCATAATGGATTCAGGCACAACCGAACGGGGTGCGGTTAAATGCTGCACATGCCATTGGTTGGAATATTTTTTACCCACACGCGCAAGATCTGGTCCGGTTCGTTTACTGCCCCATTGGAACGGATGGTCATATTGGGATTCAGCCGCCAGAGAATAATGTCCATAACGCAAGGCTTCATCGCGGAAAGGGCGAATCATTTGTGAATGACAAAGGTAACAGCCTTCGCGCATATAAATATCACGACCGCGTAGCTCTAACGGTGTATAAGGTCGAATGGTTTCAATACCGTCAACCTTGACCTCTTCAACCGTACTCTTGATAAAGTATAAGGGTATCACTTCAACCAAACCACCAATACTGATTACAATAAAGATTAAAGCAACCAGCCAGCCAACATTTGTTTCTATCGTTTCATGTTTCATTATCTATAGGCTCCTAAACCATGACTATGCTGTTGCCATTTTGGTGGCAATTTTTGCTTCAAATTCTGCTTTTTCATTTTTAGCTTTGCGTATAGTCATGAAAACGTTATAGCCCATAACTACAATACCAGACAAAAAGAACAAGCCACCCAGAGCGCGCATAATATAAGGAAGATGCAGGAACTTGACTGTTTCAATAAAGGTGTAGGCTAAATTGCCGTAATCATCAAATGCACGCCACATCCATCCCTGGCCGATGCCAGCAACCCACAATGCGGTGATATATAAAATAATACCAACAACAGCTAGATAAAAATGCGCATTAATTAAACGAACGCTGTAAATTTTTGTTTCCCACAGACGCGGAATTAAATGGTAGAACGAGCCAAACGTCACCATAGAAACCCAACCAAGCGTACCTGAGTGGACATGTCCAATCGTCCAGTCAGTGTAATGCGATAACGCATTCACACTTTTCAGAGACAGCAATGGCCCTTCAAACGTCGACATACCGTAGAACGCCAGCGCAACAATCAGGAAGCGTACAATAGGATCCGAGCGTAATTTATCCCATGCACCGGATAAAGTCATAATACCGTTGATCATGCCACCCCAGGATGGCAATAATAATAAAATTGAGAATGTAGCAGCCAGTGTTGAAGTCCAGTCAGGCAAGGCTGTCCAGTGTAAGTGATGCGCACCGACCCACATATATAAAAAGATAAGTGCCCAAAAGTGAATGATCGACAGACGGTAAGAATAAACCGGGCGACCCGCTTGCTTCGGCACAAAATAATACATCATACCAAGGAAGGCCGCCGTCAGGAAAAAGCCCACGGCATTATGTCCGTACCACCATTGCGTCATTGCGTCCTGTACACCGGACTCTAAACTATACGAACTCAAGCTGAATAAACTGACCGGCATCGCCAAGTTGTTAAAGATATGTAAAATGGCGGTGGCCAAAATAAAGGCGATAAAAAACCAGTTAGCAACATAAATATGTGGTTGAGAACGTCGACGTAGCGTTTGAACATAAATAATGAGATAGGCGACCCAAGTCACTGCAATTAAAATATCAATCGGCCAAACCATTTCGGCATATTCACGTGCCTGTGTATAGCCCAACATATAGGAGATAGCCGCGGAGGCCACTGCAATTTGCCAGCCCCAGAAGGTGTAGATTGGCATCAACTCACCCCAAAGACGAACCTGACAGGTACGCTGCACAATATAATATGATGTTGCGAATAACGCGCTACCACCAAAACCGAATATCACCAACGTTGTGTGGACCGGGCGTAAACGTCCAAAAGTAATGTAGGGGATATCAAAATTCAGAAAAGGCCACGCAAGTTCAGAGGCAATATACAGGCCAACGGACATACCAATGACACCCCAAACGAGTGCCATAATGGTGAATTTTTTTACGATATCATAGTTATATGATTGTGGAGATGTTTGCGATGTTGCAGCCATAAACGCGCCTCTAACAGTAAACCTTTAATGTGCATGGCTTAGCGGCAGAGAAGAGAGAAGTTTTAATTTCAACTTAGCCCTTACCTGCTAGTAATACACAGCACGGAGATTGGATAATTAAGAATATTGTAATATTGTAATATTTTTGCGATTATTCGGCAAGTATTGTATGAATATGTGGCATAAACAATACCACCACAATCTGCGAATAACCACTACACTCTAATTATATAATTACCATAATCATTTGGAAATTATTGTTATTAATCCCTAACACACAAAAATGAATGCGAAGAAAACTAAAACATACCTTATATATAGTCATAATTTCCAGCTTGTCACTATTATTTTTAAACAGTTGTAGCCAAAACACTGCTGAACAGGCATTAAAACTGTCATTAGCCGACTTTGTTCGCTCCATTGAAAGCAAACAACACCTCGCCGTCACACAAAAATTCACCCGCCATTTTATCGGTAATAAACGATTTAATCAGAATGCAATGTCTGCTCTTATTTTTCGTTATTATTTGCGCCACAAAACCATCAAAATTTATACCGTGGTGCATTCTATTACGATGAGCAAGAATAAAAATGAGGCTCAAATGCAGTTTCATGCACTACTCACCAGTACAAAAAATACATTACCTGAGCATATGCGCGCCTTTAAAATTAGCGCACATTGGGTAAATATTAATGGTCAATGGAAAATAAATAAAGCCAATTGGATAGAAGTTCGAGCCCAATCAATTTACCCGAAAATAAGCTTTGACTGAGCCCAGCAGGTTGCCAACATATAAAGCTAGCCATACCTTCAAATTAGAGTCGATTAACTCGTTTGCCCTTACCTTGAGAAACAAGTTTCAATGTGTTTTTGCAGTTTAAATGAATACTGCCACGCGACAGTTTAATACAGCGTTTATGTTCAAAGTCTTTCAGAATTCGACTTACCATTTCACGAGTAGTCCCTAATTCATGCCCTAGCTCGCTGTGAGTAATGGCAATAGGCCGACCACAGTTACGCTCAAATTTGGCCTGTAGCCAACATGCAATTCGTAAATCCAACCGATCAAAAGCAAGTCCTGATACCAAATTCACCATATTGGCCAGTCGTTCAGTCAAGCTACGTAAAACGTAATTCCGGAAACCGTCTGATTTTGACATGGTATTATGGAATTCCGTACGGCTAATAACCAAGCCACGCACGCTAGTCTCCGCTTGAGCCATAATAGGATAAGGCATACCATTGACTAAATTATTTAAGTTATGAATACACAGTTCGCCGGGTTCGACGCGATACAAGGTCATTTCACGCCCCTCATCCGAATCTTTAAAAACACGAACCGTGCCTTCAACCACTAGCATTAAATGCTTACATTCCATATTTTCACTGAACATGACGGTATTGGCATCGAATGTGTGAAGTTTTGCCGTTTCAAGCATCGCCCAACAATGTGCATCCGCCTGTTCAAGTAAATCAGGATAATCGGCTAATAAATCGTGTAATTTATCGCTCGGTGCAGAATGAAGGTTCGCCACAGGCGTTGCAAGTATTGACATTAGAGGTACTCGTCCTAAAATTTGTTCATTATTTAAGCATCTTTAAAAATGACGCCAAGCGTCTTTTCTAATACAGCAGGGTGCAATATAGCATTTTCCTCGCTCCAAGGCTCAAACTCTGTAACTTTAAGTACACTTCGTTGTGTATTGATATTAAAACTTAATATATTCCAAAATATAGCAGTAAATACTCATAAAAAAAGGGTAACTTAAACCAAGTTACCCCCTTTTCAACAATATTTTATTAACGGCTATACTATATATATAGGCAAATATCCGAATCACCCGCAAATTCAAAGAATTTCGCTGCACCGGCGTACTCAATACAATCAATCAATTCTGAAGGCTGAAAGTCAAATAAATCGACCGTCATTTGGCAGGCCGTAATTTTTACCTCGGCTTCAATACATAACTCACGAAGTTCTTCCAAGCTAGCCACACCTTTGCTTTTCATTTTGGACTTCATCATCATAGTCATAATGCTTTGCATACCCGGAATAGCCGTACCAATCACAGGGAACCATTTGTCCATTCCCATTGGCATGGGCATACCCGGATTACCTAATGGACTCACCTGCAATTTCATGTTTTTCTTTAAAAGCTGCAAGCCATAAAATGTAAAAAATATCTCAACATCATAACCTAACGCTGCCGCTGTTGATGCCAAAATAAAAGGAGGATAACCCCAGTCTAATGTACCTTTTGTTGCGATAATCGCTAATTTTTTATTGCTCATTTTAAAATCCCAAATTGTGTAGTCTCTATGGGCTAAAGTGTAACGAGCAATGTCCGGCTTTTCTGTACGTATTCGCACTTAAGGGGAAATTAATTCAGGCCATAGCCATTTTTAGCTGAAATGTATCCATTGGCACAGACCATGATGGTGTTATTTGACTAGGATAATTGGGATACAAAAACTAATTATATAGAGAGTCATTATGAAACAGACAAGAACCCGATATTCATTCGTTGCGCTATTTATTACCCCGTTATTTCTTACCCTTGGCGTACTCCTTTATTCTAGCGTTTACTCCGGCTCCGTATTAAGTGCCGAACGCCATTACAAACCTTTTATATTAGCTCAGGTGTTGCAAACAACCGATATAGACAAAGTAACTGCGGATGTTAAAGCCAAGCTCCAAAAGAGCGGTTTCCAGATTGTGGGTGAATATGCGCCATATAAAAATGCCCATATCGTTATTGTTACTAACTCCACTTTACGTAAAGACGCCTCACAATCAGAAAATGGGGTTTACGGCGCCGCTGAGCGAGTCAGCATTACCGTAGAAGGCAAGGAAATACAAGTTGCCTTTACTAACCCAACCTATATGGCGAATGCTTACCGTTTTAAAAGCGATCTTACGGATATTACCCAAAGTCTTAAAGACAGCCTTGGCTTTGTAAAAGAGTTTGGTTCCGATAAAGGCTTAACTAAAGAAGAACTTCGTGACTACCAATATAAATGGTTAATGCCCTATTTTACTGACCGACTCGAATTAGCAGAGTATTCAGACCAAAAAGAAGCACTTGCAGCGGTGGAAAAAGCACTCACAAATAATAAAGGTGGGGTGAGCAAAATTTACCAGATCGATTTAAATGGTAAAGATGCAACAGTTATCGGTGTCAGCATGAAAGGCAACCCTAGCAGCGAGTGTAGCGGTGATAAGTACATTATGAATCAAATAGACTTCAAAAAACTGAAATCATCAGGCCACCTCCCATATGAAATGATTATTGAAGATGGCAACGTTTACGCTTTATTTGCCGAGTTTCGTATTGCAATCGACTTCCCTGACTTATCCATGATGGGATCAAACAGCTTTATGTCCATTATGTGCGCGCCCGATGCAATTAAAGAAGCTTTAACATTGGCTGCCGGTGGAAAATTAGACGACTAAACAAATACGTCAAAACAAACAAGGATGGACAATTATGCTTAATAGTTGTTCATCCCTTTATTCTTTAAATATATCAAACATTTAATGTATGACAGGGACGCCTGAATATTTCAATATTCGTTAGAGCAGGTATACATACATTAAAGTAAAATAGGGTCCACTATGATTTTTAAAATATCAAAATCACCATTGGTTACATTGGTTACATTTCTGGTTTTTCTCAGCTCAATTATTTATTCAAATATGGCATTGAGTGAAGAGGCATATTATAAACCCTTTATTCTTGCCAAAATTGTTAACTCAACGGACACATCCGCCATCACAGCAAAAGTGGAGCAGGCCCTCAGGAAGGGACGGTTTGATATTGTCGGTAAATATTCACCCTACCCAAACACTAATATTATTATTGTTTCCAATGCTAAATTACGCCACTACGCATCCCTTTCAGAAAATGGAATTTATGCAGCCATTCAACGTATCAGCATTACAACTGTTGATAATACAACCCAAATCTCTTTTACAAACCCCACCTATATGGCCTATGCCTACCGTTTAAAAGTGAGTCTGGCTGATATTACGCGAAGCCTTAAAAACATCCTAGGGTTTACAAAACAATTTGGTTCAAAAACCGGTGCAACAAAAAGAGCCTTACTTCGATATCAGTATCGGTGGATGATGATGCCTAACTTTACAGATCGACTTGAACTAGCCGAATACTCAGACCAGAAAACTGCAATTAATAAAGTGCTTTATGCTTTAAATCATAACAAAGCTAGCGCTTCTAAAGTTTATCAAGTTAATTTAAAAGGGAAGAATGAAACAATTATAGGTGTTCAGTTGAAAGAAAATGCCGAAAACAAGTGCAGTAGTGATCAATTTATTATGCAAAAAATTGATTTCAAAAAATTAAAATCATCGGGACATCTTCCCTATGAAATAATTATCCAAAATGGTAATGTTTTCGCATTGTTTGCCGAATTTCGCATCGCAATGAACTTCCCTGACTTATCCATGATGGGCAAAAATAGTTTTATGTCTATTATGTGTACCCCTGATGCTATCATCGAAGCTTTAACACTTGCAGCAGGGGGTGAAGTGGATGACTGGTAAACCGACCAACTGATAGAAATACCCGACAAAGAGGCAATTATATTAACAATAATTACCTCTTTGTTTTTTACTCCTCAAAAAAACAACGCTACAAAAAATATTTCTACACTAGAAACTAAATTTAGTTTCCACTGTCCTAATTTTCACAAGGACTTTAAACCTAATTTAATCCTTCAGGCTTTATGTCAGCTCAATAGTAAAACTTACAGTAAAGCCCACTTGAATTTTTCCGGCAAGACCATATGTATTTATATGGGCTGCCATACCAAAAACAATCAGACCGATGGAGATATATAGTGCCTCAGCAATCCATTCAAAAACTCAAAAATTATATTAATACACACATCATTGGACAGCACCGTTTAGTTGATCGCCTTCTTATTGCGTTACTTGCAGACGGTCACTTATTAGTCGAAGGTGCCCCAGGCTTAGCAAAAACCCGAGCCATTAGAGTACTCAGTGAAGGCATTGAAGGTAATTTCCAGCGTGTTCAATTTACGCCTGACCTATTACCCGCCGATCTCACCGGAACAGAAATTTATCGCCCACAAAATGGTTCATTCCATTTTCAACAAGGCCCGCTGTTCCATAACATGGTACTTGCTGACGAAATTAATCGCGCACCAGCAAAGGTACAATCGGCACTGTTAGAAGCCATGGCAGAAAGACAGATTACAGTGGGTTCAACGACTTACCCCTTGCCTGAATTATTCTTAGTGATGGCTACTCAGAACCCCATCGAACAAGAAGGTACTTATCCACTACCAGAAGCCCAACTGGATCGTTTTTTATTACATGTATTTGTAGATTACCCTGACACCGCATCTGAAAAGGCCATTTTAAAACTAAACCGTGACGAAGCTATTAAACAATCAGGGGCAACTGTCAAAAAAGTTATTCCAATGAGTCAACAAAATCTATTTCAGGCACGTCAGCAAGTTCTCAATATTCACATGGCTGAAAATTTACAGGATTATTTATTACAAATTGTAATAACAAGTCGAAAACCCGGCGCCTACGGAGATGACCTTGCCAGCTGGATACAATATGGCGCAAGCCCACGTGCCAGTATTGCTCTGGATCGTTGTGCACGAGCCCATGCCTGGCTCGCTGGACGTGATTTTGTTACACCTGAGGATATTCAGGAAATGGCACATGATGTATTACGCCATCGAATTATTCTAAGTTTTGAGGCTGAAGCAGAAGGTATAAGTAAAGATCAGTTTATCCAAACCTTAATTTCACGCATTGCCGTCCCTTAAAGTAAAAACGTATGACACTCCCACAAGTACCTCCCTCTGCAGCAGATGACATTGTTCGTGTACGACTTGATACACTGATTAAGCTACATCACTCGGCTAATCAGTTACCACTCAAGTCAAAACGTATTCATTCACGTTTAAGTGGTAATTATATTTCGACATTTAAAGGCCGAGGTATGGAATTTGATGAGGCACGTCCTTATCAACCCGGTGACGACATTCGCAGTATCGACTGGCGTGTCACAGCACGCACAGGAAAGACTCATACCAAACTTTATCAAGAAGAACGTGAGCGCCCTGTTTTACTTTGGGTTGACCTACGTCGCACTATGTTCTTTGCAAGTCAGGGTATGTTTAAAGCCGTGCTAGCAGCAAAGGCTGCGGCATTACTTGCATGGAGTAGCACTCAACACAGTGATCGGTTGGGTGGACTTATATTTTCAGAAGATCAACACATCGAATTAAAACCACAACGTGGCAAAGCGGCTACCTTACATTTTTTAAAACAATTAGCTCAACACAGTGCATGGGATAGAAAAGAGAATGTGCATAATGAAAACCAGTCAGCCAATCATGCTTTTAATCGTTTACGCAATGTTACCCGGCCGGGCAGCCTAATTTTTTTAATTTCTGACTTTCGACATTTAGATAAAAAAACTGAATCAAGCCTCGCACAGCTATCAAAGCACAATGATTTGGTAATGATTTTTATTAGCGACCCACTTGAGCAACATTTACCGCCAGCCGGTTATTACAAAATAACGGATGGTGAAAAAGATTTAACCATTAACACATTCAACAAAGATATACGAAGCCAATACCAACAACGTTTTGCAGCACATCAGCAACGCTTAAAAGATTTATGTACTAAATTTGGAATATTTTATATCAATATATCAACACATCAGCCATTAATTGAATCATTACAGCAAGGTCTCAATTTACGGAGCAACACTTGAACTCAAATTTAGCCAATTTGCCATTACGTGATATCCATTTACCTGAGGCAGTCTCCTGGTGGCCACCGGCAATAGGGTGGTGGATAGTTCTCGGGTTGATCATTCTAGCAGTATGGTTACTACCTAAACTGTATCGATATTTAAAGTTCAAACCTTTAAACAAGGTTTCCACCACGGCTTATCAAAATATTATAAATGAATACCAGCAACACAAAGACAATAAGCAGTTAGTGCAATCACTCTCTAAATTATTACGCCAAATAAGCATGAGTTATCAAGGCAGAGAGTCTTCTGCACATTTAACCGGCAACGAATGGGTTAATAAATTAAATACTCTTACAAAAGAAGATTACTTTGGCCCAGATGTTCGACAATTATTAATAGAGGCTCCTTATCAGGAAAAAATAACAACCATCCCTAAAGCGCTTGTACTGGCAACCAAAAATTTAATAGCAGCCTTACCTAAAAAGAATGTAGGGCTAAAAAAATGATTCAATTTATCTGGCCATGGACTATCGCCTTGCTCCCCCTTCCTTTGCTGATTCGTTTTTTACTGCCAGCAAAAAGCAACCTACAGGATGCAGCATTATATATTCCTTTTTTGAATGATTTTAATGAAACATCAGGAACACAACAAAGTATCAAGAAAAATTTCTTTATTATCCTATTAACCACCATTGCATGGTGTTTATTGGTATTCGCGGCAATGCGACCCCAGTGGTTGGGCGACTCAGTCGCACTCCCTGTGAGCGGCCGCGACTTAATGATGGCCGTTGACCTGTCCGGTTCAATGCAAGTTAAAGATTTCGAGATTAATGGTCAAACCGTTAATCGCTTACAAGCAATAAAATACGTTGCCAGTAAATTTATAAAACACCGTAAAGGTGATCGTATTGGTCTTATTCTGTTTGGAGATCAGGCTTATCTACAGGCACCGTTAACTTTTGACCGAAAGACAGTGAATACCTTATTACAAGAAGCTCAAATTGGCCTTGCAGGTAATGCAACCGCCATCGGTGATACGATTGGCTTAGCCATTAAACGTTTAATCGCCACCAGGAATAAAAATAGTCAGAAAAAGAACGGTAAAAAAGAAAGTAGGGTATTAATCCTATTAACCGATGGTGCTAATACGGCTGGAGAAATATCACCATTAAAAGCTGCTGAGTTAGCGGCAAAGAATGGCTTAAAAATTTATACTATCGGCATTGGTGCCGATGAAATGCTTCGTTATTCACTTTTTGGTACTCAACGTGTAAACCCATCCACTGACTTGGATGAAAAAACGTTAACCGCGATTGCAAAAATAACAGGGGGACAATATTTTAGAGCGCGTGACACCAAGCAATTAGCCAAAATCTACACCATCCTCAATAAACTTGAACCAACAGTCAAAGAATCGCAACATTTTAGACCCGTGAGTGCGCTATATTTTTGGCCACTTGCCGTTGCATTTATTATTGCACTACTGGTAAGCCTTATTAAGTTAGTACCTGCTTTTCCAGAAATACCACTGTTTAACAAAATGATCCGTTCCAAAAATAAATGGCAAGCCAAATGATGGACACTTTTATCGCTCAATTTCATTTTTTACGCCCATTGTGGTTTTATGCTTTTATTCCACTATTAGTGTTAAGCTTTTTTATGTTCAGAAGTCGTCTATTTAGTCGTAGTTGGCAAGCCATTATTGCGCCTGAACTATTAACCCATTTGCTAATGGGAAAACAATCACACAGATCGTCACTATTTTCTGTTCTATTCCTCCTTATTGGCAGCTTAAGTATCATTTCACTTGCTGGCCCCGCATGGGAAAAGCGACCACAACCTGTCTTTAAAGAAAAGTCCGCTCTGGTTATTGCATTAGATCTTTCACGCTCAATGAATGCCAATGACATTAAGCCATCACGACTTTCTCGAGCTAGACTTAAAATACTGGATATTTTAAAACTACGTACCGAAGGTCAAACCGCACTGATTGCTTACGCAGCAGATGCTTTTGTAGTCACGCCACTAACCGATGACACCGCCACTATTGCTTCACTATTAGCAAGCCTAACCACCGATCTTATGCCCGCTCAAGGTACGAGAACCGATCGTGCCTTAAAAAAAGCAGATGCGCTGCTTAGAAATACCGGTATCACAAAGGGTGGGGATATTTTGCTTGTCACCGATGGTATCGAACCCGCAGCAAAAGCAGAATTCAAAAAAATTTCCAAGCGCCACCGTATTTCAATTTTGGCTATTGCAACAACTCAAGGCGCCCCCATTCCCTTGCCTTCAGGCGGTTTTGTTAAAAATAGGCAAGGGGAAATTGTTTTACCCAAACTCAATATAGCTAATCTACAAAAATTTCATCAATTAGGACATGGACGATTAAGTATTATTTCTGCGGATGACACCGATATTCTAAATATTACATCTCTCCTAAAAGTTAACCGATTTGGAGCCACTGTTAATAAAAAAGGAAATACACTCTCTAACTCTTTAACTGCTGACAGTTGGTATGAACAAGGTGCATGGTTATTATTGCTCATTATTCCATTCGCTGCGTTCGCTTTCCGACGTGGGCTTATTTTTGTTATTCCAATTATATTATTCGTACAGCAACCACAAACTGCTGACGCAAGCACATGGTCAAATCTCTGGAATAACTCAAACCAGCAAGCAGTACATCTTTATGACAAAAACCCGAAAGCAGCTGCTAACTTGTTTAATAACAAGCAATGGAAGGCAGCTGCACTTTATAAGTCAAAACAATATCAAAAAAGTATTGATGAATTAAAGAATATTAATACGGCCAATGCCCATTACAATAAAGGCAATGCCTATGCAAAACTAGGTGAAATCAAACAGGCAATACAGGAATATAATAAAGCATTAAAACTTAATCCTGAACATAAGGATGCAAAATACAATAAAGCCTTACTGGAAAAGAAAAAACCTAAAAACAAAAAGAAAAAGAAAAAGAAAAACAATTCTTCAAAAAAAGGAAAATCAAAGAACAACAAAGGCAATAAAGGTAACAAAGGTAACAAAGGTAACAAAGGTAACAAAGGTAACAAAGGTAACAAAGGTAACA
>CAYYLL010000044.1:0-2174 GCA_964472525.1 uncultured Thioalkalispiraceae bacterium | reverse complement strand
AAGGCGAGGCTAATTCAAGTCAAGAAAAACTTGATAACAAAGCGAATAAGAACAACACTAATAATGGCTCAAGTAATAAAAAATCAGCGAATAAAAAACCTGATCGCCAAAAGAAATCGTCTCTAACGAAAGGAAAACAAAGTAAACAGGATACGGCTAAGCAGAAATCTCAATTGGGACAAAGCAAGCGATACAACAAGGAATCACAATTACAACAAGCAACCCAACAATGGTTACGTCGTATTCCTGATGATCCCGGCCGCCTGTTACGTAATAAGTTCCTTTATCAGTATAAACGACAACAACACACTAACGAATATGATAACTGGTAATTCAATATGTATACTTTAATAACTAAACGAGCTAAATCAACTTCACTGTTAACTAGCATATTATTTTTTCTTTTTATCAGTAAGAGTCTCTTTGCTGCAACTATTATTGCACAAGTTGACTTAAATCCTGTTCTACTCAGTGATTCATTTCATTTAACTTATACGGTAGAAGGTTCAGTTGATGGCGACCCCGACTTTTCTAGCATCAAAAATAATTTTGATATTTTGAACTCAGGGAAAAGCAGTAACATTAGTATTATTAATGGTAACTATAAACGCAGCTCTAACTGGACATTAACCTTAATGGCTAAACAAGCTGGTGTATTCCGTATTCCAGCCATTCCTTTTGGTAAAGATATGTCACCTGAAGTTGAAATTACAGTTAAAAAATCATTACCGAATAGCTCATCGACTAATCCAGCGGCTGTTGGAAAAGATTTTATACTTGAATTAGAAGCTTCTAAAAATACCAGTTATGTTCAACAGCAAGTTATTGTCACCTTAAGATTACTCGTTTCTAGAAATATTAGCAGTTATCAATTTGGTAATATTAATTTTAATAATTCTAATACAATCGTTGAATCCTTGGGCAAAGATGTACAATATAAAACATACCGTGGTTCAACACCTTATATTGTTGTCGAAAAAAAGATAGCCATCTTCCCTCAACAATCCGGGAAAATACATATTCAACCATCTATTGCAGAGATCGGCATTGAAACTCAGCAGTCACGTAATAGTTTTTTTGACCCATTTGGAACCAGTACTCAAACTCGGCGGCTGCGCAGTAATTCACTTAATTTAAATATTAAGAATGTACCCGCTACATTTAATGGAAAGAACTGGTTACCTTCACCATCAGTGAAGCTAATAGAAGACTGGCCTCATAACACCGAATTTAGAGTTGGGGATCCCATTACTCGCACGATTACACTCATCGCGGATAGCTTAAGTTCATCACAATTACCCGAGTTAGCTCCATTAACCGTGAATAATTTAAAACAATACCCTGATAAACCTAGTTTGAATAACAATAAAACAACAACGGGGATACAAGCTACTCGAAAAGAAAAGATTGCACTGATCCCTACTAAACCTGGAGTCTATACTTTACCTGCCATTGATCTTCCATGGTGGAATACTAAAACAAGTAAAATGGCAATGGCTCATATATCAAAACGTACATTCACTGTATTACCTGCTATCGTGAATAACAATCTGCAACCAGGAATTCTACAACCTGCCATAAATAAAAACCCCAATATAAGCATAACGGGTTCAAATATAAATAAAAAGACTAGCATACCTAACAAAAGCTTATCTGGAATATGGTTTTGGTTAACTATCCTGTTTTTGACTCTCTGGGTTATCACCCTAGTATTATGGTGGCGCAGCAAACCATCTAAACGAATAACAAAGATATCGGTTAACGAAAAAATTCAGAAATTAAATAGTTGTTTAAAATTAATTAAACATGCTTGCGCTAAAAATGATCCGCGCGGAACTAAAACTGCTTTACTAAGCTGGGCTAAGGTTATGTTTTCGGATATGCAAGTTACCAATCTGTCACAACTGGCAGGATTAGTTGATAAGCCTCTTAAAGGGAAATTGTTAACTTTAAATACATGCTTGTACAGTGCAGCCAATATTTCATGGCAATGTGATGGAATCTATAATTTATGTAAAGAATATAAAATATCCAAAAGTAAGCAAAATAAATATATAGATAGTGCTGAGTTAGAACCTTTTGTTAAGTAAGCATCCTGAGAACTCTGGACTTCCTAGGCTTTGCTAGATACCGAAAAGTCTTCATAAGTGCCACTAACTTGTTCGGGGCAATGC
>CAYYLL010000043.1:0-19413 GCA_964472525.1 uncultured Thioalkalispiraceae bacterium | reverse complement strand
ATACATGGTACAATTTCGGGCTTAAATCTGCTTAAAAACTAAAAGAATGAAGAGAAGACATTAAAATTCATGACTGAATTCGCCAAAGAAATCCTGCCGATTAATATCGAAGATGAAATGCGTCAATCCTATCTGGATTACGCCATGAGTGTGATAGTTGGGCGGGCACTTCCTGATGTGCGCGACGGACTTAAACCGGTACACCGCAGGGTGCTATACGCGATGCGCGTTTTAGGCAACGACTGGAATAAACCCTATAAAAAATCAGCTCGAGTAGTTGGTGACGTGATTGGTAAATACCACCCACACGGTGACACGGCTGTTTACGATACTATCGTTCGTATGGCGCAGCCTTTTTCTCTACGTTATATGTTGGTCGACGGGCAGGGTAACTTTGGTTCGGTCGATGGTGATGCCCCTGCGGCAATGCGTTACACCGAAGTGCGTATGTCGAAAATTGCACATGAGTTACTCGCCGATTTGGATAAAGAAACAGTCGACTTTATACCTAACTATGACGAGTCTGAACACGAACCTGCACTACTGCCAGCCAAAATCCCCAATCTTTTAGTCAATGGTTCATCCGGTATCGCGGTGGGCATGGCAACCAATATTCCGCCTCATAATATAGTGGAAGTGATCAACGCCTGTTTAGCCACAATTGAAACGCCAACGATTGATATCCAATCGTTAATGGAAATTATACCGGGCCCCGATTTTCCAACGGCCGGTATTATTAATGGTGCGCGTGGTATTGCCGAAGCCTATGCAACAGGCCGTGGTCGCATTTATGTACGTGCGCGTACCCATGTTGAAACGTCACCGAAAGGCAAAGAAGCCATTATTGTGACCGAGCTACCTTATCAGGTGAACAAAGCCCGTTTGTTAGAACGCATTGCTGAACTAGTTAAAGAGAAAAAGATAGACGGTGTTACTGGCTTGCGTGACGAGTCCGACAAAGATGGTATGCGTGTGGTGATTGAGCTGCGCCGTGGCGAAGTGTCTGAAGTGATGATCAACAATCTTTACAAACACACGCAAATGCAAAATGTGTTTGGGATTAACATGGTGGCACTGGTTGATGGTCAACCACGTATTTTAAACCTTAAACAGATTTTAGATGCTTTTATTCGCCATCGAAAAGAAATTGTAACTCGTCGTACTATTTATGAACTAAAGAAAGCGCGTGAAAAAGCACACGAACGTGAAGGCTTGGCGATTGCGCTTGCTAACATCGACCCGATCATTGCTTTAATTAAAGCCGCCGCTAATCCGGCGCAGGCGAAAGAACAGTTATTGGCAACGGCTTGGGAGCCGGGTGCGGTTATTCAAATGATTGAAAAAGCCGGTGCTGAGTTAAGTGCCGACGCATCACGACCAGAAGGTTTAGGCGCCGAGTTTGGTTTGCGTGGCGGTAAATATTATTTATCCGATTCGCAGGCGCAGGCTATTTTAAACATGCGATTACACCGCTTAACCGGTTTAGAGCATGAAAAAATTATTGCCGAATACGAAGAACTTTTAAAAGTAATTGCTGAATTAATGGCGATACTGGCAAGTGAAGTGCGCTTAATGGAAGTGATCACCGAAGAGCTGATTGAAATGCGTGACCAGTACGGTGACGAGCGTCGCACCGAAATTATTTCAAGCCAAGAAGATCTCACCATTGAAGATTTAATTACCGAAGAAGATGTGGTGGTTACTTTATCACATGAAGGTTATGCCAAGTCACAACCATTAACGACCTATACGGCTCAACGTCGTGGTGGTAAAGGCAAGGCAGCAACGTCGGTGAAAGACGAAGATTTTGTTGACAAGCTTTTTGTTGCCAATACCCACGACACCATTCTTTGTTTCTCCAGTGCGGGTAAAGTTTATTGGCTTAAAGTATTCGAACTTCCACAGGCCGGACGAACGGCGCGTGGCAAACCGATAGTCAATTTATTACCGCTTTCATCGGGTGAACGTATTAATGCAATCTTGCCTATACGTGAATACAGTGAAAACAAATATATTTTATTTGCAACGGCTAATGGTACTGTTAAGAAAACACCACTTAAAGATTTTTCCCGCCAACGTGCTTCCGGTATTATCGCTGTTGAAATTCGTGAAGGCGATCGCTTGATTGGTGTTGAATTAACCGAAGCCGGTCAGGATGTGATGTTATTTAACAGCGCGGGCAAAGCGATTCGTTTTAATGAAAGCGATGTACGTTCAATGGGACGTGCTTCGGTGGGCGTACGCGGTATTAAATTAAAAGATGACCAAAAAGTGATTTCATTGGTGATTGCTTCGGAAGGTTATTTACTTACCGCGACTGAAAATGGTTTTGGTAAACGTACTTCGATCAGTGATTATCCGGTACATGGCCGTGGCGGTATGGGCGTTATCTCGATTCAAACCAGTGAACGTAATGGTGATGTGGTTGGCACGGTACGTGTTGATAACGATGATGAGATTATGTTAATCACAACCAGTGGTACCTTAGTGAGAACCCGTGTTGCAGAAATTTCAGAAATGGGTCGAAACACACAAGGTGTACGTTTAATCCGTTTATCCGAAGGCGAGAAACTGTCTGGTTTAGAACGAATCGAGAATATTGAAGAAGAAGTCATTACTACTTCTGATTCAGATGATAAAACTGAATAGATTTTTAACGACAAAGGCGAGCCTACTCCGCGTAGCGTTTTGGGTATACGAGGATAGATTAAAGATATTTTATCCTTTTAATTTTTTCTTTGTGTTAGATATTTTAATTTTTGATGTTAAGGAGTATTTAGATGTCACGTGTTTATAATTTCAGTGCAGGTCCGGCAATGTTACCTGAGACTGTGTTGAAACAAGCTCAACAGGAAATGCTAGATTGGCAAGGTACCGGTATGTCGGTGATGGAAATGAGTCATCGCGGCAAGGAATATCTGTCGATTGCAGAAAAAGCCAAACAGGATTTTATCGATATCATGTCAATTCCTGATACGTATGATGTTTTATTTCTTCAGGGCGGCGCAAGCTCACAATTCGCGATGGTACCACTTAATTTATTAGGCGATAAAACAACTGCCGATTATGTGAATACTGGTGCATGGTCTAAAAAAGCCATTGCCGAAGCAAAACGTTTTTGTAATGTGAATGTGGTTGCCAGCAGTGAAGAACAAAATTTTTCAACCGTGCCCGTTCAGGATAGCTGGAACCTTTCAACGGATGCCACTTATTTGCATTACACGCCAAATGAAACTATCGGTGGGGTTGAGTTTCCGTTTGTGCCGGATGTGAATGTGCCTCTGGTTGCAGATATGTCGTCCAATATACTATCTCGTCCGATTGATGTATCTAAGTTTGGCGTTATTTATGCGGGTGCGCAAAAAAATATTGGCCCGGCGGGTTTAACGATGGTCATCGTACAAAAAGATTTAATTGGACAAGCCGCAAAGAATATACCGAGTATGTTTGACTATGCGGTGCATTCTAAAACCGAGTCAATGAATAACACACCACCGACTTATGCTTGGTATCTGGCAGGGCTCGTGTTTGAGTGGGTTAAAGAGTTAGGTGGTTTGGAAAAAATGGCCGAAATAAATGAGCGTAAAGCCGCGAAGCTTTATGCGGCCATTGATGTATCTGATTTTTATGCCAATCCGGTTGATGTGCCTTGCCGCTCATGGATGAATGTACCGTTTACGTTAGCCGATGCAGAACTGGATGCAAAGTTTTTAGAAGAATCGAAAAAAGAAAACTTAATCACTTTAAAAGGCCATCGTTCAGTCGGTGGTATGCGTGCCAGTATATATAATGCCATGCCAGAAACCGGTGTGGATGCGTTAGTTGCTTTTATGCAGGATTTTGAAAAACACAATGGTTAATTATTCCTGTTGTTTTTTGTATAACTGAAAATAAAAAGATTAAATTATGAAAAAAATTCTCACCCTTAATAATATTTCGGTTGCAGGACTGGATCGTTTGCCACGTGACAGTTATGAAGTTTCATCTGAATGCAGCGCACCCGACGCGATAATCTTGCGTTCTTATAAAATGCACGATATGGATATTCCCGATAGTTTAAAAGCGGTCGGTCGGGCTGGTGCGGGTACCAATAATATTCCAATTGAAAAAATGTCACAAAACGGGGTGGCTGTTTTTAATGCTCCCGGAGCGAATGCCAATGCGGTTAAAGAACTGGTGATTGCGGGGATGTTAATCGGTTGTCGTAACCTGTGTCAGGCGTGGAATTATACCCGCGCACTTGAAGGTGATAACGCCGAGATCAGTAAAGCCGTTGAGCAGGGTAAAAAAGATTATGCCGGTTTTGAATTGCCGGGCCGAACATTAGGTGTTGTTGGCTTGGGCGCGATTGGTCGCTATGTTGCCAATGCGGCACTGGATTTAGGGATGAACGTGATTGGTTATGATCCGGGTATTACTGTGGAAGGAGCATGGCAGCTTTCATCCACCGTGCAAAAAGCCGTGAGCATTGAAGAACTTTTATCGAAAGTGGATTTTGTAACATTCCATGTGCCATTGGTTGAAGCAACTAAAAACATGATTAATGCCGAACGTATTAAAGTCATGAAAGACAATGCCATTATCCTGAATTTTGCACGTGATGGTATTGTGGATGACGCCGCTGTATTAGAAGCATTAAATTCAAATAAACTTTATGCTTATGTTTGCGATTTCCCAAGTAATGAGATTAAAGATCATGAACGTGTTGTCTCGTTGCCTCATCTGGGTGCTTCTACTGTAGAGGCAGAAGATAATTGTGCAATTATGGTGTCTGATCAGGTGCGTGACTATCTGGAAAATGGCAATGTACGAAATTCAGTTAATTTCCCACAAGTAAAAATGGACCGTAATAGTGCGCATCGGATTACCGTTGTGAACAGCAATGTACCAAATATGGTGGGGCAAATTTCAACCACCTTAGCCAGTGCCGATTTAAATATTGTCGATATGTTGAATAAATCACGTGATGAGTTGGCTTACACCATTATTGATGTGGATGCTGAACCCGCACAGAGTATTATCGATGAAATTAAGTCGATTGATGGTGTGCTGACTGTTCGAGCTATCCAATAATATTTTATGAGCAAACGTTTATTAGAATTAAGGGATAAGATTGACAGTTTGGATCAACAGATCCAGACATTGATTACTGAACGTGCCCGCGTTGCACAGGAAGTGGCTCAGGTAAAACAGGAATCAAATGATAATGTTTTTTATCGTGCTGAACGTGAAGCACAAGTATTACGTCGTGTTATGGAACGTAATCAAGGGCCATTAAGCAATGAAGAAATGGCACGTTTATTCCGGGAAATCATGTCAGCTTGTCTGGCCTTAGAACAGGTCATGGCAATTGCTTTTTTAGGCCCGGAAGGCACCTTCACTCAGGCCGCCGCATTAAAACACTTTGGTCATTCTATTAATACGGTTCCTTTAACCTCCATTGGTGATGTGTTTCGTGAAGTAGAATCCGGTGTGGCATCGTATGGTGTGGTGCCGGTAGAGAATTCAACCGAAGGGGTTATTAACCATACTTTAGATGAGTTTATGACCTCGTCACTCAATATTTGTGGTGAAGTAATCTTGCGTATTCATCATAATTTACTGAGCAAAGAAGATAATCTTTGTAATATTAAAAAGGTATATTCACATCAGCAATCATTAGCACAGTGCCGACAATGGCTGGATAGTAATTTGCCCGATGTTGAGTTAGTCAATGTTAGCAGTAATGCTGCAGCGGCCGCCATGGCGGCCAAAGAAAAAGATGCGGCAGCGATTGCGGGTGAAATGGCGGCAGAAATATACGAACTTAATATGCTTGTACCGAATATTGAAGATGAACCAGATAACACAACGCGATTCCTTATTATTGGACAACGCGCAACACCGGCGAGTGGTGAAGATAAAACGTCCTTGCTTATTTCAACAGCGAATCGGGCAGGAGCTTTGCTTGGCATATTGCAGCCCTTTGCCAATAATAATATATCAATGACACGAATTGAGTCACGACCAGCAAGAAGTGGCACTTGGGACTATGTTTTTTTTGTTGATATTGATGGACATGAAAGTGATGACGATGTGAAGCTGGCATTAAAAGAGCTTGATAAAGCGGCAACCATGGTCAATGTTTTAGGGTCTTTCCCTAAAGCTGTTTTATAAATAGAACCACTCTTTTTCAGGGATTCGTATAATTATGCCACAACAAATTCAACCTGTTATTTTATCTGGTGGATCCGGTTCGCGCTTGTGGCCGTTGTCACGTTCAATGTATCCCAAACAATTATTGCCGTTGGTAACAGATAAAACCATGTTACAGGAAACTGCGCTGCGACTAAAAGATTTAGATATCGACGTACTCTCGCCTATTATTGTTTGTAATGAAGACCATCGTTTTTTTGTTGCAGAACAAATGCGTCAGCTCGATATTGATGATGCCACAATCTTATTAGAGCCGGTTGGTCGTAATACCGCACCGGCACTCACTTTGGCAGCACTGGCTACAAAAGAAAAATCAGCAGATGCAATTATGTTGGTGATGCCGGCAGATCATGTTATTGATGATATTGATACTTTTTATCAGGTCGTCAAGCAAGGTGTGGCACTTGCTGCTGCTGATTATTTAGTAACTTTTGGTGTTCAACCGAATGCCGCTGAAACAGGTTATGGCTATATCAAAACAGGCACACCCTTAACGGCTAAAGATTCAGCTTGTTTAATTGACCGCTTTGTGGAAAAACCTGATGCGGCGACGGCTCAACAGTATCTCGATTCGGGGAACTACTTATGGAATAGCGGTTTATTTATGATGACTGCCAGTAGTTGGTTAGATGAAATAAAATCCTTAAATAAAGATATTTTTAATGCATCAGAAAAAGCATTTAAAAATGCAGCGCTAGATAATGATTTTTGCCGAGTGGATAAAGCGGCTTTCGAAGCCTCACCCAGTGATTCCATTGACTATGCGGTGATGGAAAAAACAGCCGGTGCAGATGCGACCACCCAACATAAAGCAGCGGTTATTCCCTTAAATGCGGGTTGGTCGGACGTGGGCGTCTGGTCAACGTTATGGGAAGTGGGCGACAAAGATAGTCAGGGTAATGTCACTAAAGGGGATGTTAGCCTGTATGAAACTGAAAACAGTTTATTGTATTCGAGTGAACGTTATATTGCCGCAGTCGGTTTAAAAGATACCATCGTGGTTGAAACAGCCGATGCCGTTTTAGTTGCAAATAAAAACAATGCACAAGATGTTAAAAAGGTAGTGGAAGCCTTAAAAAAACAAAATCGGGATGAATATCAAAATCATCGACTTGTTTATCGGCCGTGGGGCTCGTATGAATGTATTGACCGTGGTCATCGGTATCAGGCCAAACGTATTACGGTTAATCCTGGGGCTGCATTGTCCTTGCAACTTCATCATCATCGTGCCGAACATTGGATTGTCGTGAGTGGTACGGCAGAAGTCACTCGTGGTGATGATGTTTTTCTGGTAACCGAAAATGAATCAACCTATATTCCTCTGGGTACAAAGCACCGTTTAGAAAACAAAGGTACCATTCCTTTGGAAATGATCGAAGTTCAATCAGGTAGTTATCTGGGTGAAGACGATATTGTACGTTTTGAAGATATTTATGGCCGTTCAGGTTCTTCAAAGTAAAGTCTTGTTGGGTCAAAATTAATATGAATAATTTTGTAAACTTAGCCGTCAAAGGTGTGCAGGCGTTGCAGCCTTACCAACCCGGCAAGCCCATTGATGAACTTGAACGTGAATATGGTTTAACGGATATAGTTAAACTTGCTTCGAATGAAAATCCGTTAGGCCCTAGCTCTCGTGTTATTGAAACGCTACAAAATACTTTAAAAGAACTAAGCCGTTACCCCGATGGCAATGGTTTTGATTTAAAACAAGCTCTTGTTAAAAAATATTCCAATATCACTATTGAAAATATCACTTTGGGTAATGGTTCTAATGATGTATTAGAAATGATTGCGCGCGCTTTTGTAAACGAAACCGATAGTATTATTTATTCAGAGTATGCCTTTGCCGTTTACCCCCTTGTTACCCAAGCAATAGGCGCAACTGCCGTGGTGACAACGGCGAAAGGCTGGGGGCATGATTTAGATGCCATGTTATCTGTTGTTACCGATAGTACCAAACTTATTTTTATCGCCAACCCGAATAATCCAACGGGCACATGGTTAAACACAGAAACCTTACAAATTTTTTTAGGATCCTTGCCTGATCATGTGATTGTTGTATTGGATGAAGCCTATTTTGAATTTGCAAATCATCCTGACTATGGAATAAAAGGTTACCCCGATGGTTTGGCGTTATTAAAGCAATTTGATAATTTAATTGTGACGCGGACTTTTTCAAAAGCTTACGGTCTGGCCGGATTGCGAGTAGGTTATGCGATAGCTAACGTACAAATCACTAATATCCTGAATCGTGTCCGCCAACCGTTTAATGTTAATTCATTGGCATTAAAAGCGGCTGAAGTGGCTTTGTCGGACGAGGTATATTTAAATGCCAGTGTACGACTCAATTATGAGCAAATGAAAGTGATAGTCGATGGCTTACAGGCTTTAAATTTAAGTTTTATCCCTTCAATCGGTAATTTTATCTGTTTTAAAGTGACTGACGCGTCGGTATGTTATGAAAATCTGCTTAAAGCAGGCATAATTGTTCGTTCAGTTGGAAATTACGGAATGCAGGATTACTTGCGAGTGAGTATTGGTACAAAGGATGAGAATCAACGTTTCTTATCTGCGTTAAAGAAAATAATTTAGAAAATGGCAAAAACATTTAACAAAATTTGCATTTACGGTGTCGGCTTAATGGGCGGTTCGTTGGCGCTTGCCTATAAAAAATCAAATCCGAATGTATCCATTGTGGGCCTGGGGCGGAATGAAGCCTATTTAAAACAGGCACAATCATTAGGTGTGATTGATTCGTTTAGTACGGATATAGCGACGGCATTGGATGGTGTGGAGCTGGTTGTTTTTGCGATGCCAGTGGGTGCAATGGAAGTCGCTTTTGAACAAATACAACCCTTTCTGACAGATTCTATGTTGTTAACAGATCTTGGTAGCACCAAGGGCAATGTGGTTGCATTAGCGAATAAAATTTTTAAATCTTTTGCGAAAAATTTTGTACCAGGGCATCCGATTGCCGGTACTGAAAAGTCGGGAGCAGCAGCAGCTTTTGCCGAATTATTTCAACAGCGGCGAGTGATTCTAACACCCACAAAAATAACGGATACTGCTGCAACAAAACGAATTACTGCATTGTGGCAAGCTTGTGGTGCCGAAGTGGTTGAGATGGAGGTTGCACACCATGATGAAGTACTGGCTGCAACCAGTCACTTGCCCCATATGTTAGCATTTTCGCTCGTTGATACCTTGTCGAAAATGAATGACAAGCAGGAGATCTTTAAATACGCTGCCGGTGGCTTTCGGGATTTTACCCGCATCGCTTCCAGTTCGCCTGAAATGTGGCAGGACATTTGCGTGGCCAATGCAGATTCATTAGTCAATATGATTGAACAATTTCAGGCTGATTTATCTGTTTTGAGCAAAGCGATTCAAACCGGTGACAAAGACACCATTTCGAACATATTTATACGTGCTAAAAAAGCGCGTGACCAATTTAGTGATGAGTAACGATCTCTTTAAAGAAGAAAAGCATGACGGATGAAGAAAATATTCAATTTGTAGCACAGGCGGGTGGCCGTTTAACGGGTTCCATTCGTGTGCCGGGTGATAAGTCAATTTCACATCGCAGTATTATGTTTGGCGCATTAGCAGAAGGCACAACAAAGGTCAGTGGTTTTTTAAATGGCGAAGATAATTTGGCTACCTTAAATGTTTTTCGGAGTATGGGCGTTACCATTAGCGATCCCGTTGATGGACAACTCGAAATTCAGGGTGTGGGTATGCATGGTTTGCAAGCGCCCACCGGTGCGTTGGATGTTGGCAATTCCGGTACCTCGATTCGCTTGTTATCGGGTTTATTGTCGGGTGCTATTTCAAAACAGGATTTTAATATTGTCTTAACAGGCGATAGTTCTTTATCTAAACGCCCAATGAAACGGGTAACCGATCCATTAAAGCTTATGGGGGCTCTCGTTGAAACCAATGAGGCCGGTACGCCACCACTTAATATTCACGGTGGTAAAAGATTAAAGGGGATTGACTACCCAATGCCAATGGCGAGCGCACAAGTTAAATCCTGTTTATTACTGGCAGGACTTTATGCCAAGGGCATAACCTGTGTAACAGAACCCGCACCCACACGCGACCATACCGAAAGAATGTTACGCGGTTTTGGTTATGCGGTTGAATCAAACAATGGAAAAATTTGCCTGCAAGGTGGTGGTAAACTTACGGCAGCCGATATCGATATTCCTGCGGACATTTCATCAGCTACTTTTTTTATGGTTGGGGCAACAATAGCCGATGGTTCCGATGTCACTTTAGAACACGTCGGTATAAATCCAACGCGCATCGGAGTGATTAATATTTTGTGTTTAATGGGGGCTTCCATTGAAATACTGAATCAACATGATGTGGGTGGTGAACCAGTTGCCGATATTCGTGTGAAAAGTGCTAAATTGAAAGGCATTCAAATCCCCGAAGATCAGGTGCCACTGGCCATTGATGAATTTCCAGCTATTTTTATTGCGGCAAGCTGTGCGACCGGCGAAACGGTATTAACCGGCGCAGAAGAATTAAGAGTAAAAGAAAGTGATCGAATTCAAGCAATGGCCGATGGTTTAAACGTATTAGGTATCCAAGCCGTTAGCACGGAGGATGGTATTATTATTCAGGGTGGGGAAATGGGTGGTGGCGTCGTTGAAAGTCAGGATGATCACCGAATAGCCATGAGCTTTGCAATGGCTGCGTTAGTTGCAAAAGGCCCCATCACCATCAATGAATGTGCCAACGTCGCGACATCTTTTCCTTCCTTTTTAGAGCTTGCGAATCAAGCCGGTTTGAAAATATCCCAAGTCTGAAATTAAATAATTAACAGGCAAATATGCACTGGATTGCTTCGCTATCGCTCGCAATGACTTTTGTCGTTGCGAGCGATAGCGAAGCAATCTTTGTTAGATAAAAACGAGGTTGATATTCGTTATGGAAATTCCAGTAATCACCATTGATGGTCCAAGTGGCTCTGGCAAAGGCACTATTTGCTCATTATTGGCGGCCAAACTAAAATGGCACTTGCTTGATAGTGGTGCGTTGTACCGGTTAGTCGCTTTTGGCGCCTTAAAACACGGTATTGATTTCACCGATACCGATAAAATTGTGAATTATGCTCAAAAACTGGATATTCGCTTTAATGTATCCGAGCCCAATCCAGAAACAGGAGCGACTGAAGTAGCGGTTATCCTTGAAGGCGAAGCGGTAGGCGACGGGATCCGAACGGAAAAATGCGCTAATAATGCCTCTAAAGTCGCGGCCATACCGGCAGTTCGAGCCGCCTTATTAGAACGACAACGCCAATTTTTAGTCCCTCCGGGCTTAATTGCCGATGGCCGAGATATGGGGACGGTGGTTTTCCCCGAGGCAAAACTCAAGATTTACCTGACGGCCAGCGCCGAAGAACGTGCAAAAAGACGCTTTAAGCAGTTGAAAGACAAAGGAATTGAGTCTACAATTGCGGGTCTTATTTCGGAGATAACAGAACGTGACGAGCGCGATATGAATCGCCCTGTTGCACCGTTAAAACCGGCTGAAGATGCACATGTGATTGATACTTCATCAATGCCAATTAATGAAGTGATAGAACATGTTTTAAAATTGTATCAGCAAGTGTTTGAGTAACACTCTTCACTTTGCAAATGGATACAGAACGAATTTGAGACGACATGTTTCAAGTTTAATTTTAACTCCCCACATTTCAGTATGTGGCTCAACAATATACTCGTATTACGAGTAAGGCGTAAAAACATGAGCGAAAGTTTCGCAGAACTCTTTGAAGAAAGTATTTCCAATAACCAGATGAAGTCTGGTGCTATTTTAACCGGTGTTGTTTTAGATATTGAAGATGACTTTGTTATCGTTAATGCTGGTTTAAAATCTGAAGGTGTTATTCCCAAGTCACAATTTTTAAATGAAAAAGGTGAATTGGAAGTTGCTGTTGGTGATAGTGTCGATGTTGCCCTTGATGCCGTTGAAGACGGTTTTGGTGTAACTAAATTATCACGTGAAAAAGCAAAACGTGCCGAATCCTGGATTAAACTTGAAGCCGCGCATGAAGCGGGCGAAATCGTGACTGGCCGTATTACCGATAAAGTAAAAGGTGGCTTCACAGTTGATGTTATTAATATTCGTGCTTTCTTACCGGGTTCATTAGTGGATGTACGCCCAGTACGTGATACCACTTACTTAGAAGGTAAAGAACTGGAATTTAAAGTGATCAAACTTGATCGTCGTCGTAACAACATTGTTGTATCACGTCGTGCGGTTGTAGAAACAGAAAACACAGAAGAACGTGAGCAACTTCTTGCCAATATGGAAGAAGGCAGCATGGTTAAGGGTGTGGTTAAAAACTTAACCGAATACGGCGCGTTTATCGACTTAGGTGGTGTAGACGGTTTATTACATATTACCGATATGGCTTGGAAACGTGTTAAACACCCTAGCGAAATCGTTGAAGTGGGTGATGAAATCGACGTTAAAGTCCTTAAGTTTGACCGTGAGCGTATGCGCGTATCCCTCGGCCTGAAACAAACAGGCGAAGATCCATGGGCAGACATTGCACGTCGCTTCCCTGAAGGCACACGCTTAAACGGTAAAGTGACCAACATTGCCGATTACGGTTGTTTCGTTGAAATTGAAGACGGTGTGGAAGGTTTAGTTCACGTTTCTGAAATGGACTGGACCAACAAAAACATTCACCCAAGCAAAGTGGTTCAATTAAGCGATGCGGTTGACGTGGTTGTACTTGATATTGATCAGGAACGTCGTCGTATTTCACTGGGTATGAAACAATGCCAAGCGAACCCTTGGGAACACTTCGCAGCCACACACAATAAAAATGATAAAGTCAGTGGTAACATCAAATCCATTACTGATTTTGGTATCTTTATTGGTTTGGATGGCGGTATCGATGGCTTGGTTCATTTATCCGATATTACTTGGAATGACACTGGCGAAGATGCGGTTCGTAACTTCAAAAAAGGTGACGAAATTGAAGCCGTTGTTTTATCAGTTGACCCTGAACGTGAACGTATTTCATTAGGCATTAAGCAAATGGATAAAGACCCGTTCTCCAACTTTGTTGCGGTTAATCCTAAAGGCAGCAAAGTGAAAGGAACGATTACTTCAGTTGAAGCGAAAGGTGCGGTGATTGATTTGGGTGACGGTATTGAAGGTTACTTACGTGCCTCTGAAATCTCACAAGATCGTGTTGAAGATGCTAAAACAGTGCTTAAAGAAGGCGAAGAAATTGAATCAGTTTTCATGGGTGTAGACCGTAAAAACCGTACTATTTCATTGTCGATTAAAGCCAAGGACTCTGCCGACGAAAAAGCAGCGATGAGCGACTTTAATGCCGGTTCAGAAGCAGCAACAACAACCTTAGGTGATATCCTGAAGAAAAAAATGGATGGTGCTGACTAGTCAGCTATCCTAAAAAATAGCCCATTTGGGCTATTTTAGCCTGTTGGGGGGTGGACATTTCCCCCCAATATGCTAAAAATATGTAATTAGATCATAAATTTAGGAATAATAATGACAAAGTCGGAAATGATCGAAATTCTATCTCAGCGGCAAACACAACTTGCTTATCGTGATGTTGAATTAGCGGTCAAAACGATGCTCGAACATATGGCTTCTACTTTATCGAGCGGTGACAGAATTGAAATTCGGGGTTTTGGTAGTTTTTCCTTACACTATCGTCCACCACGTACTGGGCGCAATCCCAAAACCGGTGATTCTGTTTCGTTAATTGCTAAGTACGTGCCTCACTTTAAACCCGGCAAAGAAATGCGCGAACGCGTGAATCTGAGCATGGATAAGGTTGAAATTTCGGAATAAGTCATTACAAATAGCTTTATTGAGCGGTATGCCGAGTAGTCGTCATGCCGTTTTTTGTTTGTAAAGTTGTTATTCGTCATTCTCGAGGAGGCGCAAGCACATGGATGTGTGAAGGTAGAGCAATGCAGGAGCCAATTGCCGAGGAATCTAGGACATGTAGAAACAGCTTTTTTTAATTCTTCTAGATTCCCGCCTCCGCGGGAATGGCGGTATTAAGGTATACTCAACAAAACTGCCTTGTTGATATAAATGGAATAGCAAATGAAACGAATTTTTTACATTATTGCCATTATCTTAACCCTCGTCATTGGCGCTGTATTTTCAGCACGTAATGCTAGCATGATAAAATTAGACTTTATTTTCACGGTAGTGAATATCAATCTTTCACTGGCCATTATTATTGCGCTTATTTTGGGAGCCTGCTTGGGTGTATTGGTTAGCCTGATTTGGATGATATCTGCTAAACGTAAAATTCAACGACTTAAAAAACAGGTTGCTGTTTCAACAAAAGAGCTTAATAATTTGCGCGCCATTCCTATTAAGGACGAGCATTAATGGGGATAGAAGTTTTATTTTTATTATTACCACTGGCGGTATTATCAGGTTGGTGGGTAGGGAGAAAGTCGGCGCTTAAAAAACATGCGGCGGCATCCATTGGGATCCCCTCGGATTATTTAAAAGGTTTAAATTTTTTACTTAACGAACAACCGGATAAAGCCATCGAAATTTTTATTCAGTTACTCGAAGTGAATACCGATACCGTTGAAACTCATTTAGCTTTGGGTAGTTTATTTCGCCGTCGAGGTGAAGTGGACAGGGCAATTCGTATTCATCAAAATCTTATCGCACGTCCCACCTTAAATCAGGAGCAACGCGCGCAGGCTCTCTATGATTTAGGGCAAGATTATATGCGTGCCGGTTTGTTTGATCGAGCCGAAACATTATTTACTGAATTGATTGATAGTGGGCCGCATACCGAGTCGGCTTTACGCCAATTAATTGATATTTACCAACAGGAAAAAGATTGGGTAAAAGCCATTGAAACAGCAAGGCGGTTTGAACTTAAAACAGGCACAAAGTTAAGTGGTTTGATTGCACACTATTATTGTGAGCAAGCTGAAAACTTTATGAAGCAGGGCGAAACATCAAAAGGACTAAAAATACTTAAACGAGCCGAGTCTGAAGACAGAAGTTGTCCGCGCATAAGCATATTAGAAGGTAATATTAATAAACAGTTAGGTGAGTTTAAAGCAGCGATTAAAGCTTATCGGCGTTTAGAAAATCAGGACGCTGATTACTTACCTGAAATTATAAAACCATTACAAGAATGTTATGAAGCACAGGGACAGACCGATGATATGCAGGCTTATTTACAAAAAGTCATTCAACGCAATAACAGTATTACCATTATGTTAAAGCTTGCAGAAATGATTAAACAAAATCAGGGTGAACTTTCTTCCGCTGATTTTATTGCTGAGCATTTAAAAATAAAGCCTTCTGTTCGAGGCATGGACAAGCTGATTGAATTAAATCTTGAACAGTCCACACAAAGCGTGAAAGACAAACTGCTTATTTTAAAAGATGTTACCGAGCAGCTATTAAAAGATAAATCCAAATACAGTTGCCATGTTTGTGGATTTAGTGGTTTTACCTTGCATTGGCAATGTCCTAGCTGTAAAAAATGGGGCACCATTAAACCGATTCAGGGCGTTGAAGGTGACTAGAATGTCGAATACACATCATACAGATTCAAAAATTATCGTTGCACTTGATTACTCCAATGCAGAACAGGCCTTGAGTTTTGTGAATAAGGTTTCCCCAGAACTGTGCAAACTAAAAGTGGGTAAAGAATTATTTACCACCGCCGGACCACAGTTTGTCGAAGAACTCGTTGCTAAAGGCTTTGATGTTTTTCTGGACCTTAAGTTTCACGATATACCAAACACGGTGATGAAAGCCTGCCATGCCGCCGCTGAATTAGGTGTCTGGATGGTGAATGTACATGCGCTAGGCGGACACGCAATGATGCAGGCAGCCAAAGACGGGGTGAATCATTCGTCGACAAAATTAATTGCCGTCACCATACTCACGAGTATGGGGCAAGAAGACTTAAATCAAATTGGGATACAAACAGAGATTAGCCAACAAGTGGTCAAGTTAGCACAACTCGCAAAACAGTCTGGTTTAGACGGTGTTGTTTGTTCGGCCAAAGAAGTGAGTTTATTACGCCAAAATTTAAGTAATGATTTCTTATTGGTAACGCCCGGTATCCGCCCGGCAGGCAGTGCAATCGGTGATCAAAAACGTGTGATGACGCCTAATGAAGCCATCAATGCTGGTTCCAGTTATCTGGTGATTGGTCGCCCCATTACTCAGTCTGGTTCACCGGTTAAAACATTAGAAATGATATCTGCTGAGATTGCACTTGTTATATGAATTTGGGGTTTACTCCAAATTAGCTTTCCCGATTTTGTACGTTCAGTCCTACAGAAAAATCAGCAAATCCCTACAAAATTTTGTATTGTAGTTTATAAAAAATACCGTAAACTGTATTTTGCTCGTTTGAGCAAATGGATGTTATCTTAAATTATTAAAAGGAACTTAAAATGAAAAAGTCATTTCAAATACTCTCACTTGTTATTTTATTCGCATTTTCATCGTTGGGGTTTGCCGGTAGCGTTAATATCAATACGGCCGATGCAAAAGCGATTGCAAAAAACCTGAAAGGCGTCGGTTTAAAAAAAGCGCAGGCTATTATTGTTTATCGTAAAAAACATGGTGTGTTTAAAACCGTTGAAAGTTTAGCGAAAGTGAAAGGTATTGGCTTTAAAACGGTCGAAAAGAATCGTGCAAATATTTCGATTGCGAAAAAGTAATGAGGGTCATTAATCTGCAGTAAAATTGTAAACAGGTTGTAACGAACAGGGCGCACTATTGCGCCCTTTCTTGTTATAATGGCCAAGTAATGTCGTTATATTTAATATGGGAACTATCAGTTTTAGTGAAAGGGTTGGATTTAAAATGAAAAAAATTCGAAAAGTTGTTTTCCCCGTGGCGGGTTTAGGGACCCGTTTTTTACCAGCAACAAAAGCCAGCCCCAAAGAAATGTTACCGATTGTGGATAAACCATTGATCCAATATGCGGTTGAAGAAGCCATTGCTGCGGGTATGGAACAAATGATTTTTGTTACTGGGCGAACTAAAAATTCCATTATGGATCATTTCGACAAAGCGTATGAATTAGAAGCTGAACTTGAAGCGAAACAAAAAACACAAATGTTGGAAATGATACAAAGTATTCTGCCTAGCCATATTTCCTGCGTGTATATTCGTCAATCTGAAGCGCTCGGTTTAGGTCATGCAGTATTGTGTGCTTTACCCGCAGTAGAAAATGAGCCCTTTGCTGTTATTCTTGCCGATGACCTGATTGATGGGGGACAACGTTCTTGTCTTGCTCAAATGGTTGAGCAATACGAACGCTATAGCTCTAGTATTTTAGGGGTGGAACAAGTGGGGCAGGATGAAACCGATAAATACGGGATTGTGGATTCGGTGCCATTAGAAAAAAATATCCACCGAATTGACGGCATTGTCGAAAAACCTGCACCGGCCGACGCGCCATCGACGTTAGCCGTAGTGGGACGCTATATTTTAACCCCTGAAATTTTCGATATGTTGAAAAAAACTGAACGCGGTGCCGGGGGTGAAATTCAATTAACCGACGCGATTGCCATGTTATTAAAGAAAAAACAGATCTTAGCGTATGAATTTAATGGTAATCGTTACGATTGTGGTAGCAAGCTTGGTTATTTACAAGCAACAGTTGAGCATGCTTTAAAACATGATGAGTTAAAAAATTCATTTAAAGATTATTTATCTAAATTAGATTTAGATACTTTTCAATAATGATTATTTAACCTGAACTCGAGATAAGAAACGCTCGGCATGGTTAGTAGCCTGGATGGAATGAAATGTAATCCGGGAAATAATGCATTAATCCTCCCGGATTTCGCTGCGCTACATCCAGGCTACATAAATAAAAAGATGGGATTGACAGTTTACCAATCTGATTTCTTATACAAAGCTGAGGTTATTTAGTTAATTATCGGCTTGCTGTTGATATGCTGGCGGGCTTTCGAGGTTAAAGTCAAAACGTAAGCTAATTCCTACACAAAGTGTCTACGTTGTCCTACAGACACCACTTCTAATTCTCGATATTGTTGTTACCTACACGGATGTGGGGGGATGACATGGATGTCAACACACAACTGAGAGGCGGCAAGGATTGCTGCCTTTCACCTTTAATAAGACCACTCTTTTTAACTCAGAAGCAGGCTGGCTTTACACTGTTAGAATTGGTTTTTACTCTAGCCATTGTTGCTATTCTTGCTATTAGCCTACCGAGCGTTTCAGCATCTTTTCTGTCTAGCAATAAAGTGATTGTTGCGGTTAATAAAATTGCTGCCGATATGGCCTATGCACGCGCAGAAGCCGTGGCTCGATGTCAGAATGTTGAGCTTTGTAAAACTCGAAATGGCCAAGTGTGTATCCGTAGTAAGCAATGGGAAGGTGGTTGGATGATATTTGTGGATGAAAACAAGAATCGGAAACGGGAGCCACTTGAAGCTATCCTGAAATATCAACCTAAAGTCGGCTCTATTAATATTACTTACCGGGGTTCGGGGAGCTCTCATTACATTCGTTTTCGGGCGGATGGTGCAAGCGGTGTGAATGGTACATTTGCCTTTTGCAGCGACCGTACCGGGCAATATAAACGGGCATTGATTTTATTCCGGACCGGCCGTCTGCGGTTAAGCAAAACACGCTCAGGTGGCAAAGCGATTGTGTGTGTCAATTTCAGGAAGAATTAGCACTGCTATCCCGTTAACTCGTCATTCCCGCGCAGGCGAGAATCTAGGACATAGATAACCTGAAGTCGGGATAAGGAAATCCACATTGGTAAACTGTCAACCCCATCTTTTTATTTATGTAGCCTGGATGTAGCATAGCGAAATCCGGGAGTATTAATGCATTATTTCCCGGATTACATTTCATTTCATCCAGGCTACTAACCATGCGGGAATGACGAGCATTTCTTATCCCGAGCTCAGGTTAGATAAACAGCCTTATTTTATTCTTTCTGGATTCCTCGGCAATTACTCCTGCATTGCTCTACCTTCGTACATCCACTTGCTAACGGGACAGCAGTGAGCACCATTATTATAGTGTTCGTTATTGATATCGATTTAAGATTAATTTTAAAGGTAAAAAAATTCATTATTTTAGCGTATCAATATTGACCAAAGCGGGTTCTATCAGTAGTATACGCCCCTCAATTCCCCGATAGCTCAGTTGGTAGAGCAAATGACT
>CAYYLL010000042.1:0-22123 GCA_964472525.1 uncultured Thioalkalispiraceae bacterium | reverse complement strand
ATTAACCCATTAACCCATTAACCTACTATTATCGTCATTCCCGCGGAGGCGGGAATCTAGGACATAGATAAACAGCCTTATTTTATTCTTTCTGGATTCCCGCCTCCGCGGGAATGACAGCCTAAAAGCCAAATAACTCTGCCAATTTTTCACCCGGCTCATCTACCACCATAAATGCTTCACCCACTAAGAAAGCATTTACATTATTATCCCGCATAAGTGTAATGTCATCTGCCGTATGGATGCCACTCTCAGTAACCACTATTTTACCTTCTGGAATATTTTTTAATAAACTTAAAGTTGTATCTAAACTTGTTTCAAAAGTACGTAAGTTTCGGTTGTTAATGCCTATCAGAGTCAAATCCAGTTTTAAAGCACGGTCTAATTCTTCTGTGTCGTGTACTTCAACCAGTACGTCTAAATTTAATTCTGTGGCTAAGGCAGATAAAGATTGTAATTGTTTGTCTGTTAAGCAGGCCACGATTAATAAAATACAATCTGCACTCATGGCGCGAGCTTCATAAACCTGATAGGGATCGATAATAAATTCTTTACGCAATATGGGCAAATCACAGGCAGCACGCGCTTGTTTTAAATATTCGTCACTGCCTTGGAAAAAGTCCACATCGGTTAATACTGACAAACAACAAGCCCCACCTTTCTCATACGAGGCGGCAATGTCTGCTGGTATAAAGTTTTCTCGCATCACTCCTTTACTCGGTGAAGCTTTTTTAATTTCTGAAATAACGGCTGCTTCACCTGCTTTAATCTTAGTTTGAATTGCATTGACAAAGCCACGAACGGGGGATGCTTGCTGCACGGCTTGTTTTATTTGTTCCAAAGAAACCACAGATAAGCGTTCGGTAATTTCTTCTTTTTTACGTTGGATAATTTTTTTTAAAATGTCAGGGGGATTATTCATAATAGTTTAAAATATTTTTATTAAAATGATTGGGATAACTCGACCAAAGCTGCCAGTTTTTCTTTTGCTGCACCTGATGCAATAACTTCATCTGCTTTTTTAATGCCATCGTCCAATGTTGCAACCAAGTCTGCAGCATAAATGGCTGCGCCAGAATTAAGTACCACAATATCACGCGCTGCACCGGGCTTGTTGTTTAGAACATCTTCAATCACTTTTAATGATCCTGCCGCGCTATCAACCGCAAGGCAGGCAATATCGCTGGATTCAAAACCAAATTGCTCAGGTGTAATGCTATATGACGTTACCTTGCCATCTTTTAGTTCAGCAACGCGCGTTGTTGCACCAATGCTGATTTCGTCCATGCCGTCTTTTGAATGAACGACGAGAACATGGTTGCTACCTAGCTTAGTTAATACTTCAGCTAGCGGTTCAATCAAATCGTCAGAAAAAACACCGAGCAACTGATTGGGGGCCGCGGCCGGATTGGTTAATGGCCCAAGGATATTAAAAATAGTTCGTACTGCCATTTCTTTACGCGGGCCAATCGCATGTTTCATTGCGCTGTGGTGCAACGGCGCAAACATAAAACCCACACCAATTTGTTCAATACACTGTGCTACTTGTTCGGGGGTTAGATTTAGATTAACACCGGCGGCTTCTAATAAATCGGCACTGCCGGACTTACTCGAAACTGAACGATTACCATGCTTGGCCACCGTACCTCCGGCAGCCGCAACCACAAAAGTACAGGCCGTTGAAATATTAAAGGTGTTAGAACCATCGCCGCCCGTGCCAACGATATCGACAATGTGATCGCCGCTAACTTTTACACCCGAAGCCAGTTCGCGCATCACGGTTGCTGCGGCAGCAATTTCGTCTACCGTTTCACCTTTCATGCGTAAACCAATTAAGAAGCCACCTATTTGTGCGGGTGTGGCTTCGCCGGTCATGATGATATGCATGACCTGATTCATTTCGTCACTGTTTAGATTTTTATTTTCTAATACACGTTGAATGGCTTGTTGTATGTTCATACTATTTACCTAACTAAAAAAACTCTCGTCATTGCGAGCGATAGCGCGGCAATCTTGTAACGGAATGCTTCATATCAGCAAGATTACCGCGCTATCACTCGCAATGACCACATTTAATTTATTTATTCTCTAAAAAATTCTTTAGCATAGCGTGCCCATGCTCAGTCAATATTGATTCAGGATGGAACTGTATGCCCTGAATCGGATACTCTTTATGTTGTATTCCCATAATTTCATCGACACTGCCATCGGCATTTTCTGTCCATGACGTGACTTCCAGACAATCTGGCAAACTATTTTGTTCAATCACTAACGAGTGGTATCGGGTTGCTTCAAACGGATTATTTAAACCCTTAAACACACCTTTGTCTGCATGATAAATCATGGAGGTTTTACCGTGCATAATTTGTTTGGCATGAATAATCTTTCCACCAAAGGCCTGACCAATACTTTGATGCCCTAAACAAACGCCCAGTATCGGTTTTTTACCTGCAAAGTGTTTTATTGCTTCAACAGAGACGCCGGCTTCATTCGGTGTACAAGGGCCAGGCGAAATAACCAGCTGTTCTGGATCCAGTTTTTCTATTTCAGCTATCGTAATCTGATCATTACGTATGACTTTTGCTTCGGCACCCAACTCGCCAAAGTATTGCACTAAGTTATAAGTAAACGAATCATAGTTATCGATCATTAATAACATTATTTATGCGCTCCATCCAAACCGGCGGCAGCTTGTTCAACCGCTTTAAATACAGCACGGCCTTTATTCATGGTTTCATCCCATTCACTTTGTGGCACAGAATCATAAACCACACCAGCACCGGCCTGTATATGCAAAACATTATCTTTTATTACTGCAGTTCGAATTGCAATGGCTGTATCCATATTGCCATTCCATGACAAATACCCTACCGCTCCACCGTACACGCCGCGTTTTACTGGTTCGAGTTCATCAATAATTTCCATGGCACGAATTTTAGGCGCACCGGATAAAGTGCCTGCCGGAAAGGTTGCACGCAGAGTATCCATTGCCGACATATCAGGTTTTATCTTGCCGGTTACATTCGACACAATATGCATAACATGTGAATAACGCTCAATAAGCATTTTTTCAGTCACTTCTACTGTGCCGGTTTGTGCAATACGACCAACATCATTGCGGCCTAAATCAATCAACATTAAGTGTTCGGCGATTTCTTTTGGATCGTTTAATAAGTCCTGTTCAAGTTGTTTGTCTTGCTCCGATGTTGCTCCTCGCGGACGGGTTCCGGCTATCGGTCGTACCGTGACCATTTCGTCTTCAACTTGAACCAATATTTCAGGTGATGAGCCGACGATATAAAAATCACCCAGATCCAGATAATACATATAAGGTGAAGGATTTAAACTGCGTAATGAACGATACAAATCCAGAGGAGGTGCAGAGTAAGGAATTGACATGCGCTGAGATAACACCACTTGCATCACGTCACCTTCAACAATATAGTCTTTAGCTTTAAGGACGGCCTGTTTAAATTTTTCTTCGGTAAAGCCGGATACAAAATCAGACTCTTTGACCACAGAAGGTCTGGCTAACGGTGTGCGAGGCACGGCATCTTGTAATTGTGCAATCAATTCATTCAGGCGAATGCAGCCCTTTTTATAGGCGTTCTCATTTTCCGGGTTGGCATAGTGTATTAAAAATAATTTACCAGCCAGATTATCAAACACCAATACTTCATCGGATACCATTAATAAAATATCAGGGACATTCAGCGGATCATCGTTAGGACATTGACCTAATCGCGGTTCGATATAACGAATGGTATCGTAACCAAAGTAACCGACCAAACCACCGGTAAATCTTGGTAGGTCAGATAACTCGGCCACTTTAAATTCTTTGTGGAAGTCTTCTATCCATTGAAGAGGGTCATTTGATTCGATGGTTTCAACACATTCTCCCTCTGCAAAAATATTAACCTGATTAGCAAAAATTCTTATCTGTTTTTTACACGGTAAACCAATAATCGAGTAACGACCAAATTTTTCGCCACCTTGTACCGACTCGAATAAATACGAGTACGGGCCGTTGGCTAATTTAAGATAAGTACTTAAGGGGGTATCTAAATCGGCAAGTACCTGACGTACCAGAGGGATGCGATTAAAACCTTGTTGAGCAAGGTCGGTAAAAATGGATTCTGTTATTAGTTGATGTTCCATTATGTTGAAATCCTAAATGAAAATAGTGATACATAAAAAATATTGGTCGTTAGCGTGTGTCTCGCCAATACTCGTTATTATGTAAATATTTAATCTTCATTTTCTTCAACTTGATTTTTTAATTTATAGTGCTTCAAGTAAACCTTGTAATTCAACCATGCTGTCAATCACCGCATCGGGGTTTGATTCACGAATATCCACGCCATGATTATAACCATACGACATACATACTATCTGAAAGCCTGCTGCGCGGGAAGCTTTAACGTCACTCACTGAATCACCCAGCATCATCGCATTTTCAGGTTGAACCTTAAAATACTCCGCACCGTGTAATAAAGGCATTGGATCGGGCTTTTTCTTTGCTAGCGTGTCGCCACTAATGACGATTTTAAATATATCAAAAATACCCAAGTCTTTTAACAACGGCAAAGTAAATTGTGCTGCTTTATTAGTAACACAACCCAGCTTAATCCCAGAAGCTTCTAAATACGCAAGCCCCTCAGCCACTCCCGGATACAATACGCTACGCTTACTGGTGTTTTCTGCGTAAAGATCCATAAAGATGGGGTAGGCTTTTTCAAATAATGCGTCATCTGGTTCACCGTCTAGCTGGCCAATGAGTGCGCGGCGCGTTAAACGCTCAACACCATTGCCCACCCACTCACGTACTTTTGCTTCGCCATGAACGGACATGTCGAGTTGCTTCATCATTTCGTCTACGCAATAGGCAAGATCGGGAACGCTGTCAACCAAGGTGCCATCAACATCAATCAGGATCATTTCGGGTTTTTTAATCATATTATTTTCGATTTTAGTGGTTGAGATAAACTCAGCCTGTATATTGAATGACACATCGTTTCGTCATACCCGCCTTCGTGGGTATGACGACTTGCAAAGACTTTCCTAGGCTTTCGCCAACTCATCACGCATTTGTTTGATCACGCTGTCATAAACATTGGCATCGCTGTCATTTTTCGTATTGAAAATAGCAGAGCCAGCAACAAAGGTATCGGCACCCGCGGCAGCAATTTCGCAGATATTATCCACTTTAACGCCACCATCAACTTCCAAACGAATAGCGTAACCACTGTCGTCAATAATTTTACGCGCTTCACGTAACTTATTGAGTGTTTCAGGAATAAAGCTTTGGCCACCAAAACCGGGGTTAACCGACATTAATAACACCATATCGACTTTATCCAGAACATGTTTTAAATAATCCAGAGGAGTCGCAGGGTTAAAGACCAAACCAGATTTACAACCCAATTCACGGATCATTTGTAACGAACGGTCAATATGCTCTGATGCTTCCGGGTGGAAAGTAATATAGCTTGCACCGGCAGCCGCAAAATCGGGAATAATGCGATCCACAGGTTTGACCATTAAATGCACATCAATCTCAGCAGTCACGCCGTGTTTGCGTAACGCATCGCAAACCAATGGCCCAATGGTTAAATTAGGTACATAATGATTGTCCATCACATCGAAATGCACAATGTCGGCACCGGATTTAAGTACGTTATCAACTTCAGGCCCTAGGATTGCAAAGTCTGCTGATAAGATGGATGGGGCAATTTTAAAGTCTGCCATAATATTCGCCTCTAAATAGTGATAGTGTTTTACCAGAATGCTTATATGACCTTATTATTACAAGGTTTTTATTGCGACGCTGGCCACGAAAAAATTTGAAGCGCCACTTTACCTGATTGTGAGAACTATTTCAGCCTTTCAATGACTCATTTTACAGCGGCGATTGCACCACACAAAAGACATATATATAGTATAAAAATGCTCGAACACCTTAAAGGAAGTGAATATGTTAAAACAAAATAATCGTAAGTATATGATTTTATTGTTAAATATACTTTTTTTAGTTATTTTTAGCCAGGTGACGCTCGCCTCAGATTTAGCCAAGGAAAAACGTTGGGCTGATCAGATTGTGGATAGCCTAATGACAGGAGAGGCTGTTTGGTTAAACGATGGCAAAAATAAATTTTTAGGCCTCTTTACTGAGAGTACCAAGCCCAAAACACAGGGTGCCATTATTGTTGTGCACGGCATTGGCGTACACCCTAATTGGCCTGACGTAATCCTGCCCGTTCGCACTGAATTCCCGGATTATGGTTGGGCAACATTGAGTATTCAAATGCCCATCCTCGGAAACGACAAAACGGTTAAGGACTATATTCCATTGCTCAAAGAAGTTAATGGCCGTATTGATGCTGCCGTGCAGTTTTTAAAAAAGAAGAATATTCAGAACATCGTAATTGCGGCACACAGTTTAGGCACTACAATGGCAAACCAGTATTTAATCAGCAAGCCTGACCTGGCAATACGTGCTTATATAGCGATTAGTATGCCCAATAACCCAAAAAGTAAAGAACTCAATAATATAAAAAAACTGGCACAAATAAAAAATATTCCGGTACTCGATATTTACGGCAGTCAGGATCTTGATTCGGTGCTACGATTCGCCAGAAATCGTTTTATTGCCGGACAAAAAGCTAATCCAAAGTATAAACAAATACTCATACAAGGTGCCGATCATTTTTACATCAGTAAAACTGAGCAGCTTATAAAAACAATGCGCCTGTGGCTATTAGAGAATGCTCCGGGGAAAGAAATAAAAAGCAACAACATAAAGAACAACGAAACATCTAAACAATAATTAAATAGACGAAGGAAAAAAAATGTTATCTTACATGTTATTCGTATTACACATACTCTCGGCTGTTATCTGGGTAGGCGGAATGTTTTTTGCCTATGCGATATTGCGCCCCACCGCCGCTGCACAACTCGAACCACCGGTTCGGCTTACATTATGGGTAGGTGTATTTAATCGTTTTTTCCCTTATGTATGGGTAGCCGTGGTATTACTTTTATTAACCGGTTATATGATGGTTGAAACATTTTACGAAGGTTTTGGCAATGCCCCCCTGTTTGTTCACATCATGATGAGCTTAGGCCTCCTGATGGTTCTGATTTATATGCACGTTTTCTTTGCACCGTACAAACGACTCAAACAATTTGTTATTGCGGAAAACTGGCCCGAAGCCGGTAAGAAGTTAAGCCAGATCCGTATCCTGGTTGGTATTAATACCTTGATTGGTTTATTTGTTATTAGCATAGCCGCCGCCGGACGGTATTTGTAATCTTTTTTAGCACAAAGGGCACAACGTAATGCATGACAAGCCTGTTTTACGTTGTACCCTTTGGGGTGAAATATTAAAGTACGAATTTACTTTCGGAATTTTTTAATCAACTCATAAGCCGCTTTAATTTCCTGCGTCTTTTCAGTTGCTATTTTCACCATTTCTTCCGGCATCCCTTTAGAAACTAATTTATCCGGGTGGTGCTGGTTCATTAAGCGACGGTAAGATTTTTTTACTTCAGCATCGGTGGATGATTCGGATACATTTAACATGACATAGGCATCTTTTAACATATCACGAGTAGGTGCCTGCCTTCCCCCTGCGTAACCACCGCCTTGATTAAAGCTACGCTGTGAGCGCACCATATCATCCAACTGCTGGAATTTAATCGAAGAAAAACCGAGTGTGATGGTAATATGTTTTAATGCTTCTTTTTCTTTTGGGTGCATCACACCATCTGCGTAGGCAGCATGCAATAACACCTCGATAAACATTTGCATTAAGGTGACATGACGGCGGCATTCCTGTTTAAACTGGATTAATACGCCGTCTAAATCAAAGTCATTTTGTTTACCTTGATTAAATAGCTCAATCGCAATTTTCTGTTGTTGTTCATCCAGTGACATTTGTTGCATCATTGTACGCGCAACATCTATTTCGTCCTGAGTAACACGACCATCAACTTTAGCAATATGCCCCATTACTGAAAAGACAGCACTAAAGAATGCCAGCTGGGTTCGTTCCTGACTTTGATAACCTAGCCTATCAAAATCTTGAGTCACGCCTTTATCAAACTGATGACCAAAGGCTGCTCCCACAACGGCACCTAATGGCCCTCCCATTAAAAAGCCAAAACCACCGCCAACTATTTTTCCCCACCAAGACATATTGATACCTTATTTATTTAAGTTTTACCCGACAACCAAAACCACCAGACAATCATACCAATTAATACGAAACCACTCAGATTAACGATAATATCCATTAGCTTTCTCCATCGGTTTTAAAGAAACGTAAACGGTTTGCATTCGTTACCACCGTAACCGATGACATCGCCATTGCCGCACCCGCTATAATTGGATTTAGTAACACCCCCATCAATGGGAATAACGCTCCGGCAGCCACAGGAATACCAACAATATTATAGAAAAAGGCACCAAAAAGATTCTCTCTAATATTTTTAATGGTTGCTTTTGAAATCTGGATGGCATCCATCACGCTATTTAAAGAACCACGCATAAGTGCAATGTCGGCACTTTCTATTGCTACATCCGTTCCTGTTCCAATCGCAAAACCAACATCAGCTTGCGCTAATGCAGGGGCATCATTAATACCATCACCCACCATTGCAACAATTCTCCCTTGTTGCTGCAACTCGGTTACTTTAGCTTGTTTGTCTACCGGTAAAACTTCGGCCATCACTTCATCAATACCCACTTGCTTGGCAATAACATCAGCCGTGCGTTTGTGATCTCCTGTTAACATTACAACCTTTAACCCGGCCTGATGAAAACGTTGAATTGCCTTTTTAGAATCTTCTTTAACCGGATCAGCAATACCTAATAAACCCAACAGTTTATTTTCACATGCAACAAAAACCGGTGTTTGCGCTTGATCTGTTAAGTCTGTAATTTTTTGCTGCCAAGGTTCCAGATCAATATTCTCTCTGTGCATTAATCTTTCATTACCCAAAAAAACAACGGCACCATTTACCCTAGCTTTTAGACCAAAGCCTTCTATCGCTTCAAAATCTTCAACCGCTAATAACGCAAGTCCTTCTGAAACGGCTTTTTCTAATACCGCCTGTGCTAGCGGATGCTCCGAACTTGCTTCAAGGCTTGCTGTTAACTGCAATAATTCTGATACCTTTTGCTCTCCGGCAGGTAATATTTGCAATAACTCAGGTTTACCTAAAGTGACTGTGCCGGTTTTATCCAGTACGATCGTGTCAATTTTACCTGCTTGCTGTAAGGCATCACCATTACGAATTAAGATTCCATGTTCAGCGGCTTTCCCAACTCCCACCATAATTGAAATAGGTGTCGCTAACCCAAGTGCACAGGGGCAGGCAATAATTAAGACTGTCATCATCGCAACAACCGCGTAACTCATAGGTAAGCCCGAAAAATTAAACCAGATTAAAAATGTTAAAATAGAAATAATCATCACCGTCGGAACAAAAAATGAAGATATCGTATCGGCTAAACGCCCAATGGCTGGCTTCGAATTTTGCGCCTTACGAACCAGTTCGATGATTTGCGCCAACGCAGTATCGGCACCAATTTTTTTAGTTTGAAACAAGAATGAGCCAGTTTTATTTAAAGTTCCACCAATGACATCATCGCCACTTTGCTTACTCACGGGTAAGGGTTCGCCTGTTAGCATCGATTCATCCACGCTCGAATGCCCTTCTATAACAACACCATCGAGTGGAATTTTTTCTCCGGGGCGGACCCTAATCGTTTCACTCAACCCTACTGTTGCAATTTCAATGTCTTGCTCAACACCATCACGTATCACCCGGGCTGTTTTAGGCTGTAAACCAATTAAACGTTTAATGGCTTCCGATGTTTTGCCTCGTGCTTTCATTTCTAAAGCCGAGCCAAAATTAATTAAAGCAATAATAATAGCCGCCGCTTCAAAATAAGCATGTTGCGCCAGACTAGGAACAAGATGGGGAAAAAACACGATAACCATCGAGTAAACCCAAGCGGTGCCAGTGCCTAATGCAATTAGCGTGTCCATGCTTGCGCTGTGGTGTTTGAACGACTTCCATGCGCCAGTAAAGAAATGCCCACCGGAATACCACATAACGAAGGCCGTAATGATGCCGATTGACAACCAGATAATCTGGCCGTTACTGGTTGTTAGTTCAGGTAGTACCCCGCTTAAACCTAAAATAAAAATAGGCACACCAACCACGCCAGCCAATGTGTATTTTTTTACCAACACACGATAATATTCATACTCAGCGGCTTCTTTTTCTACGCTATCTTCTTCGGATTCAAGTAACGCAGCGTCATAACCGGCATCTTGAACTGCTTTAATTAAATCTTCGACTGAAAAATCACCGTCAATATCTGCCGTATGTTCCGCAAAATTGACCGCAGAGGACTCTACACCCGCTACTGTTTTCAATGCTGTTTCCACACTGCCAACACAGCCTGCACAGCTCATTCCGCCAATTGAAAAACGTTTTACCGACATAGAGTTCCTCCCTTTATCTTAAAAATAATAAACTTTTATACAACAGAAGCAGGAAACCCTGCTGCTGTAATGGCTTGTGCTATTTCTTCGGCCGGACGTGAAGATGAAACACTTGCCTGATGTTCATCGAGGCTCACATTAATATTATCGACATCACCAAGTTCATTCAAAGCCTTCTCTATTGCCGAAACACACCCTGCACACTTCATTCCTTCAATTGAAAAAGTAAATACTGTGTTTGTCATTGCTCATTCCTCCACTGTTATTTATTAAATAGACAATCTGTAAGGTAATACTGATAAATTAAAAAATTATACCCTCTTTAAACCCATTTTTATATTTTTGGGTTTAATATTAACTATAAACAAATACATATTTATAGCTCATTTAGTTCTATACTCATAAAATATTATTTATTATTATATCAGCTAACTGCATTAATCTTACATGGACGAAGGAACCTCTAACGCATGACCCTTACACCCGATTCACTGTTAAGCAATAATCTCGAATTAGTATCCTTACCCGAGATAGTTTTTCAACTCAACGAGATGGTCAACGACCCAAATTGCAGTGTTGCCGATATTGGCGAAGTTATCAGCAAAGATACCGGGTTGACTACCCGTTTACTCAAAATTGTAAATAGCCCTTTCTATGGTTTTCCTTCTTCTATCGAAACCATCCCAATGGCTATTACCGTTATGGGTATTCGTCAATTACGCGACCTTACTTTTGCCACTTGTGTTATTAATAAGTACAGCAAAATACCTTCTGATATTTTAAACCCTGACAGTTTCTGGTCTCATAGCATTGCCACTGCCACCGCTGCACAATTGATTGCCAAAAAAGTTAACCTGTCTAATAGCGAACGTTTATTTACCTGCGGTATATTGCACGATATTGGCCTGCTTATTATGGCCTTAGCTGCACCTGCAACCACTCGACAAGTGTTAGAACTATCGCGTGACTCCAATAAACCCTACCATGATTTACAAATAAATGTATTCGGCTTTAGTCAGGGGGATTTAGGTGCCGCACTCATACGAAAATGGCATCTGCCAGACTCCTTTGTTGAACCCATTCAACTGCAACAAACAAATAAAGTAGCTATGCACTCACCCATGGAAACCGCCATTCTAAAAGTGGCTAATGTTATTGCTAATATGCAAAAAGATACGGCTATCATGGGTGATAATCAAATTATTCATCCAGGTACGCTTGAGCTACTCGGTTTGGACAACGAAACTCTGGATGACATTAATACTGAAATGCAAGCTAAGTTACATGCCATGTTAAGTGTACTCTATCCCAGAAAAGTGGCCTAAAAAGATAACAATAGCAACTTAAATTGCATCTCGAACACGTTCTAACCGCGTCTTTACTTCAGCCGCTAATTCTGCAATACCTTCTTTTTTTACCAATGTTAATACTGCCAAAGGATCCATAAAGGCAACGGTAATATCGGCATTTTCTTCTTCACGCACTAACACGTTACAAGGTAGTAATAAGCCAATATCAGGCTCAGCAGTAAGTGCCTGATTTGCAAGTACTGGGTTACATGCACCCAGAATAGTATAAGGGCGCTTGTCAATATCCAGTTTCTTTTTTAACACGGCTTTAACATTAATTTCAGTTAAAACCCCAAAGCCTTCTTTTTGTAATTCATCGGTTACTTTTGTAATGGCATCATCAAAGCTGCCTGAAAATGTTGTGCTAAATCCGTACATAAATTTCTCCAAAAATTGATCGTATACTTATTTAAATGGTGTTATCGCTTATTAATTTCAAGCCAGTTTGCATAAATTTTTTCGGGCCATTTTGACTGCATCCAAGTGACAACCGCAGCAATTTCCCGTTGTGATAACTTATTGCCCCAAGTTGGCATACTACCGCCCTGATTAACGGTACCCGTGGTAATAATCGACATTAATAATTTCTTTGAATGATGCCACGCATGACCTGTTCCATTTAATGGTGGCGGGTTTAATTTTCCATCAGGCTTGCGCTTGCGCCAATGGGGGTTCCCTTCAGCATTTTCTCCGTGACACCTTGCACAGTTTTGTTTAAAAAGTTTACCACCTAAAGCAATGGTGGTGAAATCAAATTCAGCCTGAGAAGCAGGTGGCGGCGCCACCTTTGTAACGACTGGTTTTACAGCAACCGTCTTGCTTGTGGAGCCAGTCGATTGTTCACTTGTTGCTGATTTTTCTTTTGAACAGGATACAAGTACAACGTTGATAAAAAAAATAAATAATACTTTTTTCATTTCATTTCTCTATCTTAAAATTTAATTAAAAAAGCCGAGTATCGAGATGATACCCGGTAACACTACATCTTATATTTAATCTAAATTCCCCGTCCGCTTACGGCGGGCTCAAAACCGTTGGGGTTTCCAAAGGGGAGAAGCGAAGCTCTCCCCCGTTGGTCGTCAGCAGGGGCATACCCCGTTGACAATATATAATTGATTCCGAATCATCTTTTTGTAAATCTATTCAGCCTTCCTGACTTCACGTTTTTTCCAGATGAAAAAAACAGCCGGGATGACAATTAAGGTTAAAATTGTTGCGCTTAACATTCCACCCACCATCGGTGCTGCAATACGCCTCATCACCTCGGAACCCGTACCCGTGCCTAACATAATCGGCAATAAGCCAGCAAAAATAGCGGCAACGGTCATCATAATCGGGCGTATACGCAATAATGCACCTTCGATCACCGCTTCACGTAATTCATCCAATGTCAGACGATGCTCACGTTCAGAATGATGATGTAAGCGGTTATACGCCTGATTTAAATAAACCAACATTACCACACCAATTTCTACCGAAACACCCGCCAGCGCAATAAAACCAACCCCGACAGCAACCGACATGTTGTAGTTTAACAAATACAACAACCAGATACCCCCCACCAATGCCATTGGCAGAGTACCCATAATAATAAGCACTTCGGTAATGTTTCTGAAATTAAAGTACAACAACAGTAAAATAATAAACAGCGTAAACGGTACCACCACAGTTAAACGTTCTTTGGCACGTACCATATATTCATACTGTCCTGACCACGCTAGCGAATAGCCGGCAGGTAGTTTAAGTTGTTGCTGCACAACACGCTGTGCCTCGGCGACATAAGAACCGAGATCACGTCCTTGAATATCCACCAACGTCCAGCCGTTAAGACGTGCATTTTCGCTTTTGATTAAGCCCGGGCCGGATTCAATACGCACATCAGCCACTTCGCCCAAAGGGATATTGGCTCCCATCGGGGTAACAATGGGCAAGTTTCGTAATTTTTCGAGTGAGTCGCGCGCATCTCGCTGATAACGTACATTGATTGGATAACGTTCCTGACCTTCCACTGTTTGTGAAACATTCATGCCACCCACCGCTGTACTTACAACATCCTGTACGTCAGCAATGTTCAAGCCAAAGCGGGATGCCGCCAACCGGTTTATATCAACAACGACATAACGCCCACCGGCAACCCGTTCAGAATAAACGGAGGCTGTGCCCCGAACAGGTTTAAGGATTTCTTCAAGGCGTTCACCAATTTTTTGTATTACTTTTAAGTCTGAACCGGCTACCTTAATACCGACTGGTGTTTTAATTCCCGTTGCCAACATGTCAATCCGTGTTTTAATTGGCATAACCCAGGCATTGGTTAACCCTGGAATTTTAATTAAATCTCTAAGCTCCTGTTTCAGTTTTTCCGTTGTCATCCCTTTACGCCATTGATCCTTCGGCTTAAACTGAATCGTTGTTTCAATCATAGTTAATGGAGCCGGATCGGTCGCCGTCTCTGCGCGACCAATTTTACCAAACACGGTTTTAACTTCCGGCACTGTTTTAATTAGCTTGTCCGTCTGCTGTAGAATTTGTTTTGCCTTACCTATCGAAATAGCAGGATAAGTTGTTGGCATATACATTAAATCACCTTCATCAAGGTCGGGCATAAATTCTGAACCAATATGATCAAGTGGTATCATTCCAGAAGCTACAACCGCAGATGCTACCAATAAAACGCGTGCCGGATATTTTAATACCATATTAATAAAAGGGCGATAGATTGCCATTAATGCCCGGTTAATCGGGTTCTTTTCTTCTGCAATAATTTTGCCCCGAACAAAATATCCCATTAATACCGGTACTAACGTAATGGATAAACCAGCTGCTGCTGCCATCGAAAATGTTTTAGTAAATGCGAGTGGCGCAAATAATTTACCTTCCTGTGCTTCCAGACTAAAAACAGGTAAGAAGCTAAGCGTAATAATAAGCAATGAGAAGAACAACGGCGGCCCAACTTCAACCGATGCACGCGCAATCACTTCCCAGCGATTGTGATCACTGATCGGTTCTTTTTCAATATGCTTGTGTACATTTTCTATCATCACAATGGCTGCATCGACCATCGCACCAATCGCAATGGCGATACCCCCGAGTGACATAATGTTGGCATTCATACCTTGTGATTTCATTACAATGAAGGCCACTAAAATACCAACCGGTAAGGATAAAATAACCACCAGTGCTGAACGCATATGGAATAAAAATATAATACAAACCAGTGCAACAACGATAAATTCTTCTACTAACTTGCCATGCAAAGTATCCACTGCCCGTTGAATAAGCGAAGCACGATTATATGTTTCAACAATTTCTACGCCTTTAGGTAAGCTTTTTTGTAATTCTTTCAGCTTGTCCTTAACCCCTTGGATGGTTGTCATTGCATTTTCACCGAAGCGCATCACAATAATGCCACCCACTACTTCACCTTCACCATCAAGTTCAGCAATACCACGACGCAGTTGAGGCCCGATGCGTATTTCGGCAACGTCTTTTAATAAAATGGGGACGCCATTCTTATTTAAGCCCAATGGTATTTGGCGAATGTCATCCTCATTTTTTAAATAACCCGTTGCACGAATCATATATTCGGCTTCGGCCATTTCTATTACCGAACCACCGACTTCCTGATTAGCACGTTTAATCGCCCTACGAATTTTACTTAAAGGTAGTTTATACGCACGCAGTCGGTCGGGATCCAGTACAACCTGATATTGCTTAACCATACCACCAACGGTCGCAACTTCGGAAACACCATGTACAGTTTGCAATTCATATTTCAGGAACCAGTCCTGCAAACTGCGTAACTGTGATAAGTCGAGGTTACCGGTTCGATCAACCAGAGCGTATTCATACACCCAACCGACACCCGTTGCATCAGGACCCAGTTCCGGGCGAGCCTGTGCCGGTAATTTACTGGTAACCTGACTTAAATATTCCAGTACACGCGAACGCGCCCAATACGGATCGGTGCCATCTTCAAAGATAACGTAGACATACGAGTCACCAAAAAAAGAATAACCACGTACATTCTTTGCCTTTGGCACTGACAACATGGCTGTTGTTAATGGGTAGGTGACTTGATCTTCAACCACCTGTGGAGACTGCCCTGCAAAGTGCGTTTTAATAATAACCTGCACATCAGATAAATCCGGAATAGCATCCAGAGGTGTCATCTTAATCGACACAATACCTGCAACAACCAACACGAAGGTCATCAACAACACCACAAAACGGTTGCGAAGGGACCAATGAATAATCGATTCAATCATTTTATTACTCCTAAATTCAGTGTGACGTTATTCAGCCGGATTGATGCTGATAATTTTATAATTATCATCAGCTTGCTTTTGTAATTCGAACTGAACAGTTTGACCGGCCTTAATAGCCGATAAGTCCACCTTTTTAATTGCTATAAAATCCATTGTCATCGCGGGCCAACCTAAAGATTCAATCGGTTCATGTTCAAGTGTTAACATGCCGTGAGCCGCCATCATACTTTTCACGATACCTTTACCCATCACTGTTTTGCCAGATTTCATCGAGCTGGATTTCATCAAAGCAGATTTATCTTTTGATTTACTCTTACCCGCATCACCTTCACCCATGCGCATTACACTGGCTTTGGTACTGGCTTCTGAATCGATCAAGAACTGGCCTGACACAACAACTTTTTCACCGGGAGTAAGTCCGTCTTTTATTTCAACCTGATTCCCTGATTCCATTCCGGCAATAACAACACGAGAACTAAAACGTCCTTTCCCTAAGCTGATAATAACTCGGTCTTCTTCACCCGTACGGATCAGTGCTTCTTGTGGTATATAAATAATATTATTCTTGATACCACCATAGATCCGAACGTTGGCAAACATATTCGGTTTTAATGCTTCATTCGGATTATTAAAGCGTAAACGTACTTTTAAAGTACGTGTTTTTTTGTCCAGTGCAGGATAGATATACTCGACCTTGCCATCGTATTCATGCCCGGGTAAATAAGATAAATGGACATCGGCAGGATCACCTATTTTAACCCATGCTGTTTGTTTTTCAAATACATCGGCTATTAACCAAACGGTGGATAAATCGGCCAGACTCATAAGTTCAGTCATTGGTTTAATATACATTCCCTGACGTACCTTTAAACGAGCGACGACACCATTTTGAGGAGCATAGACATCAACGGTCTGTCGTACTTTACGCTTACGACGCAAGGTATTAATTTGAGTCTTTGATACACCTAATGCTTCTAAACGCGCAAACGAAGCAGCCAGTAATAATTTGTTGCCACTGCGCAGGCTCTGTAAATATTCTTCTTGTGCATTCACTAAAGTTGGAGAGTAAAGTTTATATAAAATATCACCTTTTTTAACTTTGTCACCTTCTGAATGTACATAAAGATCTTCAATCCAACCATCGGTTCTCGGGTGGACATGACTCAGTTTAGACTCGTCATAAGCCACATAGCCCACCGTATTAATCAGTCGACCTAATCGGCCTTTTTCAACTTCAGCAGTGCGCACCCCGAGATTGTTAACAACCGCAGGATCAATTTTAACCACGTTGGCATCACCGCCACCATCATCATAAACTGGTGTTAAGTCCATCCCCATAGGAGATTTACCGGGTTTATCACGTCGATAACTCGGGTTCATGGGAGCAACCCAATATAAAACCTTACGTTCTTTTTTTGCTGATGCTCTGCTGTCAGTTGCATCACCTACTGTTGCTGTTTCATCATCACTGCACGCGGCAAGTAAGACTGTGAATGATAAAAATACACTAATAACGACTATCCGCTTCATTTTGATTCTCCTGTAGATGGACCAGAAAGATAAAGCACTTTTACTTTTGCTTTTATATGGTCAACATGTATTCGTAATGCTTTTAATTGGGTGTTCAGTTCAGTGATGCTGGCTCGCATCAGCGTTGTAAAATCACCGCGATCACTTTGATACGCATTGAATGCTGCGCGAGTGTTTTGTTTTGCTTTATCAACCAATATATTAAAATATTGATCCATGCGTTGGGTTAAACGTTGCCAACTTGCATATTCGTCATTCAAACTGCGTTGTAACCGGCGCAACTTATCTTCGCGCATGTCCTGCGCCGCCATTAACTTGCGTTTACTTGCAGCCACTCGGCGATCCTGGTCGTTACTGGTAAACAGGGGTAAATCGAACTTAACCATGGCCGATACAAAATCAGAGCGTGCGCTTCCATTGGGGTTATTCCCATCACGAAAACCATAGGTTAAGTCCACCATCCAATTTGGTTTATAGGATTGCTTTGCCAGTTGCACCCCATCTTCACTCGCGGCGATTCGGGACGATTCCACTTTCATACTGGGATGTGAAGGCAGTTGTGCAAAAATAACTGATTTTTGCTGTAATTTTGTGAACGTTGGAAACGTATTGCTTAATCTGGCAGTGAGGTATTGCTCACCTAGCCAACGCGCTAATTTTGCCCGCTGTTTTTCTTGCTTGTTTTGAATAGCTATTTGCCTGTCTACCAGTAAACCCAGTTCCAATTGCGCGCGCGTAACATCCTGCTGTTTCTGTTTGCCTGCGGCATAGTTTGACTGGGTAATATTGACCAGTTGTTTATACAATTTATAGTTCTCGTTAATCACCTGCTCAGCCTTACGCCAGTAATACAACTCTAACCAGGTCAATCGCAGCTCGCGTTTTACTACCAAGGCACGGTCATTCCCGTTTGACAGTTGGCTATCGGCCACATGGTTGGCGCGACTGGAACGAATGTCTAGCGTATTGCCACGCGGAAACATTTGCTGGATACCTATCTGACCCTGGGTCATGGCTTCTTGATCCAACTTGTAAGTATTCGTTGGGATATTCATAAGCCCCAACTTAAGTTGAGGATCGGGTAGTGCATTTTCAGCGATAGCCTGCTCACGATAAGCTTGTTCTCTTGACTTAATCGCATGTCTAACCGCATCGCGTTTTAAGGCGATCTGTTCAGCTTGTTTCAAGGTTAATACATTATCTTCTGCTGCAAACACTCCGCTTACATTCAAAAAAGACGCGGTTAACACAACTATCCATACATATCGTTGGACTACAAAGGGCATAATATGCTCCTTAATTAATTTATTAAGTAACGCTTTAAATGTGCAACTATTAAGCTACAAATTTAATACAGTGGTAAAAAAGTTTGGGGGATAAAAAGTGCGCTTAGCGCGGAGGCCGATAGGCCGAGATGGCAACCACACCCGACAGGCTATGGCTTTGTGTATAATAAGTCGTATAAAGAGGAATAAAATAAGCTTGCTGTTGTTCATGCGCAATGGCAAGAAAGCTTAAGCAATGCCCACATTCCTGATCAGACGAATTGCAGTTTGAGTTTTTGCTGCAACAATCTTTAACGCGTGATTGCGTGTCACAATTTGCTATTGATTTTTTAACTTGCTGAGTATTTTGAACAGCTAAAGCTAATTCAGAATTTGATACAGACATATTTTGCACCGACATATCTCCTGCTGGCATATTTCCAGCCGGCATCATAAACGATGTTGCGAAAGTTGCCTGAATGGGGAACCATCCAAGTGAAACAATCAACAAAGCCATGCTTATTTTTTTTGCAAAATCTTTCATTAAAATATCAAATATCTATTCATTACTAGCTTTTATGAGACTTATGATGAGAAAGTTTAGCTAAAGTTCCCTGCCTCTATCAAGTTTTTATCTTGATCCAGGTCATTTAACCTATTAACACCCTTTTAATTCGGGATAAGTATACCTTATATATAGTCCACCTTTACAAAATCATTGGCATTGGACAGCACAAATTGGCAAAATGCCTGCGCAACCGGTGATAAACGCTTATCTTTCCGGTGTACCAGATACCAATGTCGCATAATCGGGAAATGTTCGACATTTAAAATAACCAACCGTTTTGTTTCCAGTTCAAGCTCAATCGTATGGATAGACACCACGCCAAGCCCCATTCCAGCCTGTACCGACTGCTTAATCGCCTCATTTTCATTCATTTCCATACTCGAAGTGATGGTCACGTTATGTTCGGTAAAAAAGCGCTGCATTGCCGTCCGAGTGCCTGAACCTTGCTCACGTACCACAAAGGTTTGCTCCTGTAGTTGGCTTAACGGTATTAATGACTCTTTCACCAAAGGGTGATCGGGGGCCGCCACAACCACCAGTGGATTGTCGGCAAATGCTTCGGTGATAAGCTCCACATCATCCGGTGGCCGCCCCATAATCGCGATATCTTTCTCATTATCTGCCAGCTGCCGAAGTAAACGCTCACGGTTGGTCACATCCAGGCTGACCGTGACACCTTCATGCTGACGGCTGAACATTGCCAACATCCGGGTTGCAAAGGCATTGGCGGTCGTGGCCACTGTCACTTTCAATCGACCTGTTTTTAAGCCTTTTAGCTGCTCCAGTACTTCTTCAGCCTCTTCCAACTGCTGTGCAATGGTTCGACAATAATGGTACATCTCCTGTCCAGCCTCGGTTAAATAGATTTTTCGACCCAGTTGTTCAAACAAAGGCAGTTCCGTATTCTCCTCTAACTGCTTGATTTGCATCGAAACAGCAGGTTGACTTAGATGCAACTCATTCGATGCTTTGGTATAACTCAAAAGCCGCGCCACGGCCTCAAACACTTCTAATTGTCGAAAAGTTACATTCATAAGCTTTACCTTATCATATCCATCAAAATATTTGAGTGTTAATTATGTATCATTCTGGGTATAGTCGCAAAACTTTCTGGCAAGATACACGTACCATTTAGTCAGCCCCCTTATTTTAGGGTAATGATAGAAACTAGCCAGACCGAATTTTTTCAATAATGAGGAGACCTTAAATGGCATTATTAGACCAAACAGGCCGTTATTCAGACCTGAGCTTAAACGAAGAAACATTACTTGCTGATGGTAAACACATTCTGGTTGCTTATACTATGGAGCCTTCTGAAGGCCACGGTTACCTAGAAGCTGCGGCACATTTTGCTGCTGAATCGTCAACCGGTACTAACGTAGAAGTTTCAACTACCGATGATTTTACTAAAGGCGTTGACGCTTTAGTTTATGAAATTGACGAAGCCAAAGGCATTATGAAAATTGCTTATCCTAATGAGCTTTTTGACCGTAATGTTATTGATGGCCGTGCCATGATCGTTTCTTTCTTGACGCTTGCGATTGGTAATAACCAAGGCATGGGCGATATCAAGAACTCTCAAATGTTCGATTTCTACGTTCCACCTAAAATGCTGCAATTATTTGATGGTCCTTCAAAAGACATTTCTGATATGTGGCGTATTCTGGGTCGTCCTATCGAAAACGGTGGTTACATTGCCGGTACGATCATTAAACCTAAACTTGGTTTACGTCCAGAGCCTTTTGCTGATGCGGCTTACCAGTTCTGGTTAGGTGGCGATTTCATTAAAAATGATGAGCCTCAAGGCAACCAAGTTTTCTGCCCAATGAAAAAAGTAATTCCTTTAGTTGCAGACGCCATGGCGCGCGCGCAAGATGAAACAGGCGAAGCTAAATTATTCTCGGCCAATATTACAGCAGATGACTACCATGAAATGTGTGCTCGTGCAGACTTCGTATTAGAAACATTTGGCGAAAATGCTTCTCACGTTGCCTTCTTGGTTGACGGTTATGTGGGTGGCCCAGGTATGGTAACCACTGCACGCCGCCAGTATCCAAGTCAATACTTACATTACCATCGTGCAGGTCACGGTGCGATCACATCACCATCATCAAAACGTGGTTACACTGCTTATATCTTAGCTAAAATGTCACGCTTAATGGGTGCATCCGGTATTCACGTAGGCACAATGGGCTACGGTAAAATGGAAGGCGATACTTCTGATAAAATCATTGCCTATATGATTGAACGTGATGAATGCCAAGGACCTGTCTACTACCAGAAATGGTACGGCATGAAACCAACGACTCCAATTATCTCTGGTGGCATGAATGCACTCCGTTTACCGGGCTTCTTCGAGAACTTGGGCCACGGTAACGTTATCAACACTTCTGGTGGTGGTGCTTACGGTCACATCGATTCTCCTGCGGCTGGTGCAAAATCTTTACACCAAGCATACGATTGCTGGAAACAAGGCGCGGATCCAATCGAATACGCGAAAGAGCATAAAGAATTTGCTCGCGCATTCGAATCATTCGAGCATGATGCTGATGCAATCTTCCCTGGTTGGAGAGACAAACTAGGCGTTCATAAATAAACGAATGGTTTAGTGATAAAAAAGCCCCTGCAT
>CAYYLL010000041.1:0-22338 GCA_964472525.1 uncultured Thioalkalispiraceae bacterium | reverse complement strand
CTACGCATGTCAGACAGAACAGAATCGATACCTTTTTTATCGATAATGCGCATGCCTTTTGAGCTTAAGCGTAAACGTACAAAACGACTTTCAGATTCAACCCAAAAACGGTGCGTTTGCAGGTTCGGTAAAAAACGGCGACGGGTTCTATTTTTCGCGTGGGAAACATTGTTTCCTGACATAGGGCGTTTACCCGTTACTTGGCATACTTTTGCCATAATATTGCTCCAAAACGTAATAATTCCGCGTTAATCCGTTAATTTGTGATTAACAGCGTCAAAAAGAGCGCGCATTTTAAGGAAATACGGCGCCTGTGACAAGGTTTATTCGTTAAATAAGGAAGAATAATTTGGACCTCCTTCAATTGTTTAGCCAAAATTTAACGAGGTCGGAATAGCTTATCCTCTGTGAGCCCCAAATTGGGCTCTTTTTGCCCTGTATCGGACGTATTTTCTCGCATAGTCTCTCCTTTTAACTTAGACTGCTTAATAACCTGTTATTTGTAAGGGAATTAACATCTGATAATTTTAAGGAGCAAGATTATGGCAGATAAAACAGATCATCGGTTTAAAATTATTCAAATATCACTACTACTTTTTATATTGGTCTCCATCCCATGCTTTGTTTATGCGGACGACGATGACGACGATGAAGATGTAAAACCCATTCAAACAAGTATCACCACAGATGTGCTCCGTTACAAAGTAGAAGACGTTGGCCCGATCCGGCCTGCGGTACTTGCCTTGCTGTCGCGTGGCTGGACAGTTGACACGTTTGATAAGACCCATGTTATTGGCACTTATGCCCGGGACAGCGATTTGTCGCGGGTTCAAATTGATTATGCCGATCTTGAAAAGATTACCTTCCACTATATCGACCCGGCAAAAGAAAAGAATCTGGAATACCTGAGAAACCTGAGTCGTGACTTTCTTGGTGGTTATTTATCCTGTCGTTTTCTCAAACGTTAAATTAGGAGCATTATTAATGAAAATATTATTTTTTACTCTAATGGTTCTCTTTTCTGCCAACAGTTATGCTACCAATGACGGGGCGTTAACCTTTAATGTAAACGTTTTAAAGGTTTCAATGAATGATGCCCGACGTGCCACATTACATGCGATTAATTACAAGAACTGGAAAATTGATCGGATAATGGACACTGAAATTTATTTCCAATACGATGACGTCAAGGCAATGGCTGATTTCAAAGATTATCCTGAAATTAAACTCACTTATACGGGTGAGGATGCCGGTTCTTCACGTTGGTTTCCGGCAATTAAAAAGAACGCGTTAGTTGAAATGGTTTCTTGTATGAATTAAATAGTTTGAGCCTAGAGTAAAAATTGGTAGTTTGTTGATCCCAAACGACACTGTCCCAACTATTCACATCAAGCCCCGTTCGGTAAACGACACACAATAGCCATCGCCCACTATGATATGGTCGAGTACCCGTATTTCGACCACACCTAGCGCGGTTCGTAACTGTTGGGTAATTTGTTTGTCGGCATGACTGGGTTCGGCAATGCCGGAGGGATGGTTATGGGCAAAAATCACCGCAGCGGCATTATACGACAGGGCTTGCTTAACCACTTCGCGTGGGTAAACGCTGGCGCCTGCGAGTGTGCCCTGAAATAATTCGCAGTATTGAATAATGCGGTTGCGGTTATCGAGGTAAATACAAGCAAAGACTTCATGTGGATAGTCGCGCATTTTGGCTTGAAAATACTGTTTGGTGGTCTCTGCACTGGTGAGAGAGTCGCTTCGGTTTAAAGATTCGAACAGATGCCGTTGGCTAAGTTCTAAAACCGCTTGTAGTTGGGCATATTTTGCGGGGCCAAGTCCCATATGCTGACAAAAATCTTGTTGGCTAGCGGTGAGTAAGTTACGCAGGCCACCAAAATTGTTTATTAATTCGCGGGCAAGATCGACAGCGGTTTTACCTTTGATGCCGGTGCGTAAAAAAATGGCCAGTAACTCAGCATCAGAAAGGGATTGCGAGCCTTGTGCGAGTAATTTTTCGCGGGGGCGTTCGAGTGCAGGCCAGTCCGTTATGGGCATTTTAGATCTCCTTATCTATTTACTCGTCATTTTTTGCCTTGTATTTGCAGCTCTCAAGGCGTTTACGGTTTGTGTTAGTGTGTTTATCCTTAATATAATATGGAATATACGAGAAAATGTGCTTATTTTACAGCGAATTGTTATTTTTTTGTTAGAATAAATAGCTTATGAAGAGATTGGCTAACAAACGGATTTTATTAGGGATTACCGGCAGTATTGCGGCCTATAAAGCCGCTGACATTATTCGGCGTTTGCGCGAAGCGGATGCTGAAGTGCGCGTGGTGATGACGCACGGTGCCACTGAATTTGTGACCCCACTCACCTTTCAGGCATTATCCGGCAACCCGGTTCATCAACACCTTCTAGATAACGATGCCGAAGCGGCGATGGGGCATATTGAGCTGGCACGTTGGGCTGACGTTATTCTTGTTGCTCCGGCCAGTGCCGATTTTATCAGTCGGCTTTGCTTTGGCCGTGCCAACGATTTACTGGGTGCTTTATGCCTAGCGAGCCATGTGCCACTGGCCTTGGCGCCGGCAATGAACCAGCAAATGTGGAAAGATCCCGCTACCCAAACAAATGTGCAAACCTTACGCAGCCGGGGGGTGTTGTTGTTTGGGCCCGATAGCGGTGAGCAAGCTTGTGGTGATGTGGGCGAAGGGCGACTGATGCAGCCACATGCGTTGCTGGATGCGTTGGCCGATGTGTTTGCAACCGGTAGCTTAACCGGCCAAACGGTGTTAATTACCGCCGGTCCCACGCAAGAAGCTATCGATCCGGTGCGTTATTTGTCTAATCATAGTTCCGGTAAAATGGGTTACGCGTTAGCAACGGCGGCGCTAGAAGCGGGTGCCGAAGTGATATTGATTAGCGGCCCAGTGGATAAAAGTTTGCGAGTCTCCCATGCGATTAAAACCCTGCACGTCACAACCGCCCAACAAATGCTTGAACAGACTCAAGCTTTTTCGCATCAAGCTGATATCTTTATCGCTGCTGCTGCGGTGGCGGATTATCGCCCAGTACTGGCTAATACAGAAAAAATTAAAAAATCTGCCGAGAGCATGATGTTGCAGTTACAACGTAATCCCGATATTTTAGCCACGGTTAAACGTCAAAGCCCATGGTTGTTCAGTGTGGGTTTTGCGGCTGAAACTGAGAATCTTGAACAACATGCGCGACAAAAACTCAAAGATAAAGGCGTGGAAATGATTGCCGCGAACTGGGTAGGAGAGGCCGCAACTGAAACCAATGGTACTTTTGGCAGCGATAGCAATGCGTTAAAATTATTTTGGCTTGGTGGTGAGTTGGAACTAGGCGTGTCCAGTAAAACACGTTTAGCACGAGAATTAGTCGCCTTAATTGCATCGCAGTATGATAATGCGATTCAGTCGGGTAGACTCAACAAAGAGCAACGTAAAGTTGAAAATATTGTTCACTTTAGAAACAACAGTAACGATAAAAAAAATTAGAACGGGCCAGTGTTATTAAGGTCTTCACCGTAATTTACGGAAAAGGATTGTTATGCAAAAGATTCAATTAAAAATACTAGATGCGCGTTTGGGTAAGCAAATAGACATGCCGAATTACGCAACAGAAGGCTCCGCAGGCATTGATTTACGCGCTTGTCTAGACAAAGCACTGACGATTAACCCGGGGGAAACACATTTAATCCCAACCGGAATGGCGATTCATATCGGTGACCCGTCACTGGCCGCTGTTATTTTACCGCGTTCGGGGTTAGGACATAAACATGGTATTGTCTTAGGTAATCTGGTGGGGTTGATCGATTCTGATTATCAAGGTCAGTTGTTTGTTTCTTGTTGGAACCGGAGCGGTGATATTTTTACGATTGATATTGGCGAACGCATCGCTCAACTGGTGTTTGTGCCGGTTGTGCAGGCTGCGTTTGATGTGGTAACAGAGTTTAATGAAAGTGAACGCGCAGAAGGTGGTTTTGGCCATACGGGTCGCGGATAAGAGTGACTAAATTAGGGATTAAAGGGTAATAAATAGTTATGGCAAAACAGGATAAACCATTACGTACATCGAAGCGTCGCAAAAAAGGTGCAATTAAGAAGGATGGTCTCACCCTGAATACGATTTCATTGTTGTCATTTATATTATTCAGTGCAACTTTTGTGGTGATGTTATACATCATGCGTTGGAATACCTTGAATATTATTAATAACCAGAGCAGTGCTATTGAACGCAGTGTTGCCGATCAGTTTGCAAGTCGCTTAAGTTTATCCATTGCACGCTATACCGAGGGTATTGCTATTATTGCGAAAGATCCTGAAACGCGTCAGATAATTTTATCGGGTAATCCAGAAAGAATAGTCGAACGTCAAAACCAACTGGTTAAACTTTTTCCGAATGGCCTGAGTTTAAGGTTATTAAAAGAAGGTAATTTACGGCCATCGCAACGGACAACACCTCATATTGGTTTTGCCTGTGTCGACATGTTTAATAAGTCGCGTGACACTAAACACCCGCCAGGTGTTGAAGTACATGTGTTCGGTACGGCACAACAACATATCGATTTTGTACACCCAGTTTTAAATTTGGCAAAAACAGAAGTCATCGGGCAGGTTCAACTGGTGGTTAATGTTAATATGTTGAATAAATGGCTAAAGCTGAGCAACCAGATTGACTATGTCGAGCTTTACCAACTTGCCGGACAAAGGCAGGGCTCACTATTAATTGGTAAAACCGGCGATGCTTCTTTGCGTGTAAGTGAGGCACCTCATAAATATGATGTGCCGGGGACTCAGTGGGAAATCCGGATTTGGCCAAGTGCAAGTATTAATACAGAATATGATCGTTTATTAACGTATATTTTATTGTTTATCGGTGTAGGAATATTTATTGTTATTGTTTATTTGTCATGGCGTTCTTTGAGCCGTGCTATCACATCCGATATTGATAATTTAGTCGGGTTGGTCATTAGTACGCTTCGCGGTGATAAAAAATACGAATATAAAATGGAAATGAAAGAGTTTAATGATGCGGCTAAACAGCTAAATGAGGTATTGCTGAACCAGAGCCACGATCGTGAACGAGACAGTGACCCGCATAGCGTAAACGCATCGAGTATGGAAATGGAATTTGATTCTGCCGCTATGTATGCGTCAAGCGCATCAATGCAAGTTGAAGAACTTGATGAAAAGGCAATGCAGGAAATAGAGCAACAACGTAATAATGCCAATCAGAAAAGCAATCAAAGTTTAAAGCAATCCATTGCGGATACGGCTGAAGCTTCAATGAACAAAGTGATGTCACCACACCCCCCAGCTGAAATTTTTAAAGCTTATGATATTCGTGGCATTGTTGGTGTTAGTTTAACCGCTGAGTATGCCGAACTTATTGGTAAGGCCTTGGGCAGTGAAGCGTCAACTCGCAGTGTCAGCAGCATCGCCTTTGCGCGAGATGGCCGTTTATCGGGGCCAGAACTAGGCCAAGCATTAGTCAAGGGTATTTTATCGACAGGTATTAATGTTATTGATGTGGGTATGGTGCCAACACCACTACTTTATTTCTCAGCGCATGAGCTTACCAATGGTTCAGGAGTAATGTTAACCGGTAGCCACAACCCACCAGATTATAATGGTTTTAAAATGGTTTTAGCCGGTGACACCTTATCTGAAGATAGTATCCAGATCTTAAGAAAACGTATCGAATTAAGCGATTTTGTAACCGGGACAGGAAATTATTCGACTATCCCAATGTTAGAAAAATACATCAACCGTATTGTTTCTGACGTAAAACCCCAACGGTCTCTTAAAGTTGTGATTGACTGTGGCAACGGTGTTGCCGGTGGTGTTGCTCCGCGCTTATATAAAGCCATGGGTTGCGAAGTGATTGAGCTGTATTGTGATATCGATGGTAAATTTCCAAACCACCACCCAGATCCTAGTCAACCAAAAAACCTAGTAGATTTAATTGAAGCCGTTAAAGTGCATAAAGCCGATTTGGGGATGGCCTTTGATGGCGATGGCGACCGCTTAGGGGTGGTCAGTTCGGACGGCAACATTATCTGGCCAGATCGATTACTGATGTTGTTTGCTGAAGATGTGTTGTCACGCAATCAGAGTGCACAAATTATTTTTGATATTAAATGTACCAGTAACCTGACCAAAGTGATTTGGGAAAAAGGGGGCGAGCCACTTATGTGGAAAACAGGCCATTCACTGATTAAGTCAAAAATGAAACAATCGGGTGCATTGCTAGCGGGTGAAATGAGTGGCCATATCTTCTTTAAAGAACGTTGGTATGGTTTTGATGACGGCCTATACAGCGGTGCGCGATTATTAGAAATATTAGCTGCGGATGTTAGACAGCCGCGGGTTGTGTTTGCCAGTTTGCCTGATTCAGTGAATACACCTGAATTACAAATTCAAATGCGTGAAGGCGCCCCCCATGCCTTTATCGAAAAACTGCTCGACAATGCTGATTTTGGTGAAGCAAATATTACGATGATAGACGGTATTCGTGTCGATTATGCAGACGGGTGGGGACTAGTGCGAGCATCAAATACCACGCCTTGTTTAGTGTTACGTTTCGAAGGCCAAACCAAAGAAGCCATGGAAAAAGTACAGGCTAAATTTAAACAGGTGTTACACGCGGTGGACGATACACTGGTATTGCCTTTTTAACTTAAGCTAAATCTTGGATTAAGAAAAATGCTGCATAAAGTTACTTAGAGCAAGGAGAGCAACGCCAGAATCATTTAATCTAAATTTCCCGTCCGCTTGCGGCAGACGGTTTTTATTAAATGATTCTGGCGTTACCCTCCGGTGGTTCACTAATATTCTCCTAGCCGCTATTGTTATTATCAATACCCTCAGTTACCATTACTTCACTGTCAACGAAGTGAACATTAACTAACTAAAATTATGAGTCTTTCAACCGACCAAGCAAAAAACATTGCACATGTATTAAATACCTCGTTGCCCTATATACAGCGTTTTCAGGGTAGAACCATAGTCATTAAATATGGTGGCAATGCCATGACCGATGTGGCATTAAAACAATCATTTGCGCGTGATATTGTGCTAATGAAACTTGTTGGTATGAACCCGGTAGTGGTACATGGTGGTGGCCCACAAATTGGTGCATTATTAAAAAAGATTGGTAAAGACAGTCAGTTTGTTCATGGTATGCGCGTCACCGACAGCGAAACCATGGACGTGGTTGAAATGGTGCTCGGTGGTTTGGTCAACAAAGAAATTGTTGCGATGATTAACCGATTGGGTGGCAAGGCGGTTGGCTTAACCGGCAAAGATGGCGACCTCATTCGTGCGCGCAAGATACAGTTTGATGAGTCTAATTCAGAAATGAACGCGTCTGAGATTGTCGATATTGGTCATGTGGGGGTGGTCGAGAGTATTGATGTTTCGATTGTACAAATGCTCGATAAAGCTAACTTTATTCCCGTGATCGCACCTGTGGGTGTAGGGGGCGATGGTGAGTCCTATAATATTAATGCTGATCTGGTCGCCGGAAAATTAGCAGAAGCGCTGCAAGCTGAAAAATTAATTTTACTCACCAATACGGCTGGTGTGCTAGATAATGATGGCAAGTTACTAACGGGTTTAAAGGCGCAGCAGGTTCAAGCCCTCATTGAAAATGGAACAATCCACGGTGGCATGTTACCTAAAATTAATTGCGCTCTGGACGCCGTTCGCGCCGGTGTAAAAACAGCTCAAATCATCGATGGTAGGGTAGAACATGCCGTGTTGCTGGAGTTATTAACCGATGAAGGTGTCGGTACTCTCATTAAAGGTTAGCCAATAATAACAAAAGGTACCGCAATGGCTCATTCAGAATTGAACTCTCCTTCAAGTAAGAACAAAACTTCTCGTCGACAACAAATATTAGAAGCATTGGCGCGCCAATTAGAAGAAAGTCCGGGTGAGCGGATCACTACCGCCGGTTTAGCTAAAGCAGTCGGGGTTTCGGAAGCGGCGTTGTACCGCCATTTTCCCAGTAAGGCCAAAATGTTTGAGGGTTTGATCGAATTTATCGAAGACTCTATTTTTGGTTTAATCAATCGTATATTAAGCGAAGAAAAGTCATCAGCAATACGCTGCGAACAAATATTAAAATTGCTACTGACCTTTGCCGAAAAAAATGCCGGAATGACGCGTTTGTTAACCGGTGAAGCTTTAACCGGTGAAACTGAACGCTTGCGTATGCGTATTGCCAAGTTTTTTGAACGTTTCGAAACACAATTAAAACAAGTGCTTCGTGAAGGTGAAATGAATACAGAATTTAATCTAGATATTCCGATCCCTGCACTTGCCAATATGATGTTAAGCTTGGTCGAAGGGCATATTAACCAATATGTGCGTAGCGGTTTTAAACATTCACCGTTAGAATATTGGCCGGATCATTGGCGTATCATGTTATTAGCGTTCAAATAACGCCTAATGGGGCCGGAGTGATTTTAATTTTTTAAAACGTGCAATGTCACGCTGATATTTTTTATAAATTTGCAGTTTTTCCTGCTTTTGATTTTCAATAAAATCACCACTCTCTTTTATCTGATGTTTAGATTTTTCAATACTTTTTAAGATAGATGCAGGGATTTTATTACTTTTTCGTTCAAAATTGCCCGCACGTTGCGTATATTTATCGAGTAGTTTTTGTTTTTTTGCCCGATTGCTTTCTGATATTTTAATAATACTTTCAATGGCGGTTATTTTAGCGTCTCGGCTTAAGATAATATCGTCAACGGTCGTAAAAGTATTCAGTAAAATAATATCTTTGCGGCGACGTTCATCTTTTATCCGTTTCTTTTCGGCTTCAATTTTGGCTAGCTTGGCCGCCTGTGCTTTTTCTTCCGGTGTTTTTTCTGCGGGGATAGTTCTGATCACCTGCCCCTGTGCATTCATAATTTGTATTTCACGACCCGCATATTTAAGGGGTACGGTAAAACTGCATTCACGTATACCGGCATCATTTTTCCAGCATTTGATCGCGGCCAGTCCCGGGACAAGGTAGCCCATACTTATAAAAAATATAAAACCAATTTTTAAGGGTAACTTATACATATTACTTTTAATGTTTTACACTCACACAATGTTTGACTATCTTATCTTACTTTTAGTTTCATTTCTTGCCAATGTCTTTTCCGCTTTTGTGGGCGGTGGCGCAGGTTTACTGCAATTGCCAGTTTTATTGTTCCTTGGTTTACCCTTTAGTATGGCATTGGCAACCCACAAGTTAGCAACCGTGGCATTGGGTATCGGTGCGACATTAAGGCATTGTCGTGAACGGATACTCGATTTGCGTTTTTCTGCCGTTATTTTAGCCTCGGGTTTACCCGGTGTGGTGCTTGGTGCCAACATTATTTTACATATTCCTGATCAATGGGCAACCCTGTTGCTGGGTATATTAACCATTGGTTTAGGCCTTTATTCTGTTTTTAGTTCTGAGTTAGGACAACAGATGCGGTTAAAGCACCGTACCTTTACTGGTTACTTAATCGGCAGTTTCGTCATATTCTTTATAGGTATTTTAAATGGATCGCTCACCTCTGGAACGGGGCTATTTGTCACACTTTGGTTAGTTTATTGGTTTGGTTTAGACTATAAATCAGCTGTCGCCTATACGCTTGTCTTGGTGGGCTTATTCTGGAATGCCAGTGGGGCATTAACTCTAGCCTTACAAACGGAGGTCCGCTGGGACTGGATCCCCGTATTGTTTTTTGCATCCCTTCTTGGGGGTTATGCCGGGGCACATTTATCGATTATTAAATCAAATAAGTTGATTAAGCGAACTTTTGAGATTGTCACGATTCTGGTAGGGACCAAATTAATTCTTGGTGTTTTATAGACGCATCGAGGTTAAGTTTGGCGTTTAGTTTTGGGGATCAACGCATTTGTACACGTAAAAGGTTTGCTCCCCCGCCTTAATCGGGGATGCGGCAACCACGGTGTCACCGTTGAGATCCGGCGCGGCATTTCTTGCCAGACGCTTAAGTTCTTTTGCTACTTCTTTCCTGTTTCGTTCAATGCCTGCAACGTTGTCCCGCACAGAAACCGTTGCCTTACCTTTTTTTACGCAGCTATTAATTTCATAGGGTTCCAGTACCCGTACTTTTTCGCCAAGATGAGAAAGCGGTGCCCAAGTACAGGCTGCTTGAAAAAGAGTACTGGCGAATAAGCCTATCAATAAAATGCGAATCATCATATTTTCTCTAAAAGTTCATTAGCGAGATAAAATAGTACAGAAGAATCATTGCTTTTTAAAGGGTAACAGCGAGATTATTTATCAAAAGTTAATCTTTTTCTAAGGCTTGAGATTGTTGATTCTTTTTTTACCTAATATTTTTAAGAGTAACTGACGGAAGAAACGCAAAATAGGGTAAAGGTATCGAGAAATTATTTTTGATTTAAACAACCAGTAATTAAGACGATTTATGATATTTGAACGGTTGCTGATTAATGCCAATATATGGATAGCATCCGAACCAGAATAAAAGGTATTTTCTATTTTTAAAACCATCCCCTGGTCGATATCTAACCCTTGTTGAGTGATTTCATTCAGTTCATCTGTATTTTCCCGAGCATTGATTATTTTAAGGTGTCCGGTACTTTTTTGAAGCTGAATATTTTGGCAATAATATCGACAGACAGGGCATTGTTTATCGTAGATTAATATTATTTCTTTATTAATCTTTATCTACATGCTTAGATGCTAGCGAAAATACGGAATTGAAACCAGAATATGGCCGGATAGGCTGCAAGCCATATCCAAAAGAATCGATTTAGCCCAAACAAACAGGCATTAGAAAAATGAAAGCTTGCGGCAATAATAAGTGCAATACTCAGGCTGGCTACTGACAATAAAGAAAGCGGAAAAAGCAATTCAAATAACATGACTCCCCAAGACATTACAAAAAGAATGCGAGGCGATGTGGACCACTGTCGTAAGGACTCGCTAACAGGGTAGGCCGAAAATTGGAAAACATCACATAAGGCACGGCCGCTACGCCAGTCGGGGTTTATTATTTTTACCCAACCCGAAATAGGATAAAACCAGTTGCAAAGCAAGATAACCAAAGGCGACTTCTTGCCAATATCGTGAAGGTGCAAAAAGTGCTAAACATAAGCAGATTAGAATAAGTAAATTCATGCGATCGGCTCCACCATTATAGGGGCCTTGAAAGCGTTGCAAAATAGCAAGACCCAATAATAGTAATAAGGCAGTAACCCAAGCTGTTTGAAAACCCACGATAAGCAGTATGGCTAATAGTAATCGTGGTATAAACAGGAGCCTTTCGTTAGTGAACGAGGTTAAATGCTCGATACTTTGTTGCGCAAACGCAAAACCTAATAAAATTTCAGTTATGCGTATAGCAGTGTCCAAGTTCATTTTATAAATTATTAAATCATCGGCTGAATACGTGAAAGGAAAACGACGTCTTGTTGTAGTTTAGAGTCTTGCCGTTGCACCAGTAATAAACGGAATTGCAAAAAGGACGGAGTTGTTGTTACCGAGTTTAGATTATCAGCCGTAAGATATCGTGTAATACGCTTTAATATTTTATTTTCGCTGTGTTGGCTTGCAAGTTGTGACGAGTGTTCGATAATGCGTTCGGCACAGCTAACCATAAATAACGACTCATTCCATTGTGGATTCCACAGTATACGTTTAAGCATTTGTATCAATGTTAACTTTTCTGGGCGAGGTCTAAATTCATGCCATTCAGGTGGCGGTTCATTTTCTTTTGTCAATAAACAGAATTGAATGCGTGGTGACGCTGCGATGACATCAAAAAAATTCCATGAAGGCAGTAAGGCAGGTAACAGAAGTTTTAATGTATGCAACATGACCTGTACAGTTTATATTCTTATAAAATAGGGTATTGCGACTAAAGCAATACCGGCAAGAATAAGCATGTATACATTTGATATAAAATAAGGAAAAATAAATAAAGCAATCCCAGTAAGCAGTGGAATAACAGCTTTTTGTTTTTTCCCATAGGTAAAAAACCCGAGACCAACGGCTCCGAATAGCATTCCCCAGACAAGTAACGATGTATTTTCCATATTTGTCAGCATAGTCTATTTCAATATAATCCACCAATCCTTGTTTATTTTTATAAATGTTTATCTATTTTTTTCAATTTCAAAGGGGGGATGTTGCAGGTATTTTTCACCTGATTCATAAATAGTATCAGCAGAGCCAACAATTAATTCATCGGGTGGGCAGGCAATTTCATTATTCTTATTGGGATAGTCAGCCGTCGAAAGAACATGACGAATGGCATTAAGACGAGCGCGTTTTTTACAGTCAGATTTAATCACAGTCCAAGGTGAATCTTTGGTGTCGGTATAAAAAAACATGGCTTCTTTGGCTTCAGTATAATTGTCCCACTTGTCGAGTGAAGCCAGATCAATTTCACTTATTTTCCATTGTTTTAACGGGTCTTGTTGGCGTGCTTGTAAACGACGGAATTGTTCATTTCGGCTGATTGAGAACCAAAATTTGATTAACCGGGTATCGCTGCGAGTAATCATGCGCTCTAACTCTGGGCATTGGCGCATAAATTCCAAATATTCCTGTGGTGTACAAAATCCCATAACTCGTTCAACACCGGCACGGTTGTACCAGGAACGATCGAGTAGCACAATTTCGCCCCTGGTTGGAAGGTATTGAATATAGCGTTGGAAGTACCATTGCCCCTGTTCTCGTTCATTGGGTTTTTCCAGGGCAACAACTGGTGCACCGCGTGGATTTAAGTGTTCTGTAAATCGTTTAATGGTGCCGCCTTTGCCTGCCGCATCACGGCCTTCAAAAAGAATAAGATATTTCTGGCCTGAGTCTTTTATCCAATGCTGGAATTTTGCGAGCTCAATTTGTAATAATTTTTTTTCTTTCTCATAGTGGGCTTTCTTCATCTTTTTTGTGTAAGGATAATTAGCTGATGGAAAAATAGTATTCGTTGGCAGGGCATTTATTTCTTCACTGGAAGCTAAATAATTTGTGCCGGGATGGGCCAGTGAAACATTAAGTGCATTCTCGGTTTTATCAGGCATAGATTTAACTCGAATAAATGATGATTAATATATACAATATAGCAAATTTCTATTATGTTTTACCTGATACAGATCAAACGAAAATTTACCGCTTGGTGATAAAACTGTCATTCATATGACCTCAACTTAAAGTAGAATAAAGCAATGGGTGATATTGATTTAAAGCAACCGGAATATTATATAAATAGAGAATTAAGTCTGTTGCAATTTCAGCGACGTGTACTTTCTCAGGCCTCAAATGAAAACGTGCCATTATTAGAGCGGCTACGATTTTTATGTATTAGTAGTACTAATCTGGATGAATTTTTTCAAATTAGAGTCGCAGGTTTAATGCACCGTGCAGCCCTTGAATCAAGCAGTGGGGGTTTGACTAATATTACGCCAGAGCAAATATTGGATTTAATTCGTGATGAAACACATTTATTGGTTGAAGAACAATACCGAGTACTCAATGACGTATTAATCCCTGAGCTAGAAAGTGAAAAAATCCGTTTCCTGAAACGGAATGAGTGGGACGAGAATTTAGCTAACTGGATACGTCGACACTTCACCAGTCAAATCCTTCCGGTACTGAGTCCTTTAGGTTTGGATTTGGCACACCCTTTCCCCCGCGTTTTTAATAAAAGCCTGAATTTTATTATATCATTAGAAGGAAAAGATGCTTTTGGGCGTGATAGCCGTATTGCCATTGTGCAAGCACCAAGAAGTTTGCCAAGACTTATTCGTATACCAGAACAATATGCTACAGGACACGCCTATGTTTTTTTAACGTCAATTATTCATACTCATATTAGTGCTTTATTTCCGGGAATGAACGTAACTGGTTGCTATCAATTCCGGGTAACGCGTGATAGTGATTTATTTGTTGATGAGGAAGAAAGTGATGATCTGATGGGTACGATCAAAGGTGAATTATCATCGCGTCGTTTAACAGACGCTGTGCGTTTGGAAGTGGCTGATAATTGTACCAGTGAAATGTCTCGTTTTCTTTTAAAGAAATTCAAGCTGAAGGAAAATGATTTATACACGGTGAATGGGCCAGTTAATTTGAATCGCTTACTTGAAGTGATTGATGGTGTGGATCGCCCTGAATTAAAGTACCTACCTTTTACCCCGGGTTTACCTAAACGCATTCGTTATGAAGAAGACATGTTTAAAGCAATTCAACAGGGCGAGATTCTTTTGTTTCATCCATATGAGTCATTTGGGCCTGTAGTTAATTTTTTAAAACAGGCGTCACAAGATCCTAAAGTACTTGCTGTAAAAATGACGTTGTACAGAACAGGTGCTGCTTCTCCCTTTGTTGATGCCCTTGTTGATGCTGCAAAAGCAGGTAAAGAAGTAACGGTAGTTGTTGAATTACGCGCACGTTTTGATGAGGCGGCCAATATTGAACTTGCTTCACGTTTACAAGATGCTGGTGCCCATGTCGTTTACGGTGTGGTGGGGTATAAAACACATGCAAAAATGTTATTGATTGTTCGGCGTGAAGGTAAGAGTCTGAATCGATATGTTCATTTGGGAACGGGTAATTATCACCCGGGGAATGCGCGTGTTTATACTGACTATAGCTTTATGACAAAAGATAAAGCCATTGGTGAAGATGTACATAAATTATTTTTACAGTTAACTGGTTTAGGTAAAGCAACCAAATTAAAAAAATTATTACAATCTCCTTTTACGTTATATAAATCATTAATTGAAATGATTAAGCAGGAGGCTGAATTAGCAAAATCCGGAAAACCTGCCAGAATTATCGCAAAAATAAATTCTTTAGTTGATGGTAATATTATTCAGGAGCTTTATCGGGCATCACAAGCGGGAGTGAAAATTGATTTAATCATTCGGGGTGTCTGTCGGCTCAGACCCGGGATTAAAGGTGTTTCTGAAAATATTTCTGTGCGTTCAATTGTTGGGCGTTTTCTTGAGCATTCACGAATTTATTATTTTAATAATGACGATGACCCTAAAGTATTTTGTTCGAGTGCGGACTGGATGGAACGTAATTTATATCGCCGGGTTGAAGCCTGTTTTCCTATATTAGATCCTGAACTAAAGAAACAAATTATTAAAGAGGGTCTATTGTCTTATTTGTCAGACAATGTTGATAGTTGGGTATTACAGTCTGATGGAAACTACAAAAAATTAGTAGCAACATCAAGCCAAAAAGAAAATTCGGCACAAAATAACTTATTAAAAAATCTGGCTGCTGAATTATAATTTTTTTAAATGTTTTATTTCTAATTCAAAATTAATTATCGCAAGGTATTCCACTTCATTTTGTAGATCTGCAATGGTCAAGGGATTCTCATTAAACCAGTGTTCTGGAAAAGCGAGGGTTAATGAGTTCTTTTTAGCCTTTATTTTATAATCCGGTTGCTGATACTCAGGGATACTACGATTCAATATAACCGCAATACGTAAGATGATGATTAAGTAGAGTACTTTATAATTATCTTTTGAGGGGTTAAATTTAATGTCATCTAAGGACATTTTTTGTCGATGGTTGCGTATGATTTGAGAAAGTAGTTGTTGTTCCTGAATGGAAAAGCCGGGCATATCAGAGTAATGAGCCAGATAAGCACTGTGTTTATGATAACCTGAATGTGAAATTGCCAATCCCATTTCATGTAATTGAGCTGCCCAGATTAATAAGGCTAAATGATTTTCATCTTTAAGCGACCATGGCTTGGTAAGATCTTTGTATAAATGCTGACAGGATAAAATAATATTATCTGCGTGTTCCTGGCGAACACCATAGCGTAAGGCTAGGTGTGCAACGGTTATTTCCCGAATATCTTCATGCTTGATACGTCCAACAATATCGAGTATGAGTCCTTCTCGTAAGGCACCATCTGATGCGATCATTTCGGTTAATTTTAATGCTTTAAAAATAGCATTTAAAACGATAACGCCACCAATAAAAACAGGTTGCCGATCACTGGCTAGCCCATCCAGTTTTATGGCATTGATTGATTTAAAGGTTAAAAGTTTCTCTAATAAAAAATTTAGACTTTTACTGGTAATGCTGCCATCAGTGATGCCTGCGGCCAGTAATACTTTAGAGATAGCACGAATACTTCCCGACGTACCAACACATTGTTCCCATCCGGCCTTTATATAGCTATTGCGTACATCTTCTATTTGTTGCCGGGTATAAAGATCTGCTTCTCTCAATTTGTTTTTAGTGATAATGCCATCAGCAAAAAACTTTTTGCTAATACTGACGCAGCCTATTTCAAGGCTTTCAAGTTTAATTGGCTTGTTATTTTTTCCGATAATAATTTCGGTGCTGCCACCACCAATATCAATAACGAGTCGTTTGTTGCCAAGTTCTGCCAGACTATAAACGGCACCATGATAAACAAGACGTGCTTCTTCTACACCAGAGATAATATCAACTTTGTGATTTAAGATCTTTTTAGCTTTTTTTATAAATTCATGACTGTTCTTTGCGATACGCAACGTGTTGGTGCCGGCAATACGAATATCTTTTTTATGAATATTTTGCAGACGTTGAGAAAATCGACTCAAGCAATCGAGCGCACGTTGCTGTGTTTCTTCATCCAATCGTTTTTTTGAGTTAAGCCCGGCACCAAGGCGAACCATTTCTTTTATTTTATCAATAACTTTTAGTGAGCCATTATCTTCCAGACTGGCGATAATCATATGAAAGCTATTGGAGCCAAGATCAACTGCGGCCACTGTTCTTGAAGGATGGATTTTCTTTTCTATCGGCGATTTCAAAGTGCAAATTCCCTACGCTTTATTATGTCATTGTACATCAATATAGCGGAATTTACTTTTTTACTGGATCGAATTTTTTATATGGATAATATCAGGCCACGCTGACAGCGTGGCCTGATGATTGTTTAATGTAGATTAATGACGGAAATGACGCATACCCGTAAAGACCATCGCAATGTTATTTTCATTGGCGGCTTGTATAACTTCTTCATCTCGCATAGAGCCACCGGGTTGGATGACGGCTGTTACGCCTACTTCGGCGGCCTGATCCAGACCGTCGCGGAATGGGAAAAAGGCATCACTTGCCATTACCGAACCTTTTACTTCCAGATTGGCATCGGCTGCTTTAATGGCCGCAATTTTTGCGCTGTAGACACGGCTCATTTGCCCTGCACCTACTCCGATAGTCATATTATTTTTGCAATAAACAATCGCATTGGATTTAACAAACTTGGCAATTTTCCATGCAAACAACAAGTCTTGCATTTCCTGTGCGCTAGGTGCGCGTTTGGTTGCCACTTTTAAATCAGCCTCTGTGACCATGCCGAGGTCACGGTCTTGAACTAACAGGCCACCGTTTACTCGTTTGTAGTCGATACCAGCAATACGCTCAGCAGGCCATTGGCCACATTCTAAAACACGCACATTTTTCTTTGTTGCTAAAATAGGTAAGGCATCTTTTTCAATACTGGGTGCGATAATCACTTCAACAAACTGACGCTCAATAATGGCTGCAGCCGTTTTTGCATCGAGTGGCCTATTAAAGGCGATGATGCCGCCGAAAGCGGATGTTGGGTCGGTTGCGTAAGCGCGGTCGTAAGCAGTAAATTGATTATCGGCAACAGCAACACCGCAAGGGTTGGCATGTTTAACAATAACGCAAGCGGGTTGGCTAAATTGTTTGACACATTCAAGTGCTGCATCCGTGTCACCAATATTATTGTAAGACAGTTCTTTTCCTTGTACTTGCGTTGCGGTGGCAATACAAGCTTCTGCCGGTTTTGCTTCAACATAGAAAGCGGCATTTTGATGCGGATTTTCACCGTAGCGCATACCTTGTACTAAATTAAACTGGCTGTTAAACGTACGCGGGAAACTTTGATGAGCTTCGGGTTTGTTTTTAACTAACGTGCCAAAGTAATTAGCAATATTACCGTCATAGTTGGCAGTGTGTTCATAAACTTTAATCGCTAAATCAAAATTAGTATCGCTGCTGATGCTGCCGTTAGCGGAACGCATTTCGTTTAGCACGGTTTTATAATCACTGGCATTGACAACAACGGTCACGTCTTTGTTATTTTTGGCGGCGGCGCGGAGCATGGTCGGGCCACCAATATCAATATTTTCAATGGCGTTTTCCAGAGAACAATCGGGATCGGCCGTGGCTTGTTCAAACGGGTATAAATTAACAACGACCATATCAATGGGGGGGATCTTGTGTTCTTGCATAACGGCATCGTCTGTACCACGTCGCCCAAGGAGGCCGCCATGAATTTTAGGATGCAGGGTTTTTACGCGGCCGTCCATCATTTCTGGAAAGCCGGTGTAATCGGACACCTCGATGACAGGGATATTATTATCGGCCAGTAATTTTGCGGTCCCGCCGGTGGATAGAATCTCAATATTAAATTCTGAACTGAGTGTTTTGGCAAATTCTACAATGCCATTTTTATCCGATACGCTAATAAGAGCGCGGGTGATTTTAGCCATGCGGGTAACCTTCTTTGTGCCTGATGTTGAGTGAATTTGTTGAAGGGGCTCATTGTAGCTTGTCATTGGGTGACATAACAGGGGAAGGGAGGAGTTTTAGTGATTTTTTACCACAACGAATACAACGAAAAGATTTTAATTGTTAATAGGGGTTTTTTATAAAGTGTTTAAAAAGAGAAAGTGTTGTTGCTGGCTTTAAGGCTAATAAAAAGCAGGGGGAAGAGCGTAATAAATAAACCATTGCTTACCCGGGGGGATAGGTAAGGTGGTGTTTGTTGAAGCTTTAGCGGTGCAATCCGTAAGTTTTAAGTTTTTTACGAAGTGTGCCACGGTTTATGCCGAGTACCTCGGATGCTTTACTTTGATTGCCATTGGTATGGTGTAATACCGCTTGCAGTAATGGTTCTTCAACTTCCGCTAAAACCATATTGTAAAGGTTGCCGGCGGGGTGTCCATTGAGTGCGTTAAAATAGGCACTAATGGAGTCCGCGACGCAATCACGTAATGGTTTGTCAAAAGCGGGGTTATGTATTGTTGTAGCGGCTATCTTGGCTACAGATGCTGTATCGTTCACGCTGCTAGTTCCTCCCTGTTTATCATTGTATTGAAAAAAGTATGTGTTATTTCAAGTTGTTTTTCTATGGTTTCGACGTGGTTAACGGCTTGTCTAAACGCTGCCCCATGCTTCTGACCCTTGCTGTACCAGCTTATATGCTTGCGCGCCATGCGTACACCGGTATATTCACCGTAAAAATCATATAAGTTGCTTAAATGCCCAAGTAAAATATCACGAATTTCAGTGCTACTTGGCGACGGCATTATTTGCCCCGTTTTCAGGAAATGATCAATTTCTCGGAAGATCCACGGTCGACCCTGTGCAGCTCTGCCGATCATAACAGCATCAGCACCTGTGTAATCGAGGACAAATTTGGCTTTTTCCGGTGTGCGAATGTCGCCATTGGCGATCACCGGAATGGAAATTCTACTTTTGACATCCGCGATAGTGTCATATTCTGCATCACCTTTATACATGCAAGCGCGAGTTCGACCGTGAATGGCCAGAGCCTGAATGCCGGATTGTTCGGCTATTTTGGCAATATTCAGTGCATTGCGGTTATTGGTATCCCAACCGGTGCGAATTTTGAGGGTAACAGGTATCTTAACCGCACTCACAATGGATTCGAGAATGTCTTTAACCAGAGTCTCATTTTGCATTAAGGCCGAGCCTGCGAGTACATTACAGACCTTTTTGGCCGGGCAACCCATATTAATATCAATGATTTGCGCGCCATTGTCGGCATTGTGTTGGGCGGCTGTGGCCATCATGGCCGGTTCGGTTCCCATAATTTGTACGGAAATTGGATCAGTTTCACCGTCGTGGTTGGCGCGGCGTTTGGTTTTTTCACTGCCCCAGAGTAATGAATTAGATGACACCATTTCGGACACGGCCATGCCGGCACCGAGTTGTTTGCACAGTTGGCGAAATGGGCGATCGGTGACACCGGCCATGGGGGCGAGTATTAGCGGGTTAGAAATTTTATAAGGTCCAATCAACATAAATTTTAAATCTGATTTTTGTTAGTTAAAAAATAAATTGGGGGGGAGTAACAGTGTACCTATTTCTATTTGGTGATTAAAGCAGCAGTTGCAATTTGCACCTACTATTTTATGAATCATGGTATTTTACAATAGTTGTTATGAAATAGATTGTTTTTATAGGAAAAAAAACTGGAAATTAATGGCGTCACTGCCCGGATCGAGTATTTCGATATTGAGTTGAACCGGCTTTTTGCTCGGCATTAATGCGAAGGGTTTGTTCAATAAGCCAAGGTAATCTTTGGGCGAAAAGTAGCGTTGTGCCACGGTATTGCCGGTAAGATCGGTAAATTTCAGTAAAATAGTGGGGTAGGGCTGTGCATAATTGGCTTGGTTGATAATCGTGGCGCTAATCAGTAGCGCACCTTTAATTTTAGGGTGTAGGCGTACATCGCGGCTTATAATCTTTATCTGGCGGCTGTCGTGGTTGCCGGTGTATCGGCAAGGGAGTTTGTCGCACAGCGATGTCAATACGGGTTGCAGCGCAGGGAAACTATTTGCTAAAGCGGTACTTTTAAATAATACCAATTGTGCGGTTAACAGCAGCGTAAGTAGAAGACTGGCAAAGGAGTAAAAGAAGCGTTTGGCGACACTGGGAGGTGGCGTTTTTTGATCGAAAGAGGCAACAGCGTCACGTAATCGGTGGGGAACGTTTATTTCGCTTTTATTGGGGCTGGTATCGACATGGGTCTCGGGGTTGGCCTCTGGGCTAGTAAGGACAATTTCTTCTTCAATATCAAAATTATCCGTATCCATTTCAAGAGCCGCATTGTCCGCGCTAAAATCTGAATCAAAATCAATTTTGTCATATACATCATGGCTGTCTAGGTTTTCAGGGGTGGGATTTTCTGGGTTAATGTCTATTGGGTCGATGTTTAATGAATCAGAACTTTCTGATTCAAAACTTTCAGGTTTTAGTTGCTCTTCAACTTGCAGATTAAAGGATGTTTTATTTTCGGTTAATCCTTCTTTTTCTGTGGACTCCATTTCTAGCTTAACGCTACTTTGGTTAAGTATTGAAATAGGTTCTTCTGTTTGGTGATTCGTTAAGTGTTTATCAAATTTCAGATCTGATATTTTAAGACTATCGGTACTTGCAAATAATTTATCAATGTCATCTTCATCGACCAGCTCAACATCAGGTTGCGTTTCCGTTTCAATAACAAAATGGTCATCATCGTGTTCATCAAAAGGCGTGGTGATATGGTTGTCGACTTTAATGATGTTATCAATGGCCTGATGTAACGCTGCATTCTCGTTTTGTTGTTCATCTTTTAGAGACAGATCGGGCTTATTGGCCATGCTTGCAAAGTCGAAGGTATGTTGAGGGCTTTTTTTCTCTATGGACTTTTGTTTTATTGGCTGAGTTTTAATACTGGTTTGGGAGTCATCAGTTGATGTATGGATAGCGGCATTATTTTCTGGCGCTGCAAGGTCTTCCAAATTTAAGTCAGGTTCGCTGGTATCAGCCTCAAATTGTTGAGATACAAGGTGATTATCCTGATTAAAATCATCATCATCAAAGTCTGCTTCTCGAATATCGGTATCAGTTGATTTTGCAATATCAATATAGGTACCGCTGGTTAGTTGAGAATCGAGGGCATTAAAAATAGCATCAATGCTTGAAGGAGGAGTGCTTTTGCTTTTAGGCGGAGGTTCAAAAAGTTTGGCGTGTTTTATTCGTGATGTATTTTGCTGTGATATATTTTCTTGGGATATATTTTCATTTGGTTTTGTTTTTTTCGATAAAAGTGATTCGGTCGGATGAGTAAAATGAACGTCTGGTTTTTTAGTAGACACGGGAGGCGTTGTTGTATCCGGAGTACTTTTACGCGGTGCCGATGATGTGGAATGATAGTGAATATGCTGACGAGCATTGAAAACATTTTTGCATGAACCACAACGTACTTTACCTTGCGCAACCTGTAGTTGTGCTTCGGAAACACTAAAGTTTGTTTTACAAATGGGACAGCGTGTATACATTTTAATACAGGTGATGAATGAGTCTTTAGTATAAGCCAAGGTGCAGGGAAAAGAAAATACACACATAAAAAAGCAGCCTCAGAAACTGAGGCTGCTGGGATGGTAACATCAAGCGTAAAGGTTTACCAAAGAAACCGTTATTCAGGCAGGGCAAGAGCATATTAAATCACTGGACAAATTAACTCAGAGCGTAAAATAT
>CAYYLL010000040.1:0-22997 GCA_964472525.1 uncultured Thioalkalispiraceae bacterium | reverse complement strand
GTAAAACCTGAACTTCAAATTCTTGTTCAGCAGCCAGTCGTGCGACCACAAAACCATCACCGGCATTATTACCGGTACCACATAAAACTAGCAGACGTTTACATTTCGGCCATTTTGAAACAATACATTGAAAAGCGGCCTCGCCCGCACGTTCAATCAATACGTTGCCGGATATATTAAAGGCTTCCGTGGCATAACGGTCTAGCTCTTTTACCTGTGCTGCAGTGTAAATATTTTGAGATAATTGTTCCATACCCTGTATCATAGCCCCTGTCAGTTTAAAAAAGTATCCTAAAAAACAATAAAATATGTCAACACAAGCTACTTCAATATTAAGCACTCAACAACTTTATACTTTAGCAAAAGATATTAAACGTTGGGGTGCCGAGCTGGGTTTCCAACAGACTGGCATTAGCGACACTGAATTATCAAAAGCTGAAAATATTTTATTCGATTGGTTGGATCAAGGCTACCATGGCAATATGGACTGGATGGCCAAGCACGGTAGCAAACGCAGTCACCCGGAAGAACTGGTACCCGGCACTTTGCGCGTCATCAGTGTGCGCTTAGACTATTTACCCGAGCCAGTACAAGACTGCCAACATTTACTAAAACAACCCACACAAGCCTATATTTCCCGTTATGCTTTAGGGCGTGATTATCACAAACTATTACGCAAACGCCTGCAACAGCTTGCGGATAAAATTTTAAGCGTAACCGGTAAATTAGGCTTTCGCGTATTTGTCGACAGCGCACCGGTACTGGAAAAAGCACTCGCCGAAAAGGCAGGGCTAGGCTGGATAGGCAAACACACTAATCTGTTACAAAAACAAATCGGCTCATGGTTTTTTCTTGGTGAACTTTATATTAACTTACCTTTACCCATTGATAACCCGGCAGAAGATCATTGTGGAACTTGCACAAGCTGCCTGGATGTTTGCCCAACAAACGCTTTTATTGCACCGTATAAACTCGATGCCCGCAAATGTATTTCTTATTTAACCATTGAAAACAAGGGTGTTATTCCAGAAGATTTACGTTCCCAAATAGGCAATCGTATTTACGGCTGTGATGATTGCCAATTATTTTGCCCATGGAATCGCTTTGCCATACAAACAGCCGAACAGGATTTCAAACCCCGTCACGACTTAAACGATGTAGAGCTACTCAACTTATTCAACTGGAGTGAAAAAGAATTTTTAGATAATTTACAAGGCAGTGCCATTAGACGAATTGGTTACGATGCTTGGTTAAGAAACCTTGCGGTTGCTTTGGGTAATGCACTCGCCATCAACCCGCATAATGCAGAAATACGGTTAGCGTTAAACAAACGGCTCGATACAGTATCGGTTCTGGTTCAAGAACATATTGAATGGGCGCTTAAACATTAAACAATTTTCAACAAAATCGTTTTTAATGTAGCAACGGTTTAAGCTGTCACATTGACCCCACCACTTCCTTCCCGATTACCGTCTTTATTCTCGGCAGAAACATCAACCTTATCTACCTTTTCGGAACCCACTGCCTTCAATACCTCGTTCGCGGCTTTGGCGGCATTATTAACACCATTTTGTAGCTGCAAAAAAGCAGAATCGAAGGATGTATCAATTTTCATAGTATTACCTTTAATAATTACTTGCTATAGCAATGAAAAAACTGCAACAATTATGCCGACCCATAGCAATAAATAACAATATTATATAAAACATGAGCTTAGAAGATATTCATACACCAACCAAAAAGAATACCAGTGGGCTAATTCTTGCCGGTGGCCGCGGTCAACGTTTTAATAACAAAGATAAAGGACTTATTCCCTTTAAAGGTACAACCCTAGTTGAACATGCCATTAATAAACTCACCCCCCAAGTGAATAGCGTTTTAATCAGCGCAAATCGCAATCTGGATTTTTATCAAGAGCTAAGCGTAACTTGTATTCAGGATATTTTTTCAACTTATCCCGGGCCATTGGCCGGTATTCATGCTGCACTTCAGAAATTAGAAACAGACTGGTTAGTCAGCATTGCCTGTGACACGCCCTGCTTCCCAAACGATTATGTTGAACGTCTATCTGTTGCCGTGTCTCAATCGAAGTCACTTGTCGCTATCGCCCAAAGTAATAACCGCCTGCAAAATGTATTTATGCTTGTGCATAAAACATTATTCAACTCACTTGATAGTTTTTTAAACAAAGGTGAACGTAAAGCTCAAATATGGCTAGAGCAGCATAAGCCAACTATTGTAAATTTTAATCCTCCAAGTAATAATACTGCTGATCCATTTTATAATATTAACAGCCCTGATGACTTAGGCCTGCTGGAAAGGACACCCTGCTATGAATAAAAAAACACCGCTACTTGGTTTTATTGCCTACAGTGGCACGGGTAAAACAACCTTACTCGAAAAATTAATTCCATTATTAAATAACAACAATATTCGTATTGGTTTAATTAAACATGCGCATCACAATTTTGATATTGATATCCCCGGCAAAGACAGTTATCGGCTTCGAAAAGCCGGTGCACAGCAAGTGCTGGTTGCATCGAATACTCGTCAGGCTCTGATTATTGAACATTCCGATATTGAAAAAGAACCTGATTTAGATCAGTGTTTAAAATCACTACAAACTGATAAACTTGATTTAATACTGGTTGAAGGTTTTAAACATGCGGCTTATCCTAAAATAGAGATTAATCGCAGCAGCCATCCTCAACCGTTTATTTACCCGGATGATAGCAATGTTATTGCCGTCATTAGTGACATCAAACTGGTATTACCCAATGAACTAACAAACCTAAATTTGAATAAACTAGATGAAATTATTCAATTTATATTAGAATATATCTCTACATATTAAATCTATTAAGATAATATTGACCTAATAACTTTATTCAACTAACCACTAAGCAGACTCTTAACAATGAAAAAAATTCCTGTCAACATCACACCACCCCCCATTCAGGTAAGCTCGGCAGGTTGTGATAGCGCCAATCTGCTTACAGGTTTATTAACCTTGGAACAAGCACGCGCAAAAATACTTGAAAGCATCACACCCATTACACAAAGTATTAATGTAAATATTATGGAGTCTTTTGGCTCGGTGCTTGCTGAAGATATTACTTCTCCCATCAATGTTCCTAATTATAAAAATTCGGCAATGGATGGCTATGCGGTTAAAGCTCATGATTTACCCTCAACAGCAACAAAGAAATTTAAACTTGTTGGCACCTCTTGGGCTGGTAAACCTTATCTTGGTGAGATAAAAGAAAACCAGTGTATTCGCATAATGACGGGGGCTAAAGTTCCTGAAGGAACGGATACCGTTATCATGCAGGAACATATCAGTAAAGAAGATGACCACATTATTATTTCGGCCGGTCATAAAGCCGAACAAAATGTTCGCTGTGCCGGAGAAGATATTAAACAGGGCGACACTGTTTTAAAAAAAGGTAAGTTAATAAAAGCAGCCGAAATGGGTTTGCTCGCCTCATTGGGGTTCCCCACAGTAAACGTTCTGCGTCCATTAAAAGTCAGTTTTTTTTCAACGGGTGATGAATTAAAAGGCGTAGGTGAAACACTAGAAGATGGACAAATTTACGATAGTAATCGTTACACCATCTTTGGTATGTTACAGAAATTAAATGTTGAAATTAATGATATGGGGGTTATCCCCGATGACCGTAAAAAAATTGAAGTGGCTTTTTTAAATGCAGCCGATCAATCCGACGTTATTATTACATCCGGCGGTGTCTCTGTCGGTGATGCCGACTATGTAAAAGAAACACTCGAAAAACTGGGACAAATAAACTTCTGGAAACTGGCCATCAAACCCGGCAAACCACTGGCCTTCGGCAAGGTCAAACAAGCCATGTTTATTGGCCTGCCCGGCAACCCTGTTTCAGTCATGGCGACTTATTACCAACTGGGTTTGCCTGCCATTCAACACTTAAGTGGTAACCAGAACTATACACAAGTCATTGCCAAAGCCCGTGTAACCGAACCGTTTTACAAACGTCCCGGTCGACTCGATTTCCAACGGGCTATTTTTAGCTACGATGAAAAAGGTGAACTTGTTGTGAAAGGTGTTGGTATGCAAGCATCTCATATACTAAGCGGCATGAGCTTAGCAAATTGTTTTGCCATTATTCCTACTGAGAGCGGTACAGTTCATCCTGGAGACGTTATTGATATACAACCATTTGAAGGGTTGATTTAAACGCCCTTATCTATCAGGTATCTTTTTCACCTTCTTCCATTTGCTTATGCACATCGGTCATATCCAGACCACGCGCTTTTTCAATCAGTTCTTCCAGTTGTGCTTTTTGTAAGGCACCCGCTTCGGAATACAGAATCACCTGTTCACGGAACATCATTAGGGTTGGAATAGATCGGATCTGAAAGCCTGCAGCCAGCTCTTGTTCATCTTCTGTATTGACCTTTGCAAAAACAAGATCAGGGTATTTTTCTGATAGTTCTTCGTACACTGGCAAAAAACTCTGACAGGGTCCACACCAAGGTGCCCAAAAATCGACAATAACAAAGTCATTACCTTCAATCGTAGTTTTAAAATTATCTTTATTTAACTCAATAGTTGCCACAAGCTGCTCCAATAAATTATTTATCTGAATGATAATAAGATAGTACCAAAATACTCTATTTCAAGGCCAAAACAGTCAACGATTCCACTAAGCACGGTGAAATATTAGTCAAAATCGAGTTCTTTTAGGGTATAAACATAAAGTTGGTTATCGGGTGTTATTTTGTAATTAGGTATATACAAGTTAGAGCGCAACGGATCAGCCCCGCTATTCCGTTTATAAATACGGCCCGCTTTGTCATAAATATCGTCTGTCCGATTTTCCAAAAAACCGCCATACCATGGCACATCAATATCTAATTCTGACTTATAATTTACTTCTACCCCAGATACCGGATTAATGGCATAAGCAATAAAATATTCTTGTTTTAATGAACGATAGTAATTTTTTGCAAACCTAGGTTGAGAACTTATTTGGGAGTCAGGGTCAATTAAATTAGAACGAATTGCCAATAAATTTTTTAAATCCTGTTGGCTACGCCGCATTAAAATAACTGGCGAGCCATTGTGACGAATAATTCTCACCTCACCGGGCATTAATTTATTTAAGTTAACATGTATTAAATAATGTTCTTTTTTTACACCCGACGAATTGGAATAACCTGAGAAAATAATCCATATAAAAACAATAGCAACCACCAGTAAAAAAAGAAAAAGCCTTAATAAATTTTTTCGTCTTTTAATATTAATTGACTCAGTACCAGACATATTATTGGGTATCATGCTCAACGACTATTTAGCTATAACGCTTTAACTTGGTTGGATTCTTTATAGCGTAAATAATCCTGTAAAACGTTTGCATGATCAAAAGCCAATTCCGTAGGCAAGTCCTTTAGATTAAACACCGCTACATTTTTTGCATCATCCGCAGCTTTAGGAATACCGTTCGCTCTTGCAATATAGACAGCCGTTGCGGTATGTCCTCTTGAATCACGGGCAGGATCAGAATACAAACCCAACAAACATTCCAGCTCAATATCCAGACAAACTTCTTCTTTTGCTTCTCGAATGGCAGCCTGTTCAATCGTTTCACCCACATCGACAAAACCACCGGGAATTGCCCAACCATAAGGTGGGTTCTTACGCTCAATCAATACAATACCTGATGGCTTATTGTCACTCGTTAATTCAATAATTATATCAGCCGCCAGTAACGGGGTAATAGGGCGAAATTTATTCTCAGTCATCATAAATACTTTACTCGGCAAACTTATTTTTAAAACGAATAATGCGCGCACGTTGTCGCTTATCTGGCTTGTTTGTAGGTGCCGCAATATTCTGTGCTTTACGTTGCAAACTTACCATTTCTCTTTGCGCCAGACTCTCTGCTGTCTCTTGATAAAGTTGCTGCGCAATACTGGCCGAACCACGCTTATCTGATAGTTGTAAAACATTAACAGTAAATTTATATAAACCTTTTGTTATTACCAGTTTATCACCCACGCTCAGTGAGCGAGATGGCTTCACTCGGCTACCCTTGTTTTGCCCAAGAACATGCACATGTCCACCCTGCACCGCCTCTGTTGCCAATTTGCGTGTTTTATAAAAACGCGCCGCCCAAAGCCACTTGTCTAACCGGATATTCACACTCGAATACTCACCATATTGTGTTGACACAAAATACTACTATAAATCCTATTGTATTTTTTTTATCGGCAGTGCGATATGATTAAATGAAACATAATTGTAACAATATGCAAAAAGAATTTTTTATTCAGAAATTGTACCAGATTATACCAAAATCATGTGTTTTGGCCGATAAAGAAGAATGTTATCCCTATGAATGTGATGGTTTATCCGCTTATACCGTTTTACCTTGGTTAGTCGTATTACCCATTAACATTGAGCAAATTCAACAAATAGTGCAACTTTGTTATCAGTACTCAATACCCGTTATTGCTCGTGGCGCAGGGACCGGGCTTTCGGGTGGTGCATTACCGCAAAAAAATTGTTTAATTCTATCACTCGCTAAATTAAATAAAATTCTAAAGATTGATCCCATTACACGTACCGCACAAGTACAACCGGGGGTACGAAACCTAGCCATTAGTGAAGCAGTAAAACCGTTGGGGCTTTATTATGCGCCCGATCCTTCATCACAAATTGCATGTACCATTGGTGGCAATATTGCTGAAAATGCAGGCGGTGTGCATTGTTTAAAATATGGTTTAACCGTTCACAATATTCTACAAGTTAAAATAATTACAATTGAAGGTGAATTAATCACACTAGGCGGGCTCGCACTCGATGCTGCCGGTTATGACCTGTTAGCATTAATAACAGGTTCCGAAGGTTTACTCGGGATTATTGTTGATATCACCGTTAAACTTTTACCCTTACCTGAAAAAGCACAAGTTCTCCTTGCTGCGTTCGATAATGTACTGGATGCCGGTAAAACTGTTGGCGATATTATCGCAAAAGGAATTATTCCGGCTGGTTTAGAAATGATGGACAAACTTGCCATTCATGCTGCGGAAAATTTTGCTCATGCGGGTTACCCAAAAGATGCCGCCGCCATTTTGTTATGTGAACTCGATGGCACGCAAGAAGAAGTTGAACAAACTATTTTAACTGTAAAGGCAATTGCACAAAGTAATCATGCAACACAACTGCGTATATCGGCAAATGAGAAAGAACGTAGCTTGATATGGAAAGGACGAAAATCAGCATTCCCTGCGGTTGGTCGATTGTCACCCGACTATTATTGTATGGATGGCACCATTCCCCGAAAGCATTTACCTCAGATCTTGGATGCTATTAATCAACTGTCGAATGAATATAATCTTCGCGTTGCAAATGTTTTTCATGCTGGCGATGGCAACCTGCATCCGTTGATCCTTTACGATGCCAATATTAAAGGTGAACTTGAACGTACCGAAAAATTTGGTGTAAAAATCCTTGAGCTTTGTGTAAAAGCAGGTGGTTCAATTACCGGCGAACATGGTGTCGGTATCGAAAAAATTGATCAGATGTGTGTGCAATTCAATTCACTGGAACTACAGCAGTTCCATGCCATTAAACAGGCCTTTGATGAAAAAGGGCTGCTCAATCCCGGAAAAGCCATTCCAACTTTACATCGTTGTGCAGAACTGGGGACCATGCATGTCCACAATGGTAAACTGTCTCATCCAGAATTGGATCGCTTTTAATGCAAACTGATCTTACAACAATTATTCAGCTACAAGTTAATGAGGCTTATCAAACATCAACACCATTAGCCATTACGGCTAATGGAAATAAAGACTTTTATGGGCACAAAAGTGATGGTACACCATTGGTTGTTAGTCAGCACCGTGGCATTATCAATTATGAACCCACCGAACTGGTATTAACCGCACGCGCAGGTACACCTTTAAACGAAATTGAAACGCTATTAGATGAGCATGGGCAACAACTCGCTTTTGAACCACCTCATTTTGAGAATACAAGCGATCCTGACGAACAACGGCCAGCCACTCTTGGAGGCACCATTGCCTGTGGTTTATCGGGCCCGGCACGCGCAAACAATGGCGCAGTACGCGACTTTGTTTTAGGTTGTGAAATCATTAATGGTAAAGGCGAACAACTTCGATTTGGCGGCCAAGTCATGAAAAATGTGGCCGGTTATGACGTATCACGTTTAATCTGTGGCAGCTTTGGAACCTTAGGCGTTATCCTGAATGTTTCACTTAAAGTATTGCCCAAGCCTGAACTCGAAAAAAGTTTAAGTTTTACTGTTTCGCGTGAACAGGCTTATCAAAAATTAATAAGTCTGAATAGTCAACCCTATCCCATTACTGCAAGTTGTTATTACAATGGGCAATTGATGGTTCGACTTGCGGGGAATGCTCAAGCCGTTAAAACTACCTTAGCTAAACTTGGTGGCGACATTCTTGATCACAGCCAACAATTCTGGCAAATAATAAAAGAACAGCAACACCCTTTTTTTAAAACCGACAGCACACTCTGGCGAATATCTATTGAGCCTTATGCGCAACTCAAAATCGATACGGATAAAGCAGGCTGGTTAAGCGAATGGCACGGTGCTTTACATTGGGTAAAAACCAATACACCGGCACAAATATTACGACAACAGATTGAAAATCAGGGTGGCCACGCAATATTATTTCGCAACTCAAAGCCACAAGATGAAATTTTTCACCCATTGTCTACGCCGTTGCTAGCTTTACACAAAAATATTAAAAAAGCATTTGATCCAAACCATATCTTAAACCGTAATAAAATGTACGCATTGATATAAATTATGCAAACTCATATTATTCAAAACCTACTCAGTCCAGAATTAACTAACGAAGCGGATAAAATTTTACGTAGTTGTGTTCACTGTGGATTCTGTACTGCAACCTGTCCAACCTATCAGATTTTTTCAGATGAACTCGATGGCCCAAGAGGACGTATCTATTTAATTAAACAAATGCTGGAAGGCCATAAACCAACGAAGAAAACACTCACACACTTGGATCGTTGCTTAAGCTGCCGCAGTTGTGAAACAACCTGCCCGTCCAGAGTTCAATATTCGCGCTTGCTTGATATTGGTAAACAATTTGCAGAGCAACAGATCAAACGTTCTTTATTCAGTAAATTTTCACGTCAGTTTTTACTCATGTTACTACTCAATAAAAATCTATTTCGTTTTAGTATGACCGTATTACAACCTGTTTTATGGCTATTGCCAAAAGCCATTAAATCAAAAATTGCAATAAAGAAAACAGAACTCAACTGGCCAACCGATAAACATAAAAGAAAAGTCTTACTCCTCACTGGCTGCGCACAAAATACACTAGCACCGGTTATTGACAAGCAGTTGGCGCATTTATTAAATCGCTGTTCAATTCAAACTATTCCCACCCAAGGCTGTTGTGGAGCATTACCACAACATATGTCTGCAGAAAATATGGCTAGCCATACTTTTAAACACAATATTGATCAATGGCAAGAATATATTAATGATGGAGTCGAAGCGATCATTATGTCGTCATCAGGCTGCGGAGTTACATTAAAAGAATATGCAACGTATTTACAATATGATGATGCTTACAGGGACAAAGCAAAACTAGTTTCAGATTTAGTTATTGACCCTGTTCAAATACTTGAGAATGAAATACCTTGTTTAAAACAAAAAAGTACACTGGCAATGGCTTTTCATGCCCCTTGTACATTGCAGCATGGGCTTGGCGTACACACCAACGTTGAAAATTTATTAAAAACACTGGGATACCAGCTAAAGACAATTAAAGATGCACACTTATGTTGTGGTTCGGCAGGCAGTTACTCGATTTTTCATCCTAAAATATCAAAACAATTACTTAACAATAAAATGATAGCGCTCGAAGCGGAACGGCCCAAGATGATAACAACGTCTAATATCGGCTGTTTAATGCACCTAAATGCCAAAGCTCAACAGCCTGTCAAACATTGGCTAAGTGTTATTTATGAGAATCTTGAATAAAATAATTTATTATTTACCACCACCTAAACAAGGCGGTGACATCGGTGCGGCTCCAAAAGCATCTTGCCATTCTGCTTCTGTATAAATATGTAACGCCAACGCATGAATTTTACCTTGAAGTTCTTCTTCAAGAATTTTATTTACTATGCGATGTCGGGCTAATAAAGGTTTGCCAGTAAAATTTTCTGAAACAAGTACTACCTTAAAATGAGACTCTGAACCGGCTGGTACATTATGATTATCGCTTTCATTGACCACCTCGATATGAAGTACATGAATAGCATTTACTAATTTTTCTTCTATAACACTTTTAACACTCATCTTAAAGAACACTCATACTTTAAAAAAACAGATCCGATTTAGTTATCCTGATAAAATCGCATACCCATTAAATATTCATTATTGTCATAATATCGGTAGACAATTTCACCTTTTGCTTTAATCACTTTTACTTTGCCCGGCGGTGCAATATTCATTGTAACGGTTAAAATATCACCCACTGTTTTTGGATTATTATTAGATGAAAAGCAAACGCCATCCAATGAAAAGTCAACCGCCTTCATGGTGCTTTTCTCACCCGAAAAATTACTCACACTCACTGGCCGCCCAAAAGGTATTCGACGATGCTTGCGCTTTTCTGTGATCATATTGTCATTCTCCCTAGTTAAGTCCATTAGTTAGGATAGTTCTATTACACTGCAGCCATTAACAGAATAATCCCTTTGTTTCCTTGCCTCGATAAAGCATCCCGCCCAAGGTAATCAATAATTGCAATATTAGACTAAAGCACTCTTGTATTGTACAATTTTTTAGCCTAAAACTAAAAAATCGAAGCTTAAACCCCGATTTTAACTGATACAACACTTTTTCCTGTTGAAATTGACCTGATTATTAGCCATTTTCACTTTATTCTATTGATTTAAATTCCCTTATAATTTCTCGACTACTGTCGTAATCATGATCCATCGCTGCCTGAATACCAGTCATACCGGCTTTCTTTAGAATTGCTTTACCGGCAACGGAGTCATTTAAACTCAATATTGCATGTTGGATCGAAATTCTAAGACTTTTAGTCATCGACTTATTTACCGCCCAAGGTAGATGCGGTAACGGCTGACTCATTAAAATCACTTTCAATTTAGAAACATCCACTCCCTTCTTTTTTAAAAATGGAATTTTTAAACCAACATCACCAATACCGGCAATATCAGCCTGATTAATATACGTTGCAATGGTTGCATTAGGTGGGTTCTTAGCAAACTTGATTCCATAATCTTTTTTCTTTATGCCTGCACGATTCAATAATACCGCATTAACCACATAGGCAACGAAAGCCTTTTTGCCTCCACCAAATAGTATGGTATATCCTTTAACATCTTTAGCTGAATCAATACCTTTGTCTTTTCTGACCACTAAAGCACTACGAATTTTTTTCTCACCAAATTCTTCGTTTTGAGCAATCACTCGATACCCCAGTTTGGCATGAGATTCGATATAGTGGAGCTGATTATAATGAACAATGTCATATTTATTTTTCATGACATTGTTCCAGAAAACAGGGAAGTTTTTAGCGGTAACAACTTTTATTTTTTTCCCTATTTTCTCAGACAAATATTTTGCCAAGGGGGTAAACATTTTCATGGTTACTGTCGCATTACGGCGCGGGAAAATACCAAGCGTTAACACATCATCCGCAGCAATAACTAGCGTGGGCAACAACTCACAATTTAATAAAATAATTAAGCCATAAAGTGTTTTTTTCATGTTTATGCCTTGGCGAATACTTTAACAATAATTAGTTCTATCATTATCGACACCCAAGCCAATATATTTAGCCTCAAAAAGCTAAATATGGTATTTATTTTACATATGTTAACAATAGCTTACGTTGCACAGCTACATCCTATTGATAGCTATTTATTGTTTCAAAATATTCTGGCAAAAAAAAACGGCTATCGATGTAAATCAAAATAGCCGTTTTTAACTTGAGTGGTTAAATGTTAATGAACAAACTGTATCAACAGCTTATTCATTCTAGTCACAAAACCCGAAGGATCTTCCAACTGACCACCTTCACTGAGCATTGCTTGCTCGAACAAAGTCAGTGTCAGATCATTGAATTGGTCTGCTTTTGAGTCATCTTCCAGTACTTTAACCAGTGGATGTCCGGGATTAATTTCAAGAATAGGCTCAACGGTGGGAACTGCATGTCCAGCCTGTTTAAGAATTTTTTGCATACTCACCGCCATATCCTGTTCTTCAACCACTAAACAGGCAGGAGAATCAGTTAGACGATGTGAAACACGTACTTCCTTCACTTTACCATCGAGCGCATCTTTCATTTTTGCAACAAGATCTTTAAATTCTTTTTCGACCTTCTTCGCTTTTTTCTTATCTTCTTTATCTTCAAGCTCACCTAAATCAAGTTCACCCTTAGCAACGGATACCAGTTTTTTATCCTCAAACTCATTAAAGTAAGACATCATCCATTCGTCAACACGATCGAACATGAGTAACACTTCGATGCCTTTCTTTTTAAAGAATTCCAGATGTGGACTATTTTTAGCCGCAGTGTAACTTTCGGCCGTAATATAATAAATTTTATCCTGCCCTTCTTTCATTCGCCCAAGGTAATCGTCTAACGACACATTTTGCACATCGGAATCATTATTACTTGAAGCAAAACGAAGTAGTTTGGCAATTTTATCTTTGTTGGCAAAATCTTCTGCCATGCCTTCTTTGATCACGTTGCCAAATTCATTCCAGAAGGTAGTATATTTTTCTTTATCGTCTTTTGCTATTTTGGTTAATGCAGCCAAAATCTTTTTAACTGAACCCGTTTTAATTGCGTCAATCTGTTTGTTTTTCTGTAAGATTTCACGAGATACGTTTAACGGCAGGTCATCGGAATCAACAACGCCTTTTACGAAGCGCAAATAACTTGGCATTAACTGTTCTGCATCGTCCATAATAAAAACGCGTTTAACATAAAGTTTAATGCCATTTTGTTTTTCACGCTCATATAAATCGAATGGCGCACGTTTAGGAATATAGAGTAAGGTAGTATACGACTGAGTTCCTTCTACCTGATTATGTAACCAGTGTAAGGGATCTTCAAAGTCATAGGCGACCTGTTTATAAAATTCGGTATATTCTTCATCACTAATATCGGACTTGCTGCGTTTCCATAAGGCAGACGCTTTATTCACCACTTCAAGCTCATCAGTTTTTTTGCCCTTATCATCCAGTTTACACATGGATATTGGCATTTCAATATGGTCGGAATAACGATTCACAGTGGTGCGTAAACGCATGTCTTCTAAGAATTCATCTTCATCGGCTCGCATATGCAGGATAATTTTAGTGCCGCGATTTTCCAGTTCGATATTTTCTAGGCTAAATTCACCTTCTCCTGCAGATTCCCAACGTACCCCCTGATCGGCAGCATCACCTGCGCGACGCGTTTCAACGGTTACTTTGTCTGCAACAATAAATGAAGAATAAAACCCTACACCAAACTGGCCAATCATTTTGGCATCTTTGGCTTGATCACCTGAAAGTGTGTCCAAAAATTTCTTGGTCCCTGAATTTGCAATCGTGCCGATATTATCAATCACTTCCTGACGATTCATGCCAATACCATTATCCAAAATCGAAATTGTTCTGGCTTCTTTATCCACATCGATAATTAATTTTAATTCATGGTCATCTTCAAATAAGGCATCATTCTTTAATGCTTCAAAACGTAACTTATCGCAGGCATCCGAGGCATTGGAAATAAGTTCACGGACAAAAATCTCCTTGTTCGAATACAAGGAATGAATCATTAAATTAAGTAGCTGTTTTACTTCTGTTTGAAAACTAAGGGTTTCTTTTTGAGTATCCACGGTCATTTATTGCTCCTGAAAATATTTCTTAAATCTATAAATCAATTTAAAATTATAATTGTTAACTAGATAAATGGGGTAACAACCCCGAACTTTCAAGGGATGTATTAAACATTTTTCGAAAATGTGATGGTGTTAGAATTTATATTTAAAATCATGCGGTTAACTGTATGTCTGTTATCAGAATCAGCCTCCATCAATCGTATATACTCATAGAGGTCAATACTTTTAATGAGTGAGGCTATTCAAAATGGAAAATAGCGGTCAAACTGATTATAAAACACAACCGGCTCAACTCACTAAAACGGAGCTAAATGATTTAATCCATAAAGCGAAGCATGGCTCTTTGTCGACCTGTTTTATATCCAGAACGCAGGCTCGAAAAGAATGTATCCGCCGCGCCGAAGCTTATCAACAAATCAGTCAATACGCTGGCAGAGTAATAATCGCTTGCCTTGTGTTAGTAGTATTGGTACAACTTCTAGAGTAATTACTTTATAAAAAGACTTTCAGACAATATTGGGATATAAACCTTAGCGATGCGTTCACTTGTTTTACTTCTTATTCTGGTCGCGCTCAGCACATGGGTTGGCTTTGCTTTACGACAAAATAAAAATCCCAATGCCAAAATTGCATTTATTATTGCCGCTGTTCTGGTACTTTTGTTTTTAGCGGGGTTTTTCAGGTTTATCTAGATTTATTAAACACAACGACACGGTAGCGCGACGGTGATATCCATGTCGTTCATAATAAGTTATTTAGCTCACTAATTTTTCTTTGGCTAATTTCTCTTTGGCTGCTGTTACGGCGACTCCACTATTAATTTTTGCACCCATGCCAGTCAACACTTCATCTAACGCATTTAGACAGTATTCAATATTTTTTGCATTACTCGCAAACCCCATTAAACCAATACGCCAGACTTTACCGGCTAACGCACCTAAACCGGCTCCAATTTCAAGATTGTAGTCATTTAGTAATTTTACACGTACCGCCGCATCGTCCACGCCATCAGGAATGGTCACTGCATTAAGTTGTGGCAAGCGGTCGGCTTCATCAACAATAAATTTTAAACCCATGGCTTCAATACCGGCTCGCAATGCCTGATGCATTTTGGCATGACGTGCCCATGAGCTTTCAATACCTTCTTCTTGCAAAATAACCAATGCTTCATGTAACGCATACAAGTTATTAATCGGTGCCGTATGGTGGTAAGCGCGCTTGGCTCCACTCCCCCAATACCCCATCACCAGATTTAAATCTAAAAACCAACTTTGTACCGGTGTTTTGCGATTTTTAATTACTTCGGCTGCACGCTCATTAAAACTCACTGGCGATAACCCCGGCGGTGCAGATAAACATTTTTGGGTTCCCGAATAAATCGCATCAATATCCCAGTCATCCACTCTTAACTCGGTGCCAGCTAATGAAGTAACGGCATCGACTATGACCAAGCAATCATACTGATGTGCTAAAGCCGTCAGTGCCTTTGCATCCGATTGGGCACCCGTTGAGGTTTCGGCATGTACGAAAGCTAGAATTTTTGCATCGGGATTATCTTTTAAAGCTTGCTCTACTTTTGCAATATCAATCGCTTTACCCCATTCATCTTCGACCATCACGGCGGTGCCACCACAACGGGTTACGTTTTCTTTCATGCGTCCACCAAACACGCCGTTTTGACAAACAATCACTTTATCACCGGCTTCGACTAAATTTGCAAAACAGGTTTCCATACCCGCCGAACCCGGTGCAGAGACAGGAAAGGTCAGTTCATTGTTTGTTTTAAATGCATACTGGAGTAATTGTTTCATCTCATCCATCATGACAACAAACTCTGAATCAAGATGGCCAATGGTGGGTCGTGCCAAGGCTTCAAGAACACGAGGAGAAACATCGGAAGGCCCCGGCCCCATTAATGTTCGTGGTGTTGGATTAAAAGAAGAAATTGTCATAAGGCACCTAAACTATTTGCTAAAATTATTTATATTAAAATCGGATATAAAAAAACGAATCGAAGTATACCTTAATTCCCAGTAATACACTAAGGTATAGCTGTGGATTTTTTAGTTTCAAATTCCACATAAATAATATGACAATTGAATAAACAAAGACAATATATAAAGACCACTCTTCACTGTTGAAAGCTTTTCTGTTAAACATGCCTTATTTACGTACCTTGATAGCTAAAGGAACTTTATGACTGATCTCCCTCTTATTCTTGAAGCCGAACAACTGCAAGCACAACTTGATAATAACAATATTGTCATTATTGATTTGTCTCAACCAACAAGTTATTTACAGCAGCATATTCCCGGTGCTTTCTTTTTAGAATATAGCTGGATAACAAAAGTACAAAACCCAGTAATGGGCTTATTGCCTGATGTCGAGCAACTTAATCGTGTGTTATCTGCTTTTGGTATTACAACCGATACCCACATTGTTGCTTACGATGATGAAGGTGGTGGCCATGCCTGCCGTTTACTCTGGACACTCGATACCCTTGGGCACCCACATTATTCGCTTTTAAACGGCGGGCTACCAAATTGGGCCCATAAGGATCTCCCACTCAGTAAAGACATTATTTGGCCAACACCAAGCCATTATTCAGCGATGGAAAACACATCTCCCATTGCCAATAAACAATTTATTCTCGATTCATTAGATGACAAAAATACCATTATTATGGATTGCCGTAGTCCAATGGAATACAGCGGTGCAAAAGTATTTGCTGCACGCGGCGGCCATATACCCGGTGCAGTCAATATAAACTGGACAGATTTAATTGATACTGAAAACCAGTTATGCCTAAAACCCATAACGGAAATGGAAGACATTTTACAGAGCAAAGGAATAACAAAAGATAAAACAGTGATAACCCATTGCCAGACGCATCACCGTTCGTCGCACAGTTATATCGTATTAAAAAGTCTCGGCTATGAAAATGTAAAAGGTTACCCGGGATCGTGGTCTGACTGGGGGAACGACCCAAGTACACCGATTGAAACAAGCTAATTTAATATATTAGGCTTAACAGGAAAATAGAAATCTAATCAGTCGAACGAATAACACCCGTCACAATGCCCAAAATTTGCACATGTTCATTGCGTAAATAAATAGGAGCCATATCCGGATTAGCTGGTTGTAACCGAATACCGTCAGCTTCGATATACAGTTTCTTTAAAGTAACTTGTTCATAATTAATCATTGCAACAACGGTTTCGCCATTCTGTGCGGATTCACGTTTTTCGATAACGACCAAATCACCATCCTGAATATTGTCATCAATCATCGAATTGCCGCGCACTCGTAACGCATAGCAATTACGCTTAACCATATTAGCTGGAACCGACACCACCTCGTCATTTTCGCAAACATCAATCGGCTGACCGGCTGCAACCCAACCCATTAGCGGCACTTCAACCAATGATTGCGAAACAAAATCCAGCGATTCAAACGATTCATGCCAAACACGATGGCCGGCTTTAGCTAAGCTAGGCTCTTTCATAATAGAGTCTAGGCCCGAATTATTCTTTGGAATCAGCATGTTAACAGTAGTCATTGATGTAATCCTTTAGGTTTTATTAACAATAGCCCGATATGGCGTAGATTGCAAACCACATTGACGCTTTTTTGCATTAAGCCGATGTCCTACTCTCAGCCATTAGCCACTATATCTCTGGCTTCTAGATCAAAGTACACTATTCAATCTATACCATATAAACTCAGACCATAATAGAATAGTAACTTTCCATTATTTATTGAGGTAAAAAAATAATAATGTCTCAACCAAACAAAAATAATCTTATTCTTATCGCCGTTGCTATCGTCAGTATTGTTGTGGGCGTACTCGTTAGCCAAAAACTTATTAAAACACCGGCAAAGATACCCGAAAATTTATCCGCCACCTTGCTTGATAAAGCCAAGCCTTTACATAATTTTGAATTAATCGATCAGAACAACAAGCCGTTTAACTTAAAGAGTTTAAAGAACCATTGGAGCTTTCTATTTTTTGGCTACACTCATTGCCCCGACATTTGCCCACTTGCAATGCAGGTTATGCGGAAAGTTTGGCAGGATCCAAGACTAAAAACAGCAACCGCATCCAATCTACAAATGATTTTTGTCTCTGTTGACCCTGACCGCGATACGCCCATACTATTAAAGTCTTATGTTCACTATTACAATCCTGCTTTTATTGGCATAACAGGCAAGGCTGATGAAATTGATAATTTAACAGGACAACTTGGTATCCTCTACGGCTTCGATGAACCCAATGAAAATGGTGATTATAATGTGAGCCATAGCGGACAAATTATATTAATTGATCCACAAGGTAATATGCGTGCTGTTTATTCGTCACCGCTTATACCAAAAATTATCGTAAAAGATTTTATCGAGATTAAGAAATTTGTTAAGGCTAACTCATGAATAAAATATTCAGAATAAGCGCTATCATAAGCACACTGTTATTTTTTATAATACCGACCCACTCCGCTATCGCACATGGTCAAGTCGCTATTTCTTTTTTAGATGTTGTAATACCAGAAGCACCACCCGTTGCATCCGTTATGGTTGCTTATATGCGCATCAAAAACAACATTAATACAAAAAAAACAATTACCAAAATAAGTAGCCCACAATTTAAACGTGTTGAAATTCATAAGATGAGCATGACAAACGGCATGATGAATATGAAGCAACTTAAATCATTAACCATAAAAGCACAGCAAACTATCATATTAGAATCCGGTGGAGTGCATATTATGCTAATTAACCCGATTAAACCTTTAAAAGACAAAGACAGGGTTGCGTTAAGCTTTCAATTTTCTTCAGGTGAAATGACAACCATTAATACGCATGTACAACGAGTCGACTTAACCGAATAACAACAATAGAATCATTAATAAAATGACATCAAATACACAATCAACCAGCATCAAAGACCGCCTATTTGCTTTAATACAAGTATGTTTACCACAACATTTTCTGTCTGGCATAATGTACAGAATTACTCGTATTGAAATACAATGGTTTAAGAATTTTATTATAAAAAAAATTATCGACATTTATAATGTTGATATGAGCGAAGCTCAAAATGACGACATACAACACTTTAAAAGTTTTAATCATTTTTTTACTCGTCCATTAAAAACAGCCGTACGACCCGTTGCCGAAGGTACGCACAATATCATCTCACCGGTTGATGGCACCGTCAGCGAAGTGGGTAAAATTAATAACGACCAAATTTTTCAGGCAAAGGGTAAAACTTATTCATTAGAAGCACTACTCGGCGGCTCACCTGAGCGGGCTGAATTTTATCGCAATGGTTATTTCGCCACACTTTATTTATCACCGCGTGATTACCACCGCATTCATATGCCGCTCAGCGGCCGCTTACGCGAAATGGTGCATGTGCCCGGCCGCCTGTTCAGCGTTAGCCCATCGACAACGCGCAGTGTTTCCAGTTTGTTTGCACGCAATGAACGTGTTATCGCTGGCTTTTCAACCGATGCCGGAGCAATGGCCATGATTCTGGTCGGTGCCATTTTTGTATCCAGTATGGAAACCGTTTGGGCAGGCACCATTACCCCTCCACGCGGCAAAAACCTTCGCCAATGGAGTTACGATGCACAGCAACCCGTTCATTTAAACCGTGCAGAAGAAATGGGACGTTTTAATATGGGTTCAACAGTTATTCTATTGTTCTCAGAAAACAGTATCGAATGGAACAAGAATATAGTTGCCGGTAAAAAAGTACAGTTTGGTGAAAAGATTGGTGAAGTGGTTAGTCAAAAAATCACTTCATAGTTAAGGTGAAATATGTCTGTCTAAATGACTGTTAGCAATTAATCAAAAAAGGAGTAAATACATATGGAGTTTGAGTGGGATGAAAATAAAAGACTTAAAACCTTACGAGAAAGAAAAATTGATTTTATGGATATGATTGATATTTGGGATGATCCCCAGCGTCAAGAAGTCAAAGATCTGCGTTACAATTATGGTGAGCCAAGATTTCAAACTATAGGTAGAGCAAAATTCAACATATACTTTGTAGTTTATACTGAGCGAGTTTATGAAGATGGAGCAGAAGTAGCTCGAATAATTTCAGCTAGGCGAGCAAATAAAAAAGAACGAGAATTATATGATAAAATGTTATCCTCAGCGAGGATAGTGACATGAAAGAACGAATTATTCGACGCACAAAAGAAGAAATAAAAAAAATAAAAGGCAGAACTGACCATGTATATGTTCAGAACACATCTGATAAAGAAATAGAACGGCAGGTTGAGAATGACCCTGATAGTTATATTCCTACAGATGAGGAATTAAAAAAATTTAAGAGAGTTCACGAAGATGAAGAAAATGAATGAAAAGAATAAAGAATCGGCAAAAAAATCTGAGAATATTCGAGTTTCTAAGAATGATAGAAAAAATATTGAAGGCCAGACAAATTGGGCTTACTTAATTACTGAAGAGCGAAAGGAAGGCAATAGAAAATAAATCGAGGCAATTAAGGGTCAGAAAGTAACCAGATACTAAAATCAAAGAAACATCGGTGGAAGGAAAATGGAGAGTGGAATTGATAAAAGTGCAATTCTAACAAATTGCTCAAGGTCGCTCATTTTATTCGCTGGGGCAACCAACCGCTCGCTTTGCTCACAGTTGGTTGCCCCTTAGCAAAACGTTAGGTGTATAGAAAAACATGGGTGCCATAAGAAAGATATACACAACTCTACCGACAAGTCCTCTGTATCACTACACTAGTTTAAAAGGGCTTCAAGGCATAATTGAGTCCAAAAGTGTCTGGGCAACAAATGTTTTTTATTTGAATGATGCGTCCGAAGTAAGTCATGCTATTTCGATGCTAGATAATGCAATAAATGAAAAGCTAAAGAACAACAACAATGAACTCAAAGAGTTTTTAAATCAGTTTTTAGGCTGGTTGAAAAACAGTGCAATTGACCGACATCAGATTTTTGTGTGTTCATTTACAGAAGATGGAAATCTATTAAGCCAATGGCGCGGATACAGCCAACTTGGTCAGGGCATAAGTATTGGCATTAATCAAGAAGATATGATTTTTGCATGTGAGAAACAAGAGTTCACTATAATCAAATGCATTTATGACATACGCCAGAAGAAGAAAGTAATAAATGAATTCTTGGATAAGGTTTTGGGTGATGCAATAGAATTCGGTCCAAATAACGATCCTAGTAAAAGACGTCCATCTCAATCTTACTACGATATGATAGAAGCCTATGAACCTGCTTTTCTAGAAATAGCTTCTGCATTGAAACATCCATCATTTGCTGAAGAGAAAGAGTGGAGAATCATCTCGCCTCTAATATCAGATCTTAAAGATGAACGAATAAATTACAGGATTACCAATTCTACTATGATTCCGTATATTAAATTCAATCTTGCATTAGAAGAAGGCTGTGTAATATTTGAAGATATTATTGTTGGCCCTACTCCACATATGAACCTATCTATGAACTCAATACCAAATTACTTAACAAGAATGAAGGTCAAATGTAGAAATGGTGTACACAATTCTCAATTGCCGTATCGTGGATTATGAATCACCTAACAAACGCATCTTGTCGGACATTTTAGTCGTTGCTTGAAAAACAGCAACGCCGAAATGCCGCAAATGCTAAACGTTAGAACTTAGGAGAAATCATATGGAAATTGTAAAAACTTACGTTCTCGAAACTAAAGTTGCAAGATTCACTGTCACAATATCAAAAGACAATGAAGAGTTAACTGCGAAATATTATGGAACAACTCCAAAGTTCGCAAAAATCATGAACCCTGGCGATGAACTTCCAATCATAAAAAAATAGGCGAAGGCTCTCTAAAAGGAACGGAAGTAGATAAGCTTTTGAAAAAATGTATTATTGAAATTGAAAAAATAAATGGTAAAGTTATTTCGATCAGCGAGGAGTAGAGTTATTAGTTCTAACAATCTCAAGATCACTCACTTTGTTCGTTGGGGCAACCAACCGATCGCTTTGCTCACAATTGGTTGCCCCTTAGAAAAACGTTATAAGTAAAAGGAAGAAGTTATGAGTAAAAACCAAAGTTTAATCCAGAAAAATTTCTTTCAGGTAAAAGAATATTTATGTTTACTGAAAATAAAGAAATAAACGTACGGTATGCTTCAATTGTTTCTTCAAATGAGGAAACGATTAGTCTTTTTGATTTAGATCCGAATTTCATACAAATTGATCATAGAGAAATAAAGTACCTATTATTTGGAGTGCTGTTATTTTTATCTTCGATCCCAATTTTTGTAAATGCATATAATTTACGTGAGCCAGGCGTAACAATGTTTGCACTATTTTTCATTATTCCTGCTCTTTTTTGTTTTATTGAATATTTTCGAAAATCATTTAAACAAGTTATAGTGAAGTATTATAATAATGGAGAAAATGCAATTTTATTCTGGCTGAATAGTCCCAAAAAAGAAGATTACGAAAAATTTATTAATGAACTTGTAGATAGAATTAATTCTGTAAAGTTAAATCCAAGACTTAGTATCAGTGAAAAGTTAGAAATTTATTTCAATAATTTATCATTTTTAGTGGACGAAAAAGTAATAACTGAAGAAGAATGTAATTCTATTATGAACAGAACAGAAAATAATATAAATAAACAAACTGCAGATGTAGTAAAAATTGTTAAGTGAAAAAACCTATACAAGGCGTTTAAATCACTATCGCGGTTGGTTGTCATTTAACTTGTCGTTAGAATTAAAAAAGGAGAAGCAATGGCATATTTAATCGAAATAAACAGAAACATCTTAAAAGGAACTGGGACATTAACATACAAGAATGGTAACGTTTCAGTAAATACACAATGTTGGTTTGAATTGGCAAAACCAATAGTTGCAAAACATATATAGGTTGCTCGGCAACCCATATGTTAACTAAGAAAAATTCATTTGGTAAAAAACGCGAAGGTATATATCTGCCCGATAAACAAACGAATCGTCGTGGTATATTCATTCATATGGGTAATAATGCAGCATGGTCTGATGGTTGTATCGTCATAAAGGAAC